>JBFMGU010000141.1:0-27735 GCA_040752415.1 Myxococcota bacterium
CCCATCCCCATCCCAATCAATCCCGGGAGTCCGCGGGCGAGGACGCGGTTCCACGTAGCGTCCACGACCGTGACATCGAGTGGCATCACCCACCCACGGTCCAACGCGGCCCTCCGGGAGGGGGAGGGGGAGGGGGAGGGGAAAAGGCAGCACTGACGGCGGACCCCGGGGCGCCACGCTCGGGCAATGGAAAAGCGGTGAGCCCGACAGCGCGAGCCCACCGCCCGAATCACGCTTGCCTCGACGTCAGAACGGGATGTCCATCATCTGCGCGTCCTTGGCCGCTTCCGCGTCGCCGTCGAACGGCTTGGCCATGCCCACGCCCGGCGCATCCGGGGCCCGACCCAGGAACAACACCTGGCTCGCAATCACCTCGGTGGTGGTGCGCTTGTTGTTGTCCTTGTCCTTCCACTCGCGCGTCTGCAGGCGGCCCTCGGCGTAGATCTGACGGCCCTTCTGCAGGTACTGCCCCACCTGCTCGGCCATCTTCCCAAAACACACCAGGTTGACCCACTCGGTGCGGTCTCCCCAGTTGCCGTCCTTGTCCTTGGCGCGCTCCGTACAGGCCACGCGCATGTTCGCCACCGCCGTCCCGCCCTGGGTCACCCGCACCTCGGGGTCATTGCCCAGGTTGCCAATCAACTGCACCTTCACAAGACCTGCTGCCATCGCTCACTCCGTATCACTGGCCGGCGACACCGCCGGACCCTCCGTTGCTGCCTTCACCTGGCATGCGCCGCGGTGGGCCGCAACGGCATCCGCCCCGGAATGCGGCGCGGTTGACGACGTGGGCGACGGCACAGGCGTGAGGGCGGGCTTGGGCGTGGCCAGGAACTCGCGGCGCGCCGGCGGGCTTGGGTAGCATGCCGGACGCGTGGTGAACTCTTCTTCGCCTGGTCGTGCCGTCGTTGCGCTCGCGCGGGTTGCGGTGGTGCTCGGCGGTCTCGTCGTGGGGCTGCTGCCGGCGCGTGCGTCCGCGGCGCCCTCGCTGGCGGTGTTGGAGCTGGGAGCGGACGGTCGCGACCAGCCCATGGCGGAGCTGGTGACGCAGGACCTGGTGGCGCAGGCGCGCAAGCTGGGGCTCTTCGAGAAGGTGCTGAGCCCGCAGGACATCACGCTGCGCCTGGGCGACACGCAACACCAACAGCTCACCCGCTGCGCCGCCGACCGCTGCACCCTCGTCGACGAGGAGCTGACCGCCATGCTCGGGGTGACGCACCTCGTGGTGGGGAACCTGTGGGTCACCGACGGCGTGTACTCGGTGAGCGCGCGGCTGCTGGAGCTCCGTCGCGCCCTGGAGGTGTCCAGCGCCTCGGCGCACCGCGTGGGACTGGACCCCGCCGCAGTTTCCGAGCTCACCCGGCCCATGCTCGCCGAGCTCATCACCCGCGCGGAGCTGCTCAAGGACGCTTCACCCGCCTCGCGCGCGGCGGTGCTGGGGTTGACCGCGCCGGTGCGCAAGGCGTCAGGGAAGGGTGGCGGCGGGCTCTCGCGCGTGGTGGGTGGGATTGGTGCGGGCGTGGGGGTGTTGGGCGTGGTGGGCGCGCTGGCCATGGTGGCCGGGATGGTGGCGGCGCTCGGGCTCTGGGCGCCCATTGTTCCCAACTTCCTGATCGCCTTCGGTGGCGACGCACCGCTGCTGGTCAAGAGCGGCACCTCCACCTACCGGTTCCTCCTGCTGGGCGGCTTGGGCCTGGGCGCGGCGGCGGGCGTGGGTATCATCCCGTGCCTGGTGCTGGTGCTTGCCGGTGCGGTGTGGGCCGGGTTGGGATTCGCGCTGGGTCGGGGAGGTGGTGAGTGATGCACAGAGCCTGGTCCGGTCGCGTTGTGGCGCTGTGCACGCTGTGTGCCGCGCTGGGCTGTGAGCGCATCCTGGAAGGCGCCTGCAACTCCGACGACGACTGCGGCGCCGGCTACCGCTGCAACGCCGAGGGCTACTGCGAGGTACCCGCCTCCACCGTCGAGGATGGCGGGGTCCTCCAGGCCAACGGCAGCAGCAGCTCCGCTTCGTCGCACACCAGCGGGTCCTCCTCCTCGTCGTCATCCGGGGGCACCACCTCCTCCTCGTCCGGCGGCGAGGCTTCCAGCACCAGCACGGGCGGAACCTCGGCGTCCTCCACCAGCACGGCGTCGTCATCCACGGCAACGAGCACGGGCGGAGCAAGCTCGTCCGGCGCCTCGGTTTCGTCGAGCACGGCCGCTTCGTCGTCGGGGGATGTCACGACGTCGTCGAGCAGTGGGGCCGCCAGCTCCACCAGCTCCGCGACCTCCTCCGCGGTGGCGTCGTCGTCATCCGCTTCTGCCGCGTCCTCGACGTCGTCCTCGTCCAGTTCTTCGTCCTCGTCCAGCTCATCGTCGTCGAGCTCGTCGTCATCCAGCTCATCATCGTCGTCGTCCTCCTCCAGCTCGTCGTCCAGCTCATCCTCGTCCTCCAGCAGCGGGGCGCCGGCTGTCACGTTGCACGTCGAGATGGTGGGGACCGGGACGGGCACGGTGTCGGTGTCCCCCCTCGGGCAGGAGTGCGCCGTGACCTGCGACCTCCAGGTGCCACAGGGCACGGGGGTGACGTTGAACGCATCACCCGCCGGAAACAGCGCGCTGGAAGGCTGGCTGGCCGGGTGCGGCACCACCGGCGATCCCTGCACGCTGACCGTCGACGCCAACCACTCCGTGACCGTGGGCTTCTACCTGAAGAACTGGCTGGTCCCGCTGGGCACCGCCTCCACGGAAGATCCGGTCCAGATTGCCGTCGACGACAATGCGGGTGCCATCTACGTGGTGGGCTCCACCTACGGCGCGCCCGCGAACGAGACGCCCTCCTTGGGGAGTGACATCTTCCTGGCCAAGCTGGACCGCGTGGAGCGTCTCCTGTGGTTCAAGCGCATCATCTTGACTGGCGACCAGCGCGCCACCGGTGTGGCGGTGGGCCCCGAGGGGCAGATCTACGTCACCGGCTATTCCCCCGGCGGTGACTACGCCGCCCAGCTTGCCCGCTTCGAGGCGGATGGGACGGAAACCTGGGTGGAATCCGTGGTGCAGCCCAACAGCTACTTGCGGGCCAAGGGTGTTGGCGTGCTCAGCAACGGCGAGATCGTGATGGCCGGCGAGGGTGACGCGAACCTCGAGGGGTGTCTCTACGGGACCAGCCAGCGCGTGCTGGTGAAGGTCTTCAACCCCCAGACCCGTGCCGTGACGCGGGAGAAGTGCGTGCAGGGAACCACCGCGCAGTATGTCTTCGGCGTCAACGTGGTGGCCGACAAGATCCTCGTGTCCGGATACACCCAGGGAAGCGTGGTGGGCAGTGTGGGCAACTTCCAGGGGTACGCGGATGCACTCCTGGTGCGCCTGGACTCCCAGCTCAACACCACGCGGGCGGTGATCCACAGCGAGCCCGTCTATGGCGCGGACGTGTTTCACGGCGCCACCGAGGATGGGTCTGGCAACCTGTACGCGGTGGGCACGGTGGTGGTGCCGGATGGGCAGGAGTACCGTGATGCCTTTGCGGTGGTGAAGTTCAGCAGTGCGGGAGCCGTGCTGGGACGTTATGCGCTTCCCTCCGGCACCGGCGGGCCGCAGGGGCGGAGCGTGGGCATCACCAGCACGGGACGAATCCTGGCCTCCGGGACCGCCAGCAGCGTCAACGGCATGGCGGGGCAGTTCCAGGACGTGGTGCTGCTGAGCCTGGCATCCGACCTGACCGACCCGCAGTTCGTGGTGTTCGACTCCACCAGCGTGGACCAGCCCGGCGCCATGGCGCTGTCCAGTGACGACGAGGTGTTCATCCTGGGCACGTTCCACTCCTCCGTGGAGGGCTTCTCCACCCTGGGACAGAACGACGCCTACGTGATCCGCTACACCGCCGACCTCCAGCGACGCTGAGCGCACGCGCGCAGGTGCGTCCGTGCGAGGTCTCCGGCTATAGAGGCGCCCTCCCGTCGTGAATGGAGGTGTCCTCGTGAGTGTCCTGGAGCCCTTTGCCGGAGTCCGACCCCCCACCGAGCTGGTGCTGAAGGTTGCCGCGCCGCCCTATGACGTGGTGAACGCGCAGGAGGCGCGCGCCTACGCCGCGGGCAACGCCTACAGCTTCTTCCACATCAGCCGCCCGGAGATCGACTTCCCGCCCGGCACCGACGAGCACGCCGAGGAGGTCTACCACAAGGGCCTGGAGAACCTGCGCCGCTTCATGACCCAGGGCTGGCTCCGCGCCGACGACGGCGCGCATTTCTACCTCTACCAGCAGCGCATGGGCTCGCACGTGCAGGTGGGGCTGGTGGCCGGGGCTTCCGTCGACGAATACAACCGCGGGCTCATCAAGAAGCACGAGCTCACGCGGCAGGACAAGGAGGATGACCGCACCCGCCACGTGGACGTGCTCAACGGCAATGATGAGCCGGTGTTCCTCACCTACCGCGCGCGCGCGGAGATCGACGCGCTGGTGCGCGAGCTCTGTGACGCGCAGCCGCACTACGACTTCACCACCGAGGACGGCATTGGCCACACCTTCTGGGTGGTGCCGCCGGCGGCGGGCGCGCGGCTCAAGGAGCTGTTCCTCTCGGTGCCGCACCTCTACATTGCCGACGGGCACCACCGCAGCGCGGCCGCGGCGCGGGTGGCGCGCATCCGTCGGGACCGCGGTCACGGCAGCGGCGAGCATGACCGCTTCCTGGCGGTGATCTTCCCGCACAACCAGATGCAGATCATGGACTACAACCGCGTGGTGAAGGACCTGCGCGGGCACACGCCGCAGAGCTTCCGGCTGGCGTTGGAGAACAGCTTCGAGGTGAGCCCCACCTGGCAGAAGAAGCCGCGGCGGGTGCACGAGTTCGGGATGTACCTCTCGGGGCGGTG
This sequence comes from Myxococcota bacterium, assembly GCA_040752415.1. GTDB lineage: Bacteria > Myxococcota > JACRCW01 > JACRCW01 > JACRCW01 > JBFMGU01. The sequence continues at coordinate 4,849 of JBFMGU010000141.1, forward strand.
GTGGCGCCTGCGCGCGCGCCCCGGCACCTACGACGACACGCCGCTGGGAGTGCTGGACGTGAACGTGCTGCAGAACAACGTGCTGCGGCCGCTGTTGGGTATTGAGGATCCGCGCACCGACAAGCGCATCCACTTCGTGGGTGGCATCCGCGGCATGCGGGAGCTGGAGAAGTTGGTGGACAGCGGGGAGTACGCGGTGGCGTTTGCCATGTTCCCCACGACGATGGACCAGCTCATGGCCATTGCCGACGCGGGTGAGATCATGCCGCCCAAGAGCACCTGGTTCGAGCCCAAGCTGCGCAGCGGGCTGGTGTTGCATCTGTTCTGAAGGCGTGTCGACGGAATCCGAGAAACCCGTGCCCTGCCCGTGCCCGTGCCCGGCTTGAGGGCCGAGGGCGCGACGAGGTTTCCCGCCGACAACCCCCTCGCCTGGGAGTTCCTACAAGCCGGGCACGGGCACGGGCAGGGGCACGGTACGTTGAGCAGCCGGGCGATGACCTACCGAAGCTGACGGGACCTGCGCTGCCGCGGTGATGCCGGCGCGAGCGCGCCCACACCGTTACCACGTGCACTGGCCTGGTCCAGGCGTTCCATCAACGTGCCACGTGACAAGGTTGGGAGTGTGCCATGGCTGATCCCGTCAGCATGCTGAAGTCGGACCACGTTCGGATTCGCGCGATCCTCCACGAGCTGCTGGAGACCACCGAACGCGGAGGCAAGATCCGCGAGAAGCTGGTGGCGCAGCTGGAAATGGAGCTGATGATCCACACCAAGGTGGAGGAGGAGACGTTCTACCCGGCATTCAAGGCGCTGGCGTTGGACCGGGATGACCGGATGCTGTTCTTCCGCGCGGCGGAGGAGCACCACAACGCCGACGTGAATCTCGTCGAGCTCAAGCGGCTGGAGACCAGGAGCGAGCAGTTCACCGCCAAGTGCGAGGTCATCTACAACCTGCTCGAAGCGCACCTGAAGATGGAAGAGAAGGAGATGTTCATCCGGTACAAGGAGCTCACGGATCCCGAGCACAACGTGAAGCTGTATGACCGGATGGTGCGGCGTCGGGAGACGCTGGAGGCTCAGTGGAAGAGCAGGTTGATGCGCCCCATCAAGCGCGCGCAGACCACGATGGAGGCGTTCGTTCCCGCGAAGATGAAGGCGCTCAGGGCGGACGTCCTCGGCGGTCGCGCCACGCGCGGAAGAGCGTAAGGAGAATCAGCCCCGCCGCGCGCATCTGCCTCCGTCTCGGGTTCCAGGATCTGTCGGAGTCGATGACGCACGTGCAGATGAGACGCGCGCCCTCCCGGTGAGCCTCACGCCACCTGCAGCGTTTCCTCGGCCAGCACGCTGCCGTCGTCGCCGACGTAGCGGACCAGGACCTTCCCCGTTGCCGGGTCCGCCTCGAAGTACGTGTAGTTCCACGTCTTCACCACCACGAGGAAGCGGTCATCCGGGTTGAAGAAGCCGGCGAACTGGTTGATGGGGCTGCCGCCCGGGCCCGCCAGCACCTCGAAGGTGTTCTCCGCCGGACCACCCACCGGGTCCACCGTGCCAATGCCCGCGATGTGGAAGTCGCCCGCCACCCAGAGCACGCCGGTGATGTTGTTGTCCTTGATGTGCTGCAGGAGCTCCTCGCGCTGCTGCGGGTAACCCTGCCAGCGGTCCTCCTGGCGCGCGGTGCCCACGACGGTCCCGGTGAAGTCCGCAATGGGCACGCTGTTCACCATGATCTTGAACTTGGCGCGCGACGCCGACAGCTCCTGCTTCAACCACGCCAGCTGCTCCGGGGAGACGTAGTTCCCGTCCAGGCGCTCCCCGCGACAGTCGAGCACGAACACATCCATGGCCCCGCCCCAGGAGAGCTTGCGCCACAGCACGCCGTCGGGACCACCGCGCTGCGGGATGGCCCGCCGGAACGACGTCATGGCCTCCGCGGCGCGCGCCGTCATGCCGGGCGTCTCGTGCGACCAGTTGTCGCTGACCTCGTGGTCATCCCAGGTGGCAATCACGCTGGTGGACGCGGTGACGTCGTTGAGGCCGAACACCTTCAGCGCGCTGCTCCACTTCCCCTCGAAGTCGTACTGGTTCGGCGGGTCGTCGGCGTAGATGGTGTCGCCGAGGAGCACGAAGAAGTCCAGGCGCTCGTCGGAAGCGAAGGTCAGCGTGTCCCAGGGACGGTTCCCGCCCAGGCAGCTGGTGGCGCCAAACCGGATCACGCGGGTGAAGTCCGCCGGCGGCGCGGTCCGGAAACGCGCCACGCGGGAGCGCCGCTCTCCGTCCTCACCGTGGAACACCACCGCGTAGCTCGTGTCCGGCAGCAGCTCGGTCAGCTCCAGTTGCACCACGTCGTCGGAGGGCGTGAAGGCTTGCCCGGTGGACACCTGTTCCCAGCCGCCCGCGGTCCCGCGCATCACCGTCAGCGTCACCGTGGACTCGAGCGTGCGCACGCTCAGCAACGCGCTGGTGGCCGTCACATCCCCGGTCTGCACGCCCCACGCAAAGGCCACGTCATCCTGCGTCCCCGGCGCGGTCCACGGGGAGGGCTCGGGGCCGGGCTGGAAGGTGGTGCCGTTGTTGCCGGCGTCGGGATTGCCGCCCTCGCCGTTGTTGCCGGTGCTGCCGGTGGTGACGCCGCAGGCCGGCAGCAGCGCCGACGCCAGGGCCACGAATTCTCGACGGGTGACCTTCATGGCGGCGCACGCTAGACCGCGTGCAGCATCAGGACAACGCCAGGAGACGCTCGCTGGGCAGGTGCACCGGCCAGGGCGCGGGACGCTCGCGCAAGGTTTGCCAGCGGTCATGCGTGAGCTCCACCTGGAGATGGTAGCGGCCATCCCCCGACGGCGGCGCGTGCAGGTGCAGGAACACCGTGACGCGGTGGGGCGCTTCCGTCACCAGCACCGGCCACGCGCGGAAGGCCCCGTCTCCGTCGTCACCCAGGCGGATGTGGTTGGCGCGGACGCCCACGTGGCTGGCCGGCTCGCGCAGCGGCAGCTCACAGTTCCAGTCCACCGCGCGCACGCGTCCGTCGGGGAGCGGCTCCGCGCGGGAGATGTTCTTGCATCCCGTCACCCGTGCCACGTCGACCGTCCGCGGATGATGCAGCACCTCCGCGCGCGGACCCTGCGCGGCAACCTGCCCCCGCACCATCACCGCCAGCGCGGGGCACAGCCGGTAGGCCTCGTCCACGTCGTGGGTCACCAGCACCGTGACGCCGTGGTAGCTGGCCAGCGTGGAGAGCAGCGCGGTCTGCATCTGGTGCCGCAGGTGCCAATCCAGCGCGGCAAAGGGCTCATCCAACAGCAGCGCGTCGGGGCGGGGCGCCAGCGCGCGGGCCAGCGCCACCCGTTGTCTTTGACCACCGGAGAGCTCGTCGGGGCGACGCTCCGCGAGCTCCTCGAGCTGCACCTCCCGCAACAGCTCCAGCACGCGCGCCTCGACGACACTGGCGGGCTGGCCGTGCAGACCGAAGGCCACGTTCTGACGCACGGTTAGGTGCGGGAACAACGCGTAGTCCTGGAACACCACCCCCACGCGACGCTCGCGCGCCGGCACGTTGATGCCCGCCGCCGTGTCCAACAGCGTGCGCCCCCCGACGACAATCCGCCCCTCATCCACCGGCTCGATCCCCGCGAGGCAGCGCAGCGTCATGCTCTTGCCCGCGCCGGAAGGACCCAACAGTCCCAACCCGGAGCCCGCGTGCTGCAGCGCCACGTCGAGGCGGAAGGTTCCGCGTCGTCGCAGCACGCGCAGGTCCAGGGTGGCGCCCGGGGCCGGCGGGGCGGCGGGATGGAGGTGCACGCGCATGGGCACGTCGACGTCGAGCGGCGCGGGATGCGGTTTGGGTTGGGCATGCGTGGCCACCACCAGTCGCGCGGTGCCGAGATGATTGGCCAGCAGCATCATGACCACGGAGATGAGCACCATGATGCCCACCCAGGTGGCGGCGAGGGTGGTGTCGCCGGCCTCGGAGAAGAAGAAGATGGCCACCGGGATGGTCTGCGTCTTCCCCGGGATGTTCCCCGCCAGCATCAACGTGGCGCCGAACTCGCCCAGCGCGCGGGCAAACGCGAGCACCACGCCGGCGAGGATTCCCGGCCACGCCAGCGGGATGCTGATGCGACGGAACACGCGCCACTCGGAGGCGCCCAGCGTGCGCGCGGCATGCAGCAGCGACTCATCCACCTGCTCCAACGCGCCCAGCGCCGTCTTGTACATGAGCGGGAAGGCCACCACCGCCGCGGCAATGATCGCTCCACCGACGGAGAACACCGGGGACGCGTCCAGCTCATACAGCACCCGCCCCACCGCGCTCTGGCGACCCAGCAGCCACAAGAGCAGGAAACCCACCACGGTGGGCGGCAGCACCAGGGGCAACATCAGCACGCTGTCCAACACACCGCGCCACACGCTCCGCACCCGCTGCATGCGCCACGCCGCCGCCAATCCCACCACCAGCGTCACGACGGTGGCGGCCACCGAGGTCTGCAGCGAGATGATGAGCGGGGAGAAGTCCATGGCGTCAGGGTGTGGGCGGCAGGAAGCCGTGGTGCACCAGGATTCCGCGCGTGGCGGGACCCTGCAGGAACTGGATGAAACGCCGTGCCTCGTCGGGATTCCGCGTGGCGCGCACCGCGGCCACCGGGTAGACGATGGGCGCATGCGAGCCGGCGGGCAGCGTGGTGACAACGCGAACGCGTGCGGAGCTGCGCGCATCCGTGGCGTACACCAGGCCCGCTTCCACGTTGCCGCTCTCCACGTAGGTCAGCACCTGCCGCACGTCCTTGGCGTAGACCAGCTTCGTCCGCAGCGCGTCCCACATCCCCAACGACGTCAACGCCTCGCGCGCGTAGGTGCCGGCGGGAACGCTGCCCGGCTCACCCAGCGCGACCCTCCGCACCTCCGTGGTGACGAGGTCGCTCAGCTGCAGGGCGGAGTCCTTGGCGGAAATCACCACGAGCTCATTGCGGGCCAGCACCGCGCGTGTTCCCTGGAGGAGCAGGCCGCGGTCTTCCAAGGCATCCAGCTGCTGCTTCGCCGCGGAGATGAACACGTCCACCGGCGCGCCCTGTTCCACCTGGTGCTGCAACGCGCCGGACGCGCCGAAGTTGAAGGTGAGCACCACGTCCGGCGCCTGCGCCTGGTAGGCGCGCGCCACCTCGGTCAGTACGTCGCGGAGGCTGGCGGCGGCGGAGACGGTGAGCTCCACCCGTCGGGGCGCGGCGGCCGCCAGCACCAGGCACGGCACCACACCAAGCGCGAGAGCGCGGAGCCACCGGGGAATGCGCATGGGTTCCTCGAGATTCACGAGCCTACTCCAGCGCCACCAGCGTGACCCGCACCTCGCGCGCGGCGCCGTCGCGCACCACCTCCAGCGTGACGGTGGCGCCCACCCCCGCGGCCTCGAACGCGTAGAACAGGTCGTCGGTGGTGGTGACGGGCTCCCGTCGACGGCAACGGAACAACAGCGGCACGAGCACGCGGGAGCGCATCAGGGAGACCTGGGACAGAGCCGGTGCGTTCCATAGCACCTCGCGCCAGTGCCCGCCTCGTCGTGATGTCCTTGAAGGGAGGCGTCGTCGCTCAACCAGGAGACGCCCGAAAACCACGAACCCCTGAAACCACCGCGGAGATGCCGCGCGATCTACTGCGCACCCTCGACGATTTCGGTGAGCGCGGCCTCACAGCGGCCCGCCGTCGCCTCCGGTTGGCCGGAGGAGGAACTGACACTCTCGGTCGTGGGTCCGTCGGTCGCGTCGCAGGTCAGCAGCAGGTGCGCTTCGTCCACGCGTGAGGCCTGGCAGCGGCGGCTGCTCAGACGGGTGCCAGCATCCACCGCGCCTGGCATGCCCCCGTCCGAGGACCGGTTGGGAATGAAGCCATGCAATGCCCAATCACCGTGCCGGATGTCGAAATCCGCCCCCAGCTCACCTTCAACCGGCAGCCGTGGATCACCGGAAATCACGTTCATGAAGACACCGCAGAGATTCTCACCACTGAAGATTTCGATCACCGCGTCCGAGCCGCAGCTGCCTGTCACTGCGTAAGGCACGGTCTGATCGGCGTGGTTGCAGCGACGATTGCTGACCGGAGTGGCCAACAACACCAACGCGGTGGCGAGCAACACGGTCATCCGCAGCGCCTGTTGACACCGTGTCATGCTCGCTCCGTCTGGGTGCGCTTCAGGCCATAGGCGTAGGCGAGGGCGACGAATGGCAAGGCCATGAGGTCCGTGGGATCCGCGGCAATGCGATAACCGTGCAGACCGAGCGGCGCCCCGAGCACGGCCAGGAGGCGGCACAACGCGTCCGCGGCATCCCGGCTCAGGGACACCGGCACAAAGATCCCGAGCGTGACGAGCACACCCAACCCGAGGCGGTGGCGCGGGCGGAGAGGCACCACCGCGCCCATCAGCGCCGAGACATAGAGCGGCAGGAAGAAACAACCGGCAAAATCCGAGAGCTTGCCGGTGAGCGCGTTGTGGAAGTCCGCCTTGAGCCAGTGGTCATTCACCGCCATCACCAGGACGGCAATGAGCGTCGCCGGCGCAAAGAATTCCCGCATTGCCGGTCGCTCAACCATCAGCGCATCCTGCGAAATCGGAGGAACAAGAACGCGACGAACGGCAACACGTGTGCATCACCCGTCCCGTTGCATCCGGTCCGTTCCGTCGGCGGAGAATACTCCGAGGTGTGGTACAGCAGCACCGCGCTTGCCGCGCCGTAATGGACCGCGGTGGTGTGCGGATACCTGCCGCTCCCCCACACGACGATACCGGGCTCGGTGAGACGGGCACGGTAACCGTCGGAGCTCAGGGACACCCGCACGCCGTTCACTTCCCTGCCGTCCTGGTCGAACGTGCGGGGCCACGCCGTTCCCTGCCCGCCGTCGCGCGGGTCGCGCACCTCGAGCTCGATGCGGGCAACATCCCGCGCAACCGTGATGTCCATGAGGAAACCGGCGTCGCCAACGGATACGTCCAGTGAGCCCGCCTCGGCGCATCTCACGACGATGCCGTCCATGGGCTCCTCGGTCGATGATGGACGCGTTTGGCAGCTGGAGGCCAGCTGGGGAACCGCACGGCCGTGCAATGCAACTCCGTCATTTCGATAGCGGAACCATAGTGTCGTTTCGTATTCACCAAGCAAATGGAGCGTCGTCAGCGGCTCCGCGTCGGTTTCGCCGAGAAAGGCCACGCTCTGAGGCGAGAAAACGAGCAGCTCATCCGGCTGCCGAATGGCAAGCGTTGTCTGACCGATCACCGCGCCAGCGGAGTTCTTTGCAACCAGGACCGCCTCGCCGGTTGCCCGCGCCTGGATGCGCGCGTCCACACCCACACCCTCCGAGCGTCCAACACTGCTGACGTCCACGACGGCAACGACGTCCGGCGACGAGGACTCCACCGTGGCCGGGATGTCTTCCTCTTCCAGGGTACTGGCTGTGGCGTAGACGAAGATCGTGGGCTCGGCGCTCAGGACGAGCGGCTGCTCAAGTGGGGTGATGACCCGACCGGCGAATCCAAAGTGGACCGGCACGGGAGCACGCTCCTGCTGCCCCGAACACGCGGGCCACAGCAGGACCAGGAGAACGCCGGCGGTGCGCACGGGAGAAACATAGCATGCGGCGAATCGACGGGGAGAAACGGCTCCCGCCCGCGGCACCTTCCGCCTCGTCGTGATGTCCGCGCCAACGCCTGGCTTGAGGGGCCGCGTCTCGTCGGTAGAACGACGCAGGTGCAGCACAGGTGGAGGCAAGCCATGAGATTGCACGCGCTTTTCTACGGGTTGCTGATGGCAGCCCTTGGCGTCGGGATGGCAATGGACTCCCGCGCCCAGGATGAGAAGTCCGGAGCCGCGGCCGGTGCCGAGATGAAGGACACCGACCAGCGCGGGCTGGGAGACAAGCTGGATGAGCAGAAGCCCCTGGACACCGGCGTGGACACCGGCACCACCATGGGTGACGTGGACACCGGGACCAAGAAGGACGAGGCGGCGCCCATGGGCGCTCAGCCCGGCGTCGACACCGAGGCTCCGGTGGGTGAGCAGGCACCACCGGCGCAGCCCGGCGCGGGCGGCGACACCATGCCGCAGCCCGGCGCGCAGCAGGGCATGGCCGCGCCCGTCGACCACGTGAACATGGTGCTCTCCAGGCTGGACCGGTTGGAGAAGCTGGTGAATGACCTGGACCAGGTCAGCAAGTCCGGCGGCGAGAACAAGTACGCCAACAAGATCAACCGCAACATCAAGGACATGCGCGAGAAGATCGCCGACCTGCGCAAGAAGGTGCAGGACGACAAGGACTTCACCGAGAAGGACTACGACAAGGTGGAGAAGGACCTCGGCAAGCTGAAGGTGAAGTTCGCCGACACCGCCTGGTACCTGCCCGCGGATCAGCAGGAGCGGCTCGGCAAGCCGTGATGCCGCACAAGCAGGGCGCGGAACGGATTGGCCTGCGCAGCGGAGGGGTGACCTGCGCTGCGTGGGCCTGTTTCCGTGGGCTCATCCCTCCGCGCAGCCCCCGGTCTCCGGCGGAGTGGCCAGCACGGTCAGTCCCGGGGCGGGGGCCGTGGCACGTCGTGAGCTCTCCCCGCCCGCCTGCTCCCACGCGCGCAGCACGTCGCGGTCCAGCAGGTGCGTGGGACGGACGTTCTTCAACGCGCGCGCCATGACGTGACGCACCTGCGGATGCCGCGCCGCCAGGCCGTTGAGCAGCTCACGCATCTGGTCGCGCTGCAGGCCCTCCTGGGAGCCGCACAGGTTGCAGGGCAGGATGGGGAAGGCCTGCAGCCGCGCGAACTCCGCGAGCTGCTCCTCCCCCACGTCGATGAGCGGGCGGATGACCTCGAAGCGCCCGTCGTCGGTGGTGTAGCGCGCCGGCATGGCCTGCAGCTTCCCGGTGAAGAACATGTTCATCAGGAAGGTCTCCAGCGCGTCGTCACGGTGGTGGCCCAGCGCGATCTTGTTGCACCCCAGCCGCGCCGCCGCGCTGTACAGGATCCCGCGCCGCAGCCGGCTGCACACCGCGCAGTACGTCCCGCCCTGGGGCGTGCGCTCCACCACCGTGGTGTAGGTGTCCTCGTGGATGATCTCGTGCGGGATGCCGCTTTCGCGCAGCCAGTCGGCCAGCGGCGCGCCGTGGTAGCCGGGCTGGCCCTGGTCCACGTGAACCGCCGTGAGCTGGAACGCAAACGGTGCGCGCGCGCGGGCCCGCCACAACAGGTGCAAGAGCGCGTAGCTGTCCTTGCCGCCGCTGATGGCCACCAGGATGTGGTCGCCGGCGCGGATGAGCCCGTGCTCCTCCACGGTGCGCATCATGCTGCGGGCCAGGCTCTTCTCCAGGTTGTGCGCGGGGTGGGACATGCCCCCCGGATAACCATGCGGCGGGTGGGATGGCAACCCGCATGACGTGAGGAGGGCGCACAGCCACCACGTCCCGCGCGACGGCAGATTCCCATGCAAGGTGCGTTGGCACCCGTTACCCTCCCCTCAGCGCTCACGGGCCCGCCATAGCTTTTCGGGCATTTTCTCGTCGGACGGAGCCAGCGGCACCGGCCGGAGGGAACAGAACGGAAGGCCAGGTGGTCTTGGTGAGCAGGTCTGCATGCACGCGCCGCGCGCCCCGACGAGGTCCCATGATCCGCAATCCCCTCCGCGCCTTGTTTGTGTTGCCCCTGCTCTTGTGGGGGCGTGAGGTCCTGGCCTGCCCGCCCATGGCCCTGGGTGAGTCCGGCGGCGTCCTGGACGTCCTCTTCCCGCTGCTGCTGCTGGTGGGCGTTCACACCCTGGTGTTCCGGCTGCTGGCCCCGCCTCCGCTCGCGTTCTCCGAGGAGCGTCGCTTGTGGGGCCTGCGCGCGTGGAGCGCCGTGCTGAGCGCGTTCCTCATGGCCACGTTCTCGGTGCGGGAATGGTGGGGCTACGCGCGCAAGCTCACGGAGACCATGCGCCAGAAGATCATGCTGGAGGGCATCAGTGAGGCCTTCAAGCGCCTGGCCAAGGAGGAGCCACGCACCTTCACGCGCATCAGCGGCATGGCGGCGGTGACCGCGGGCCTGGCCACCGCGGGCATGTGGACCTGGACCGGCCTGGATCCCGACGTCACCTGGGGTCAGGGCCTGGAGATCCCCATCCTGTTCGCCGTGGACACCGTGTTGACCTGGACGGTGGTGCGTTTCCTGGCCATGCGCATGGGCTTGCACCTGGCCAAGGACATGGTGGGCCAGCCCGGCTTCTTCCAGCTGTTCCACACCCTGGTGCGCGGTGGCCTGCTCGGCGGTGCCGCGGGCTGGGTTTTTGGCGCGCTGTTCGGCCTGAGCAGCGGCATCCAGACCTGGGCGTGCATCACCTACGCCACGGTGGACGTGATGCCCATGCTGGCCGGCTGGTACGGCCTCAACAGCGTCATCACCGGCGGCGCGGCGGGCGTGATGATGGCGGGCTACCTGATGTGGCGTCGCGGGAAGTGAGCCTCACGCGCCCTTGTAGCTGAGCAGCGGTGTGAGCCTGCGTTCCACCGCCACCAGCTCCGCCTGCGCCCGCATCACCGCGCGCACGTCCTTGTAGGCCTCCGGCGCCTCATCCCTGAGCTGTTCCGCCAGGCGCCCGTCAAAGAAGACCCCTTCCATCTGACGCAACAGCTTCCGCGCGCTCACCCGTCGACGCGCCTCGCTCCGGCTCAACCTGCGTCCGGCGCCGTGGGCACTGCTGCACAACGCCCGCGCACAGCCGCGTCCGCGCACGTGGTGGCTCACGCTCCCCATGGAACCGGGGACGATGCCGCGCTCGCCCTCGGCGGCGGGGATCGCGCCCTTGCGGTGCACCAGCAGGTCCCGTCCCTCGTGCTCTTCGAGGCGGACGTGGTTGTGGCCGCATTGGAACAGCGTGTCCTCGTCGATGTCCACGCGGAAGAGCGCGCGCATCAGCTCCGCCACCTGCAGCGCCATGGCTCGGCGACTCTCCTCGGCGAAGCGCAGGGCCCACGCGAGATCAGCCAGGTAGGCGGCACCGGTGACGTCGTGGAGCTCCAAGGCGTGCAGGGGTCCGGAGTGGACGGTGGCCTGCTGCAGGTGATGGGCGCGGATGGCGGGACCGAGGGCACGGGAACCGCTGTGAACCATGAGCCACAGCGCATCCTGCTCGTCGGACTGCAGCTCCAGGAAGTGGTTTCCCCGCCCCAGCGTGGCGAACTCCCGCGTGCCCTCCCAGCGCTTCATGCGCTCAAGGCGCGGATGGCTGAGCTCCTGGTCGACGAGGCCGCGCGGCAGCTCACGGGGACCCGGGTGCATCAGCGCCGGAATGGTCTCCGAGAGATGGTGCAGCAGGGTGGCGGCGCGACGCGGGTGGCGGAGGAGGTCCGCCCCGACGTCAAACCGCACCGCCAACATGCCGCAGCCAATGTCCCCGCCCACCGCCTGCGGGTAGAGGAGATGCGTGGTGGCCAGCACCGTGCCCACGCACACGTCCTCCGCCAGGTGCACGTCTGGCATCACCGCCACCTGCACCACGTCGTCGGCGCGACGCAGGCGCTCCAGCGCGCGCTGCACGTCCTCCGGGAGCGGCGCGGTGAGCCAGCAGTGCATGGGTGCTGTGGCGCTCATGGTTCCTCCTCGAGGTCCAGCGGCGCGGGGCCGGGCGGGACCACGGTGAAGGTGAGCTCGGGAACCCGCTTGCGGTGCAGGCTGGTGGCGAGCACGTGTCGCAAGGGTCCCCGGATGCGCTCCAACGCCGCGCGGACCGCGTCGACGTCGACGTGGGAAGGGGCCGCAAGGACCAGCTCCAGGCGTGAAGCGTCGGGAGCGGGATGGGTGTGGAGGACCATCACGTCCTGCAGCACCTCCTCGCGCACTTCCCCGGCGAGGAACAGTGCGCTCAAACGCTGGACCTCGTCGCAGAGCTGACGGAGCTTGCGCTCCCGCGCGCGGTCCGCGGAATGGGAAAAGAAATCCGCATCCACCTCGACGAGGTGGTCGGTGATACGCCGCGAACGACGCCGCGGCTCTCTGGGCATGCCCATGGACAAACCCGCACCGGCCCGCCGCTTCAGGGCAGGAATCCGGGCGTGATGAAGAGGAGTTTTCCCTCGGGCGGAGTCAGCGCGTGACGCCGCGGACGAGGGCCGGGACAACGCGGAAGGTCAGAGTGGCACGCATGGTCCGGTCCCTTTCTCCTCCCGCTGGGCGTGGCTGGGGAGGGTGTGTGAGCGCGCTTGGACGCCGCGGGTGGGCCGCACATTCAACGCGGGTCCGGATCACACCACCGGGGTCCGCTAGGATCCGCGCGTGAGCTCCGGCGTCATGGTGGCGGTCGACGTGGACTACCGCGAGGACGAGGCGGTGGCCGCGGCGATCTTGTTCCGCTCCTGGACTGACGCTTCGTCCTGCGGCCAGCACGTGGCGCGCGTGGCCGGTGTTGCTCCCTATGTGCCGGGCGAGCTGTACCGTCGTGAGCTGCCGGCGCTGCTTGCGGTACTGGCAAAGGTCCCGGACGTGCTGAGTTGCGTCGTGGTGGACGGCTTCGTGTGGCTGGATGAGCAGGGCCGCAAGGGCCTGGGCGCCCATCTCCACGACGCCCTGGGCGGGGCGGTCCCCGTGGTGGGCGTGGCCAAGAGCGGGTTCCGGGGCAGCCGGCATGCCGTCCCCGTGTTGCGCGGTGGCAGCCGCCGTCCGCTGTGGATCACCGCCGTGGGAATCCCAGTCGACGCTGCCGCCGACGGCGTTGCGCGCATGCACGGGAATCACCGGATCCCCACGCTGTTGCAGGCCACCGATGCGTTGTGTCGTCGCGCGTGAAACAGCGCCGGTCTGGCGACGGTGGTAGGGTTCCGGCGTTCCGACGTGGGGGCGCGCATGGTCTGGGTGTTGGCGCTGTTGGGGGTGGTGGGGCTCTTTTTCCTCGACGTGCGCTACGTGCAAGCGTGGCAGACGGGTCTGGCCGCGCTGGCGGCGGATGGGCGCTTTGACCTCGTGGTCCGGGAGTGCGAGCGCGGGCTGGCCTCCCGTCGTCCCTTCCTGCTCGTGCTCCGCCACTTCGTCATGCCGGGCGTCATGGAAACCGTCGCGGCGCTCTACTGCCACCAGGCCGGAGAGAACGAGCGCTCCCTGGAGCTGGCGACGGAGGCGGAGCGTCGTGCGCGACCGGGACCCCTGCGGAACGCGGCCACATCCACCCGCGCCATGGCGCAGTACGGTCTGGGGCGCCTGGCGGAGGCGCGCGCGGCGTTCGAGGAGCTGCATGCCCTTCCCGACGTGCAGGCCGGCCTGCTCTGCCCCGGCGCGCTGGTGGCTCTCTCGGAATGCCGTTTCGAGGACGCCATTGCGCTGTGCAGCGAGATCCTGGAACGGGAGCCCGCCGACGAGAGCGCCCACCTCCTCAAGTCCACCGCGCTGACGGCGCTGGGAAGATTCGGTGAGGCGTTCAAGGCGCTGGACTACGAGCCGCGAGGGTCCCGCGCGTTCTACGCGCCGCGCGATCTCAAGCTCATGGATTCCGACTCCGGGTCCATTGCACTGCTCAACGAGCAGGAGCGCGAGCGCGCCGGAATCGTCCGCCCCTCGCCGCTGCTGCAGTCCGCGGAGATCGCCTCGCTCTCGGGGGACTGGCAGGCGACGCGCGTGTACCTGGAGTGGTCGCGGGACCGCCTGGGACGGAATCCCACGATCCTGTTCAACTTCCACGTGTTGATGGCCCGTTGCCTGGCGCACGAGGGAGATGCGCGTGGTGCGGAGGCCCAGCTCCGTCTCGCCGACACCGCGGCGCTCTCGCTCCCGAAGAACCAGAGCCTGCAGTGGGAGCGTGAGGTTGCGCACGCGCGGGTCGCCCTCGAGCTTTCGCGGCTCGACGACGCGTTGGCCGCGCTCTCGCGCGCGGAGCCGCTCGCGCGTTCACCCGCGCAGCGACGATGGTCGGCATTCTGGACCGCGCGCAGCCTCGAGGCCGCACAGCGCTTCCCGGAGGCCATCACCCGCTACCGCGCCTTGACCGAGGCCAACCTCGCCGACTGGCCCCACGCGGAAGCCCGCCAGGCCTTGGCGCGTCTTACGTCGATGACGTCGAGTGCGAGCTGACCTTCAACGCGCGGAGCTCATCACCGCCACCGGTCCGTCGGCGTTCAAGCGCACCACCACCGTCCCGTCCCAAGCCGTGGCGTAGACGGCGCGGTCCACCTGCACGCTGCTGAAGCGTCGCGGTCCGGAGGCCACCTGCGCGTCCACCGGGTTGCGCGAGGTGAGGATGGCATCCTGCAGCAGCTCCACCACCCGACGACGGGGATGCCCGTGTGCGTGCGCGGTGAACGCATGACGACGGTCCGGTGGGCCGCAGCTGATCACGGCCACGCGTGGCGTGGTGGCCTGCAGCAGGGAGGGCGTGGTGCCATTGGCCGAGCCGTGATGCCCCACCACCAGCAGGTCCACGTCGAGTGCGCCGGTGCCCTCGTAGCGACGCACCAGGTCCTCGATGGCGGGCGTCTCGAGGTCCCCGGTGATGAGCAGCGACGCCGCGCCAAAGTCCACGCGCAGCACCACGCTGTGGTTGTTCTCGTCGGAGAAATGCGGCGTGCCGGATTCCTCCTCGCCCCAGCCCGGGTCGCCGGCGACGCTGCCGGAGAGCACGCGGATGCGCGGGTCCACCGTGGCGCACGCTAGCGGGTCCACCACCGCGTCGCTGAGGCCGCCGGCGGGAATCTCGTCGGAGCGCACCGCGCGCTCGCCGATGTCGCCGCGTTGCAGCCGCGATCGCAGCACGTCCATCTGCTCCCGCACCACCTCTCCGCCGGGCTGGCCGTTGTGCACCACGTTGCGAACCACGTAGCGCTGCAACACCGCGGGAACGCCTCGCACATGGTCGAGATGCGGGTGGGTGAGCACCAACAAGGCCAGCGTGTGATTCAGGTCGCTCCGACGGGCGAAGAACGCGTCCAACTGCGTGAGCAGCGCCTGTTCGCCGTCAAAGTCGCCGTTGCGCTCGCCACCGGTGTCCACCAGCACCGCGCCGCACGGTGTCTCCAGCAGCGTGGCCGAGCCCTGGCCCACGTCGAGGACGTGCACGGTGAGCGTGCGCTCGGGGTTCCACGCGAACGCACCGCTGCTGACGCGCGGGGCAGGCGGCGGGGTTGCCTCCGCTTCCACCGTCGACGGAGCGGCCGGCTCGGGCGTGGGCTCCCGTTGCGCGGGGGACTGCGAGGCGCAGGCCGCAAGCAGAAGCGTGAGCAGGTGTGCTGGCAGGAGCAGGTGTTGGCGAGGCATCGTCCGGCCATGGGTGATCTCATTCTCGTGGCGGGTTGTACAGGCGTGCTGGGACGGCACGTGGTGAAGCTGCTGCAGGCGCGTGGACATCGCGTGCGGGCGCTGACGCGCGACAAGTCACGGTTGGGCAGCCTGGGCTTCACTCCCGACGAGGTGCACGAGGCGGACGCGCTGGATCCCGCTCGCCTCACGGGTGCGTGCGACGGTGTGACGCGCGTGTTCTCGTGCCTGGGCGCCAGTGTGCAGCCGTTGCCGCGCTTGGGTCGCGCGACGTTCAGCCAGGTGGATTGGCCGGCGAACCGCAATCTCGTCGACGAGGCCAAGCGCGCGGGGGTGTCCCGCATGGTCTACGTCTCGGTGCACGGCGGGCAGCAGGCGCGTGGGCTGGACTACATGGATGCGCACGAGCGGGTGGTGGAGCACCTGCAGGCCAGCGGTCTCGACCACGGCGTGGTGCGCCCCACCGGCTTCTTCTCCGCGCTCGAGTCCTTGCTGGAGATGGCGCAGGGCGGGACGGCGCCGTTGATGGGCGGGGGAACCACCCGCAGCAACCCCATCCACGACGAGGAGCTCGCCGCGGCGTGCGTGGAGATGGTGGAGGGGCGGGAGCGTGAGGTGGAGGTGGGCGGCCCGGAGGTGCTGACGCGCAAGCAGATGGTGGAGCTGGCGTTTGCCGCGCTGGGCAAGCCGCCGAAGTTCCGCCACGTGCCGCTGGGCGTGGCGCGCATGGGCTCCACGCTGATGAAGCCGTTCCATCCGCGCCTGGCTGACCTGGGTCTCTTCTACGCATACCTGCACGCCCACGACGGAGTGGCGCCGCTGCGCGGTCAGAAGACGTTGGGAAACCACCTGAAGGAGCGGGCCCGGGCGCGCGGCCTGGCCTGACCCGCATCACATCACCAGCTCGACCCAGCGCTCCTCTCCCACGGACGCGTCGCGCATGGCGTTGGCGGTGGCTTCGGGGAGCGCGTGACGGACCTTCTCGTCGAGCTCCGGGCCGTGTCCTTCTCCGCGGCTGATGGCCACGTGACGCACCAGCACCGCCTCCGCGCCCTCCCGACGACACAACGCGCTCACCACGGTGCGCTCCGCGTCGGCAATCCGTGTTGCGGTGACCTCGGGTGTGCGAGGTTCGCCGCCAACACGCACGCAGTACACGCCGGGATCCTGGAGGGAGTCCTCCGTCGCGGACAGCGCGCGCTCGACGAGGAGGCGGGCCATCTCGGGCAGCTCCTGGTCCTGCACCTGCACCACCTGCCACGTGCGGTCCCGACGGAAACGCACCACCGCCACCACGTCCTTCACGCGCCACCCGTCGTCGGGGAGAGGACCTTGTCCAGGAACTCACGCGTGAAGGCGCGGAAGCGCTCACGGTCATGCAGCGGCTCAGGGATGTCCTGGCCGAAGTGGTGGTCCGCAATGGTGCGACCGCCCCGGTTGAGCAGCGGCTGTCCGTCGGGACCCAGCATGATGCCGTGGATGCGCTTGTCCAGCAGCTCCACCCCCGGCTCCGGCGAGAGACCGAAGTGCACGTCGAGACGGGCCTGCAACGCGGCGTCGGTGCGCTCGGAGCCCTCGAGGTCAAACCGCACCATCATGCGCTCAGGGTTGCGCAGCTCCACCCCCTCGTCGGCCAGGTTGTACATCTTGAGACGCGCCTGGCCCGCGGTGCCGCCGTCCTCGCGCACCATGACGCGCACCACGTCGTGGGAGGTGGTGGTGATGTCATAGGCGCGCGTGCCCGGCTCCAGGCCCTGCGTCACCACCGTGGCCTGGCACTGCCCGCGCTCCACGGCGACGAGCGCGTCCAACATGTCGGAGAGGTTCTCCGTGGTGCGCTCCGCCTCCGTCACGCTGATGCGACCCTCCTGAAACGCCGTCCACACCCGGTCCGCGCTGATGCGCAAGGCGCGCTCCAACGGCGCCTCGGCGAGGTCGGGCAGGGCCTGCACGCTCACCGTCAGCCGGTTCTTGATGGCCTCCAGCGCCAGCCGCACACCTTCCGCGCCGCCCGCCAGCTGCGCGCTTTGCAACGCTCCCGGGCGCACGCTCCCCGACGGAGTCCCGCCCGCGGAAGGCAGCGGTCCCGACGTGCCGGCGCGCTGGTAGGAGTCCGCGCGGGGCGTGGGGTCCGTCGACGGGCCCGGAGTCACCGACGACGCCACGGGACCGGGCGCGCCGGGGCGCGTCTGCAACCGGTTCTGGGACGGAATCCGCGTCATGCCCACCCCTTGCACGCACTATGGCGCACCTCCACGGTCTCGTCACCAGGGGTATGCTGCGGATTCGTCCACGGCCCAAGTGGAGGGAGCCATGCGCAGGGGTTGGAGCTTTGGTCTGCCGCCCACCGTCGGTAACACCATGGGTCCCGCGTCGCAGGCAAGCCTGGCGCTCAATCCCATCGGGTGTCGCATCGTGCGGCAGGCGCTCACGTACGGCGCACTCATCAAGGACCTCGAGGACGGACGCGTGCACGTGGCCTGGGCTCCGCCGCTGGTGTGCGCGCACGTGGAGTCCCGCGGCGGCCGCGTGCTCTTGCGCGCCCGTCGTCACGGCACCACGCAGTACCGCGCGGTGATCTTCGGCCGGAAGGAGCGCAAGCTGGAGATGGAGTTCCTGCGCGGCCAGCGCGCGGCGTGGCCGGATGCACAGTCCATGAGCGGCTTCATCCTGCCGCGCGCCATGATGCGTGTGGTGGGGCTCAACCCGGAGGCGCACCTGGCGCAGCAGCGCTTCCTGGGCTCGTTCAAGGCGTGCGTGGAGGCGGTCCTCGACGGGAAGGCGGATTTCTCGTCGATCTATGCTTCGTCGTCGGACGCGGCGGTGGAGAAGCTGGGCTACGCGGCGCACGCCGGGCCGCGCGCGGGAGAGCTGGCGCCGGTGGCGGTGTCACCGGATTGTCCCAATGACGGCATCGTGCTCAGCCCGCGGGTCACCGGCAAGGAGGTGGAGGAGTTCGCGCGCGCGTTCGAGATCGTGGCGAAGGACCCGGTAGGCGGTGTGTCGTTGGCGCGCGCGGTGGACGTCGAGGGATTCGAGGTTCCTCCCGCGGGAGTGTACGAGCGGCTCACCGTGTATCTCTCGAATCCGACGGCGGCGCTGGCGGACCTGCTGGGGCGAACGGTTTGACGATCCAGGGCGGTGCTTCACGTCGTGGCGCGCTCACGCGGCTCGCACCGCACTCCAGGGCGCCCCGTGTTCCGCTGACCCGCTTCGTGAACGTGCTTGCCTAGCGTCCCATCAAGCCGTTCTTCAGGTCGCTCGTCGGCGGGTCGGCGCCCAGGAACACCAGCAGGTACGCGTCCGCGAAGTCCTTCCCCGCGAACGTCTCCTTCTTGCCGTTGGGCATGGTGACCGTGGAGCCCTTGCCCGGCTCATACGTGAAGACGATGCGCTGGTCCTCCTTGACGTCGCTGACCATGGCCAGGAAGCGCGCAATCTCGCTCTTCAGCTTGGGAACCTTGTCCTTGGCGTTGTTGTTGAAACCGTCCTGGTAGGCCTCCACCATCTTCCCGCGGCCCACGTCCCGCACGAAGTGCATCACCAGCGCCTTGGGCACGTCCGGCGTGATGATGTCCGCCTCCTTCTTCGACGGCGTGGGCACGTACAGGCCACCCACGTAGACCTTGAAGATGGCCTTCTTGCGCAGCCCCATGCCGTTGAGCTTCAGCGTGGCGCCGCCGAGCGCCATGGTGTCGTCCATGGTGACGCTGCTGTAGGTCCGCGCGGGCGCGCTGGAGGTCAGCAGGACGGAGAGCAGGGCGGCGGGAAGGGTGAGGCGGTAGCGCATGGGAGGTCCCTCGTGCGTCGGGAATATCACCCGTCGGACGCGCGGGGTGTCAACCGTGCGCGGGTCTACTCGTCGGTGACCGGCTTGGCGCGTTGAACGTCGGCGTCGCGCTGCGCGCGGATCTGCACGGTGGACACCACCATGGACACCGCGCCCATGGTCACCACCATGGCCACGATCATCCCGAGCACGCACTTGATGGCGCGGTCCGCCGGCAGCGAATAGACCTCCTGCACCACGGTGGCCAGGATCACGAAGCCCCAGAGGGTCACCAGCAACGCCAGGAACACGCCCACGCGCGGGATGATCCCAATGGCGTACGCCGCGCTCAGCAGCGCGTAGCAGTGCAACAGCGTCTGCAGTCGGGGCTTGCCGCCCTGCGTCTGCGCCACGCGGTCCATCACCCACACCGACGCGTACAGGCTCAGCGGCGCCATGATGATTCCCACCAGCCCGAACGCGCCAAGCCCCATGGCCACGCTGGAAACACCGAAGATGATCCACGCCGCGCGCGAGGGTTTCTCCGCTTGCGCCTCCTGCGCAATGACGTCGCGGTCCATGGTGTACATCTGCACCGCGGTGCGCAGCGCCGGGATCACTTCCGTCTTCAGCACGTCCATGACTTGCGTCTTGGCGGAGGCCGCCCCCGTCGGAACCTGTGAGCTCATGACGGAAAAGAAACTTGGCGCGCTTTGTCGCGGATGACAAGGCGAGCCACAACCACCTTCAGCGCGCCAACACCCGTCCCAGCCCGAGGTACTGGTGGGCCAGCGGCTCCCTGCTGACGTCGGAGCCAAAGGCCTGCAGCGCCAGTCCGATGAGGCGGGTCCGTGCTTCAACCGATGGGATACCCGTCTCCGGCTCGAGCAGTGGCAGCTCCTCCGCCGTGGGCACCGCGCCCTGGCGCAGCAGCTCCAACGAGATGGCCACGCGCGGACCCGCGGCGCGTCCCGTGCTGTGACCGCCCCAGTGCACCAGGTCAAAGCCCCAGCCCACCACCGTCCCCGCCGTCACCGGCAAAGCCTGCGCGGCGTGCAGCAGCGTGATGGCCTCCTCCATGCGCAGCGTGTTCTCGTCGTGGAAGCGGCGGGACAGCTCCGGCGCGCGGTGGCGCGGGATCACGTACAGGCAGCCGTTGTCCGTGGTGGCGTCGGTGAGTGCCACCCACAGCGTGAGCCGCTCCGGCACCTCCTCCTCCGACGACGGTCGCACCACGTAATCCACGTGCGGCGGCCATCCGCGCGCGCCCTCCCGCACCGGCACCACGTGCGTCCAGATGCGCGGCAGCTGCCGGTAACGCGGGCCGAGCAGACCCTGCAGCAGGCCGTGGAACGCGGGTTGCCGCAGCGCGTGCCACATCTCGTCGTACATGAACGCGAACACGCCGGGCCAGCCGCGCTCGGTCACCACCTGGATGCAGCGGTGGAGGGTGTGCAGCGTGCTGGTGTCGAGGATGTTGGGAAGCTGGAAGAACCCGTCGCGCAGCAGGTCGGCGCGTGCGCCGGAGGTGTCCACGTTGTCACCGCGCACCGGCGGATTGTCCACGCCCACGTGCAGTGTGGCATCCAGCTCGCGCCAGTACCCGGGGTCGCGCGCGAGCGCGAGGCGTTCCTCGTCGTCACCCGGCTTCCGCAGCAGCGCGGCGAAGGACCTGGGGGAACCGCGGCTCACCGCCACCTCCACGCGCCGCGCGGGCACCCCGGGAGCTTGTGCCTGGCCGGCCGCTGCATGGCGCCAGCATGCGGAGGGGAGGGCGGCGGTGCAAGGGGCTTGCGCGGCGCGCGGCGGCGGTCACATCCTGCGCGCTCGTCGGAGCGGAGGCAGGACATGGGCGGAACCGAGAGGCTGTACTGGCAGGACCCCTACGCGCGCGCGTTCGAGGCCACGGTGACGGAGGTGACTCCCGGCGAGAACGGCGAGCACGTGGTCACGCTGGAGCAGACGCTGTTCTACCCGGAGGCCGGCGGCCAGCGCTGCGACGTGGGGACGCTGGGCGGCGCCGAGGTGCTGCACGTTGACGACGACAATGGCGTGTTGCGCCACCGCATCCGCGGGCCGGCGCCGGAGCGGGGTCAGAAGGTGACGGGGCAGGTGGACTGGGCGCGTCGGTTCGACATGATGCAGCAGCACACCGCGCAGCACATCCTCTCCGCCGGTTTCCACGAGGTGCTCAAGGCCGCCACGGTGAGCGCGCGTCTCGGGGAACGCGGCTGCACCATTGACCTGGGAGACCTCAAGGAGATCCCGCTCGACGTGGTGTTCCAGGTGGAGGACCGCATCAACCAGGTCATCTGGGATGATCGTGCGGTGCGCGCGCACTTCCCCAGCCCGGAGGAGCTCGCGCGCATGCCGCTGCGTCGCACGCCCAAGGTGGATGAGGGCATCCGCGTCATCGAGGTGGAGGAGTTCGACTTCTCTCCCTGCGGCGGCACCCACGTCCGACGCACCGGCGAGCTGGGCGCCATCCGCGTGCTGAAGACGGAGCGCTACAAGGGCGGCATCCGCGCGGAGTTCTGCGCGGGCTCCCGTGCGCTGCGCGAGGCGCGGGAGAAGGCCGGCATCCTGGAGAAGCTGGGCGCCATGCTCTCCTCCGGTGCGCCCGAGGTGGCCGTGGCCGTCGAGAAGCTGCAGGGCGCGTTGCGCCAGGAGACCCGCGCGCGCAGCGAGTTGTGGGGTGAGCTGGTGCAGCATCTCGCGGGTCGGTACGCGGCGCAGGCGGTGATGCTGGGTTCTCGTCGGGCGGTGGTGGCCGCGCTGGAGCGCAGGAGTCGCGCGGAGGCACGCACCCTGGCCATGCGTCTCACCGCCGACGATCCCACGTGTGCCTGCGCGCTCGTCGTGGAGGAGGACGGCCGGCCGCAGCTGGTGGTGTCCGCGGGCGCGCAGAGCGGCGTCAACGCGGGCGCGGTGGTGAAGCGTGCCACGACGGAAGTGGGCGGGCGCGGCGGTGGCAAGCCGGAGCTGGCGGAAGGAGCGGGTCCCGCCGGCGGGTCCACCGACGCGCTGCTGGACGCCGTACGCAAGGCCGTCAGCGAGATGTGAGGCGCACCGCCGCCGGCGGCCCGTACCCCCGGGCACACTCCGTGCAAGTCTGATCACCCCTGTATTTTCCAGGGGTTCCACAAATTCTTTGTCCCGCCTTCCCGGTTGCTGCGTACGCCCGTTGGTACCCAGGGTTCTTGGTTCCAACCGCCCCGCGCGACCTCCCTGCCAAGGTCCGTTGGTCCGGCCCCCTGGTGACCGCACACATCGCGGCGCGCAGCTCCACGTGCGCCAACGAGGTCGCCCGTGTGGATCGCCGTGTTGTTGGTCACCGCAGCCCAAATCTCCTCCGACGGTGCCGCGTGCACGTCAGGCCAGTTCTACCAGGAGCCAGCGCCTGCAACCGTCGCCACGTCCGCTCCCACCACGCCGCCCACCGAGGAGGAGCTGGCGCGTCGGGAGCGGGTGCGGCAGTTCGAGGGTCGCGCGCTGGTGGCCACCCGTCGTCACAAGGAGCGCCAGGACGCGCTGGACAAGCTCTTCCCGGATCCCTCCGAGGAGGCGCTGGTGGTGCGCGGCGACAAGTGCGTGCTCACCGAGGCCGAGGTGCTGGAGAGCGCGGACGTGGCCGAGATCCGCAAGAAGCTCATTGCTCCGCCGTGGGAGACCTCCGCGGTGGCGCTGGGCGGCGTGGCCGGGCTGCTGGGCGCGGTGGTGTTCGCCACCACGGGAGCCTTCCTGGGCGCCGGGGGTGGCTTCATCTACTCGGTGACCGAGGGCGTGCTGACCTTCAGTCTTCCGTCGGTGACGGCGCTGCTGGGCCGCTTCATCACCGGCGCGGTGATCGGCGCGATGTTGACGTTGCTGCTGGCGGCGGCGG
>JBFMGU010000142.1:0-27464 GCA_040752415.1 Myxococcota bacterium
ACGCCACGGCGCACCACGTGGCCACCACCGGACGCAGCCGCAGCCCCCGCGCACAGGCATACGCCGCCCACGCCGCCACCAGACCGTGCAGCACCTGGCTGACCGCCGCCGCGCGGTGGACGTCGGCCAGCAGCGCAAAGACCAGGGTTCCGGGATCCGCAATCGCGGCGGACGGATGCGACCACAACGGCGCCATCAACGCCTGGCTGAACAGCGGCACCTGCCCCGCGACAAGCTGGCGTGCTGCCTCCAGCTTGAAGGGGAGGCCGAAGGCCCACAGGTCGCGCGCGTACAGGATTTCGTCGCCCCGCAACGCGGGCCACCACCACAGCACGTGCAGCACCACCAGCAGCGCACCCGCCCACCACGCGCTGTTCGCCCCGCTTCGGGCGTGACGCGTGCGGGTCACCACCGCGGGGTGGCCCTCCCGCTCCCCCGCCGGCCTCGTGGCAACCATGTGTTGGATGTGTCATTCTGCCGCGACACCGGGTGCGCGGGGCGGAAGGCCACGGGGGAGGACGGGGGGAGATGGTCCGTCAGGCTCACGACGTTCTCCACCCCGTCCCTGGCGCGTCCCGCCCGCCGCCTGCGCCCAGGATCACTGCGCTCAAGCTGCTGCTGTTGACGACGATGGCTGCGCTGCAGGTTGACGGGATCAGCGTCAGCAGCCTCTCTCGTGACGAGATCTACCACCTCCCCGCCGGCTACAGCCATCTGGTCACCGGTGACTTCCGCCTGGGCGTTCAGCACCCGCCCGCGGTGAAGCTCCTGAGCGCGCTGCCCTTGCTGCTGCTGGACGTGGAGGCGGACTTCCAGGGACCGGCATGGCAGCGGGCGGATGAGCTTGCCTTTGGCCTGCAGTTCTTCCGTCAGCCCAACGCGGACCTCATCCTCTTCGTGGGGCGTCTGCCCAACGTGCTGCTCTCGCTCGTGGGAGCCCTCTTCGTTTTCGACCTCGGCCTGCTGCTGTTTGGCGCATCGGGGGCCCTGGGCGCCCTGTTGCTGTACGCCCTGTCGCCTCATCTCATCGCGCACGGGCGGCTGGTCACCACGGACCAGGGAGTCACCACGTTCCTGCTGGGGACGCTGCTCTTCCTGGCGTGCTACCTGCGCGACCGTCGCGTGCATCACCTGCTCCTCGCCGGCGTCATGCTCGGGCTGGCGGCGGGGACCAAGTTCTCCGCGCTGCTCATCATCCCGGTCATCGGCTGGCGCCTGCTGGGAGAAGTCCTGGAAGCGCGGATGCGTGCGCGGGACATGCTGCTCTCGCTGGGTGTGGTGATCCTGGTGGCGGTGCTGGTGGTGGTCCCGTTGTACGGCTGGCCGTTACGCCCCGGCGCGTACCTTCACGGGTTGCGCCTGGTGAACGTCGACCATTCTCCAGCGCATGAGTTCTTCCTGGACGGGGAGTTCTTCACCGGGCGCAGGCGCGACTACTTCCTGTGGGCGTTCCTGCACAAGACGCCGGTTCCCCTGCTGGTGCTGCTCCTGCTCTCGGTGGCGACGTGGATGCGGCTGCAGGGCCGTCAGCGCCTGGAGGCAGGGACGTTGTGCCTGGCCGCCGCGGTCTGGTTCGTGGGGACGTCTTTGGGCGCGGCGCCCGTCGGCATCCGCTACCTCCTCCCGGTGTATGGGCTGCTGGCGGTGCTCGCGGGAGCGGCGGTCGCCATTCCACGGTGGCACACGCTTGCGCTGGCCGCGTGGTACGCGCTGGGCACGGTGGCCACGCACCCGCACGAGCTGGCCTACTTCAATGAGCCGGCGGGGGGCTGGAGGGGTGGTCACACGCATCTCGACGAGTCCAACGTCGACTGGGGGGACGGCCTGATCCACCTGCGCCGCTGGATGGACGAGCACGAGGTGGACCGGTTGCGCGTGTTCGTGATGTGGCGGAACGCGCCGGAGCTGTACGGCATTCCGCACGAGCGCGTGTCGCAGGAGGAGCTGTTCGGTTCTCCCGCGCCGGGGCTCTATGCCATCTCCACGCAGGCGGTGGTCTGGTGCGGGGGAAAGGGTGGGCGGTGCTGGCCCGGCGTGGTGAAGCCGGTGGACCGCGCCGGCCACGGGTTCTTCATCTACCAGGTCGACTGAAGTCGCGTCGTCACGGCGTCACAATGAAGGGATCGCTGTCCACCGCGGGAAGGTCCGGGTTGATGGTCCGCAGCGTGAACTCTCCGCCGGTGACCGTCTCCACACGCAGGTCCGTGAAGGTGGCCACGCCGTCGACGAACTGCTGGTACACCGTGCCGGAGAGGACGTCGCCGGTGGGGTTCTCCCCCAGGCTCAGCTCAACGCCGCCAACATACTGCGTGGCGCGTGCGCCGGTGATGTCCAGCACCTCCACGCTGATGCTGAATTCCACGCCGCTGGCAATGGAGGCGGGCGGCTGCTGCACAAAGGCCATGCTGACCACGGGCGCTGGACCCACGCGGAAGGTCCGTCCCACCGCCGACGTGAGCCCACTGGCGCTCAGGCGCAGCGTGTAGCCCTGTCCGGGCAGGTCCACCGTCAGGTCGTCGAACGTCACCTCGCCGTCGGCGGGGGAGCGCGTGGTGATGCCGCCCAGCGTGGCGCTGGTGGGGTTGTCGAAGAGATCCACGGTCACCGGTGCGGCAAACAGCGTATCCACGTTGCCGAACTCATCGACCAGCTGCGCCGACGCCGAGAAGGGCACGTGCGCGTACTGGTAGAACGGCTCCTGGGTGAAGACGAACGTCACCGCCGCCGCGGCCGTCACCTGGAAGGGATTGCTGGTGACACTGGGGAGGTCCTGGGCGGAAGCGCGCAACGTGTAGCCCGTCCCCGCGATCTCGACGGTGGCGGCATCAAACGTGGCCAGGCCCGCCTGTGCGCTGGTGGTGGTGATGCCCTCCAGGCTGGCGCCCTGGGCGTTGCCGGTGAGCTCCAACGTCACCTCCGAGCTGAAGTCCGTGGCCCGGTTTCCGTTGGCGTCGCGCGCCTCCACGACCACGAGGATGTTCTCGCCAGCCACCGCGTCCGCGGGCTGCGTGGAGAACACCAAGGCCACGGCCGGACCGCCCGAGCTGGAGCTGGAAGTGCCGCCCGCAGAGGAGGAGGTGGAACCTGTGGTGGCGGCCGCGGAGCTCGTGGTGGCGGCCGCGGAGCTCGTGGTGGCGGCCGCGGAGCTCGTGGTGGTGGTGCCGCCCCCGCTGGTGGAGCTGCTGCCTCCCGAGGAGCCTGTGCTTCCGCTGGAACCTCCGGACGACGACGAAGAAGAAGAAGACGAAGAGGAAGAGGATGACGCGCTGGAGCTCGTGGAGCCACCGGAAGCGCTGGAGCTGCTGGATGCGCTGCTCACCGAGTTCCCCCCGCTGCTGCCGCCACCGGGCTGCCCGGCGTCATTCCCGGGGTCGGATCCTTCTCCGGTGCCCAGCTCCGGGCAGGCGGCCAGCAACAAAAGGAGCGCGGCGCAGACGGCGCGTGAAGAACGGGGACGGCTCATGAACCCTCCGGGCGGAAACTTGGAACACGCCCATGTGGGATGCGCCCTTACCGTATCGCCGCCCCCATGCGCACCTGTCCGCGCACGTCTTCACGGCCGGGACCAGGCTGCGGCTCCGACTGCCCCTTCCATGCGCACGTGCCTGCCACACCGGCGTACATCCCTGATCTGGCCGGTTCTGTGACCAGGACGGGATCAGCGGCGTATGAGGGGTCGTGAGCGACCGTCCTCGATTCCCACGACCCGCCCGGGCCCGGTCCCGCGGGTTCACGCTGCTGGAACTCACCATCGTGATGGCCCTGGTGGGCATTGTGGTGGCCTTTGCGGTGCCGTCCTTGAGCGGCGGAGGCAAGCGGAGCGTCCTGCTCTCCACCGCGGAGGAGATTGGCGCCCGGATTGCGGGGGCGCGGGAGCTGGCCATCGCTCGCAACCGCTGCGTGCTGGTCCACGTCCACACCACCCAGAAGCGCAACCTGGAGGTGGCCATCCTCAAGACCGACGACACTTCCACGGTGGACTGCGAGAAGGCGGCCGCGCAGGGCGCGCAGTCCATTGGCATCAACTGGGACGGCGCGCAGACGTTGCTCTCCGAGGTGAAGGAGCTGGACCTTGAGCTGCCAGTGGCCAAGCACATGGAGATGTCCGTGACCGTCTCCAACAGTCAGCCGGTCCTGGTCTTCCGCCCCAATGGCTGGGTGCGCGGGAACAACTACGGAACCTCCACCAGCACGTCGATCAGCGACGACGATTGGACGTTGACCCTGACGGACAAGACCCTCACCCAGGGGAAGAACGTCTTCGTGACGGTCAAACCGTGGGGGTTGGTGTGTGTCAACCAGAATGGGGTTTGCCCATGAAGAAAGCCCACTCCAAGCCGCCGCGCGGCTACATGCTCATTGAGGCGTTGGTTGCTTCCGCGCTGCTCGGGACCATGCTGGTGACCACCGTGCACATGATTGGCGTGGGGGAGCGGTCCCTGGCCTTCGGCTCCCGCCGGTCCCTCGCCCACGCCGCGCTCCGCGACGGGGTGGTGTCCTACAGCTCGCGCTCCTACTACCACACCAGCATGAGTGTGGGGACCAAGGAGACCAATGCCCGCGTCAACGGCATGCCGGTGGACGTGATGAAGCGGAACATCCGCGTGGAGACGGCGCCATCCTCGGAGTGCAACGGGTGCAAGGCCGTGCGGGTGGAGGTCCTCTACAAAGACCTGAATGGTCGCTGGAAGACCATCACCGAGTCCGCGTGGGTGCACCCATGACGCGCCACGCGCCCGCCCGCGGCTTCACCATCATCGAGCTGATCATCGGCATGACCGTGGCGTTGATCATCTTCTCCGCGGCGTCCGAGATCCTCGTGCAGGTGGAGAACTTCCGCCGACTGTCGCGGGCACGCACGCAGCTCCTCATGGATGCGCGCCTGGCCCTCACCTACCTGGAACGCGACCTGGCGGCGGCGGGGCAGGGCGCGCCGGAGGGGAGCCGCATCAACGCCGGAGCCACGGTGGCCGGGTTCTCCACGCTGGTCCCGCCCATCATGCCCTTCAGCACCGCCGCGCGCGCGGACCCCTCCACTTCCGTGCTGACCACGGGCAACAGCGCCAACAAGAAGTTCGTGCTGGTGGCGGACCTGCCGCGCCCGGATTCCAACTTCGACGGTTTCTCCAACATGAGCGACGACAGCCCGGCATCAAACAAGCTCGTGGTGCTCAATGAGCTGTCGGGTCAGTGTGATTCCACCAACGCCAACTGCGGCACGCGACTGGGCTCACTCACCAACGCCGACTGCACCGCGGCCACCGGGCTGAGCTGCCCATGGGCGCTGCGCAAGTACACCACCACCGGCGGGGGCACCATCACCGGGGCCACCTCGCTCCAGATGATCTTCCCCAAGGGCAACTTCGAGAACGTTACGCTGAGCTCCGTCACGGCCAATACCAACCCGGTGACTCTCAACCTCTCCGCGGGCTACACCGGAGGGGATCCGCTTTCGCCGTTCGCAACGGCGCGCGTCGCGCAGTTTGACACCGTGGGCTACCGCATCCAGAGCGACGGCACGCTGCAACGCCGACAGTGCTGGGGCGCCATCACGCCGGAGGCGGCGGGCTTTGCGGACTTTGACGGCACCCCCACTCCGTGCACCACCAACGCGGACACCGGCTGGCTGACCATTGCGCGCAACGTCTACTACGACGACAGCAGCTTTGATTATTACGCCAACACCGGCTCCACCACGCAGGACCCCGACGAGGTTGTTGCGGTGGGTATCCGCCTGCACATGCGCCGCACCATCTCCGTGGGGAAGAGCACCCGTTACAACGAGTACAACGCCTACGAGCGCTTCCGCCTTCGGGCGCTGTCGCTGTGAAGGACCAGGAGCACACATGGCCCATCCAACCCGCAAATCCCCCGCTCGCGGCTTTGCGCTTGTTCTTGCCGCGTTGCTTGTCCTGGTCATCACCTCCGTGGCCATCTCCGCCATGGACGTGGGGAACGCGTCGATTCTCGCCGAAGGCGTCCGCGTGAAGAAGCTCAGTGCTCAGCAGGTGGCCGAGATGGGCCTGGCCCGCGGAATGCGGGAGGCCAAGCGCCTCCAGGAAACGTCCTTTGAATGGGACTTTGACATCCTGCTGGACCCCGACGCGGTCTCCAACGCCACGGGTACCGACGGGGATGAGTACATCCCGCCTCATCCGGCCGTGGCCACCGCGTCCAGCGGTTCCGTGGGCGGTTGGGGCAGTTCCACGGAGACGGTCAACGGACTGGTGTACCGCAAGGTGTTGGTGGACACCGACAGCAACGGGACCCAGGACGGGGCCTACCTGGTCCGCTACGACGACAACCGCGACGACAACATGAGCAAGCCCAGTGACACGACCACCAACCATGGACAGGTCGAGGGCCCGTCCGCGGGCGGGGATGTGCCCTACCGTGACCGTGACCAGTCTGTCTTCATCACCTCCATCGGACTGGTGGGCGGGACCACCTACGCCGACGCGGAGTTCCGCCACACCCTCCGCGCCACCATGCGTGCCACCGGCGGCAAGTCGGTCATTGCGGGAGGTTCGCCAGATATCGGCAACAACACCCAGCTCTGTGGCAATGGCGCGCTGTTCTGCGGCGGCGCCTCCGACCTCACCGAATTGACGTGTTTCTGCGGGGACATCCGTGCCCCCAGCTTCCCCGGGGGGTTCGGAATCGGCTCGCCCGGGCCGTGCACGGGCTGCAATGAGTGCGCGGAGCAATCCCTGACCACGGCCACGTGCGGTTCAACTCCCGTTCCTCCGGCCCCGCCATCGGTCTCGTTCACCAACTCGCTGATGGGCAATTACGACGGCACGGGACCCACCTGTCATTTCTACATCTACGACAATTCCGCTGCTGAGAAGGTGTACATCTGGGACCGCATCAACCCCAACTGCACCGCCACTTCCGCAACGGACGTCATACCCACGCCGGACACTTTGGCCGGAAACTACGCCACCAACGCCGAGAACTACCCGCAGGACTGTTGGATTGCCGTCATGGACAGCAGCGTTGCCAATCACAACTTTGATGGAAGCTGGTTCAAGCCGGGCTATGTTGCCTCACTGCCCGCGGGATACTCCGCTGGAGAGGTCATTCCGATCCCCGCCGAGATCACGAGGAGGACCGTGGGTTGGGGTTTGGGCACTGGCCTGCACATCCCCGGAAGCGTCAACTGGAATGCGTATTGCGGTTGCACCTCGTGCAACGGAGCGGGTGCCCCACAGATTTATCATGAAAACGACGAGGACCTTCAGCTCTTCGCGGTGGGCAGCGGTCCGCGGGCGATTTACTACGTTGACATGGTTGAGACCGACCACCTCGACGTCTATCGCGGCGGGTCGGGGCCGTTCCAGGCGGCGGTGATTGCGAACTTCACCACGCCGGACAAGGTGCACATCAAGGACACCAACGACATCACCATGAGCAATCCCTACGGGTGCGGCGCCACCAACTACGCCATCGTCACCAACGGACGCATCGAGGTGGACGTCAACCAGATCACGTTCAACTACGGCATCTGGGCGAACCAGAACATCGTCTGGGGTGGCCAGAACGGCGAAGTGGGAGGGGACGTCATCACCGGTGGCGCGTTGCTGGCAGGCAGTACGAACAACTTCAACATCTTTGGAGGTTGCCCGACTCCGGCGTGCCCGGGCGTTGCCAACATCTGGGCCGGCGCCAACTGCGAAGTGAAGAACGGGCCGAACTATTGCGCCAACATGAAATGCGTCGGGCAAATCGAGTTCAAGAACAATGGTGAGATCGGTGGGACCATCTGGGCGGGCGCCAATGTGAAGGCTGGCAATAACACCACGGCAGACCCCGTCGATCCCAGCGGTTCCATGCTGGGCTCCGCTTCCGACCTCTCGAGTATCCAGTCGATTTCCTATTGATCGGGTTGGGTGGGGAGCGGTTGGAGGAAGAGCGAACGCGTCTGGCTCACGTGGGCGACTTTCCAGCGCGGGCTCTGCTGCAGGGTCTCCAGAAGCGCAGTGTTCCGCGGAGTGCGCGACAGCAGGACCGCGCCGATGTCGTGGCGCTCCAAGTACTCCAGCAGCGCCGCTCCGCTCTCCTTGGCCGTGGAGTACTCCCGCCACAGCTCCGCTCCCAGCACGTCAATTCGGCTGTCCACCACCGGCTTCACGTCGGGGTAGAGCGCGTAGACCAGGTAGGAACCGTCCGTGTACTCGTTGAAGATGGCGCCCCGGTAGCCGGCCTCCCGGATGGCCTCGGCCTCTTTGACCGGGTAGTTGCTGCCATATCCCCATCCCAGCGGGAAGAACTCGCCCGCGGACATGATGGGGCCGTACCGCACCGTCGCCGCCACCAGCATTCCCGCCGCCAGCGCCGCCCACGGCGAGCGGCAGCGCCAGGTGGCAGGTCGGAAGAGGTCCGTCAGCACCAGCCGCCATGACCGCGTGATCACCACCGCCGAGAGCAAGGCGAAGTCCGCGGTGAAGCGCAGCGCGCGCAGGGACAGGACGGTGGCCACCAGGGCCATCATCAGGTCAACGAGGGATAGCCGCTTCAGGGATGCACCCACGCCGAGCCACATGAGCGCCAGCATGATGGGATGGAGCCACAGCACCAGCGTGCCCCCCACCCGCAGCCCCTCCATCTCCGGCGCCCAGAAGGGAAGCCATTCCAGGATGTCTTCACTGATGAACGCGTTGGAGGCAAACATCTCGACGCTGAACATCAGCAAGCGCGGCCCATAGGGGTTCACCAACGCCGCCACCAGCAGGCCCAGCGCGACGGTCGCCGGTTGGAGCGCCTCGCGCGTTGTCCAGGGTTTCTCTCCTTCACCGTGCCAGCCCATCCAACTGGCCATCAGACACGTTGCGGCCACCGCGCAGAGGAGCACGGGTCCAAGCAGGTAACCCCCGTGGAGGTTGGCCCACAGCACGCCCACGGGAAGCAGCCACAGCAGGTCCCGCCAGCGACGATGTTCGCGCCAGGACTCCACGGCGTAGACAAGCAGCGCGGTGATCAACAGCGAGAAGAGGTGTGGCCGGGCGTGCACGCGCACCGCCACCAGGTACGACGCGGGGAAGAGCACGAGCAGCGCCAGTCCCGTCGGTCGGCCACGTGGCACCGCCAGGAGCAGCGCCAGCGCCATCAGCACCGCGAGCTCCACCACCACCAACGTGAGCCCCGGCGCGCCGGCCCGGGAATGCACAAGCTCGAAGAGCACGCCAGCCAGCCACTCATGCGCCACGAAGGGCCGGCCCGACGCCACCGCGGAGTACGCGTCCACACCCGGAATGGTCCCCGAGCGCAAGATGTCCGCGCCGATCTTGAGATGGATCCAGAGGTCGGCGTTGACGTGGGAGCGCACGTTCATCACGCCCGCCCACGCCAGCACGAGAGCGCCGGGGACGTAGCGGGACCAACGCGCGCGGTTCCACCACAGCTCCACCCGACGACAGCCGGCCTCAAGCCAGCCCCATCCCGCCACCAGCTCCACCAGCAGCACCACCAACGCCGCGTTCCGCGCCAGGAGCGCCAGGACCGGGGCCAGCTCGCCGGTGAGGAGCTGCGCGTACATGAGCGGGTAGACCACCGCGCTCAGCACCGTCGCCAGCAGCGCCACCCGGAACGCCAGCAGCGCACGGGGCAAGGGCGCACTCACCAGCCACGGCGCCAGAAATGGCAACAGCCACACCAGGTACTGCGGGCTCAGCACCTTGGAGGTCACCAGCAATGCGAGCGGCAGCGTAACGCCTCCCGCCAGGAGCGATTCCCGCGTCTCCGCGACGGATTGCGCGCGCGCCTGCGCACGGCCAGCCAGGAACAGCACCAGCGCCATCCCGCCCAGCGCAAGCACCGTGGCGCCCCGGGCCAATGTCTCACTGAGCGGGCCCACGAGATGGTACGCGCCGTACTGGTGGTTCACCGCAACCTCGAGGACGCGCAGGCGGTGCAGCAGCATCAGCACGGAGGCGTACGTGCTCTCCACCTGCAACGGTCGCGCGGCGTGGTACGAGAACACCGAGCCCAGCGCGCTCCCCACCGTGACGAGAAAGGGCAGCAGGACGGCCGCGCACGTTGCCGCGAACGCCCCTACCGCCATCGCCGCGTGACGTCGGAGCGTCCGGCCGGGCTCCAGGCGCCACCCGGCAAGCACCACCAGCGGCAACAACACCGCCGGCACCAGCTTGATGCACGCGCCAACGGCGAGCAGGACGCTCGGGACCGCCACCCGTCGTCGGGACAGGACCTGTTGCACGGCCCACACCGTGGTGGCGGCGGCGAAGATGTCGTTGCGTCGCAGCAGGAGGTGCAGCAGCGGGAAGGTCAGCAGGGTGTAAAGCCACGTGGCCAGCACGCCCGACGCGCCGCGCCGCTCCGCACCGCTGCCCAGGCGGAAGACGCCCAGCAGCACCAGCGCGTCGCACAACAGCGCCAGGAGCTTGAACGCGCCCACGTAAGAGAGCAGGTTCCCCGAGAGCACCGACGCCAGTGTGAACACCACCAGGCTCAGCGGCGGGTACTCCAGCGTCACCTCCGCGTACGGCGTCCGCCCCGCCAGCCACGCCACGGCAAGCTGCTCGTAGCGACGCGTGTCGGCGTCAAGGGGGAGCCACAGCAGGAAGGGCAGCCGCGTGAGCAACCAGGGGAGGAACGCCGCCAGGAAGGCGCGGCGGGCCAGCTGTTCCACGGCACGTGCGGCAAGAAGGGGTTGCATTGTCGCTGGGAGTCGGGGCACACCCCAGCACGAATGCTCGCCGGACGGCAACAGCGGGGCCGGGTGCCTTGAGCGCAACAACCATCACCGGAGCAACCGCCCACGACGGGACCGCGGAGGTCAG
The DNA here is from genome assembly GCA_040752415.1 of Myxococcota bacterium. Lineage (GTDB taxonomy): Bacteria > Myxococcota > JACRCW01 > JACRCW01 > JACRCW01 > JBFMGU01. The sequence continues at coordinate 10,803 of JBFMGU010000142.1, forward strand.
GTCGCGGCTGGTGCTGTGGTGCGCGGTGCTGTTGGGGGCCACGCTGCTCGCTCCCCTCGTGGTGGCGCCGACCGTGGCCCCGTTCCAGACCGCGCGGACCGTGTTCGTGCGGGCGCTGGTGGAGGCGGCGCTGGCCCTGGCCGTCGTGGCTGGGGTGCTGCGGACCCGTGCCCGCCTGCCCGCCCTGGAATGGGCCGTGGTGGGTTGGCTCCTGGCCACGTTCGCGGCAACCGCCCTGTCCCTCAACCCCTACCGCAGCGTCTGGGGGGACCTGCAGCGGGGCGAGGGCACCGTGACCGTGGCCCACAACGTCGTGGTCTTCCTGCTGGCCACCCGCGTCCTGACCAGCTGGCGCCGCTGGATGATGTGCTTCCGCGTGGGGGTCGGCGTCCTGCTCCCCGTTGCCGTGCTGGCGCTGGTCCAGGCTGCGCGCGGCGTGGCCGCGACCACCACGTTGGGAAACACCGCGGTGGCCGGTGCCTGCTTCCTCTTTGGCCTGGGGTTCTGCGGCATCGTCGCCCTCCGCGACGAGCGCAGGGCCTGGCGCACCCTGGCCGTGATCACCGGCTGCATCCTCGTGGCGGCCGTGGTGGTGACCGGGGTGCGTGCGGTGCAGCTCGCGCTGCTGGGGGCCGGCGGGCTCGTGGGCGCATGCGTGTTGCTGGGCCGACTCCCAGGACGGCGCGTGGTGGCGCGGGTGCTGCTGGTGGCGTTGCCGGTTGTGGTCCTGGCGGCCTTTGCGTTGGATGCGCTGGGGTTCGGCCACTGGCTCCCCACTGCGTACCAGCGGATGGTCCAGGTGTCGGCGGTCGCGGATGCGTCGCTGACGCCGCGCCTGATGGCGCTGGAGGTGTCCTGGCGGGCCTGGCTGGAGCATCCGGTGTTCGGTTTCGGCCCCGAGATGTTCCGCGTGGCCTACAACCGCCACTTCGACCCTGCGCACCTCACCTTCAACCAACACTGGTTCGACCGGCCCCACAACAAGCTCGCCGAGGTGGCGGTGACCACGGGCGTCGTCGGGCTGGTGGCCTTCCTGGTGATGCTGGCGGTGGCGTTCTTGCAGGGACTGCGCTTTGTCCGCGGTGGCGCCCACCCCCGGGACCGACTGGTCATGAGCTGCGCGCTGGGAACGCTGGCGGCGTACCTGCTCCAGGCCCTCGCGCTCTTCGACACGCCGGTGACCTCGCTGATGATGTTCCTGACGTTGGCGTTCGTGGCGTACCTGGGCGGAACCCCCGCGCCCGACGACGGGATGGAGCCCACGCAGCGCCCCGCCACGGTCGTCGTCACCACGGTGATGTTCCTGGTGCTGTTCTTCCTCTGCTGCCTGCGGCCGCTGTACACGGCGTGGCAGGGGGAGCTGGCCCGGGAAGCGCGTGGGCCCGCGGAGCTGGCGGTGCGGCTGGACAACGTGGTGGAGGGGAACGGCTACGCGCTCCTCGAGGTCCTGGCGGAGAACGCGCGGGTGCTGCTGGAGCGTGGCAGGGCCGAGGACCCGGCGTGGGGTCCGGTGTCATTGCGCCTGGCGGAGGACCTGGAAGTGGCGCTGGGACCGGAGCCGCTGGACCCGCGCAACCACCTGCTCCTGGGCCGGCTCTACCACCGACTGGCGAGCCGTGAGCCACACATGCGTGCGGTGGCGGCGATGATGTTCCAACGCGCGGGCGAGCTGGCGCCGAGTCGACCCGACGCGATGTGGGAGCTGGGCGGCCTGGCGATGAGCGAGGGCCAATGGGAGCGCGCGCGGGAGCTGTTCCGACGTGGTTTGCGCCTCAACCCCGCCAACCCGCGCGCCGCCTGGAACCAGGGCCGGGTGTTGATCCTGTCCGGTCACCCCGACGTGGGCGTGGGCCTGATGGAAGCGGGTCAGGCGTGGGGGCTGGCCCTGCTGCACGCTGGCGAGGCGGACGTCCTTGCGCAGGCCTACCGCGCGCGCGGTGACGTGGAGAAGGTGGCCGCCCTGGATGCCTGGGTCCGGGAGCAGTTCCCGTCAGGGGCGGGGCACTCGGCGGGTTCGGTCGGCGCCCACTGACGAGCAGAGCGCACCGGCGACCGTATCTTGGGCGTGGTGGCGGACCTCTTGGTGGCCCGGCATGGGACGTGTTAGCGCGACCTCATGCGAATCCTCGTGGTTGGCAGCGGTGGCCGGGAGCACGCCCTGGCGTGGCGGCTGTCCACGGAAGCGCCCGGGCGGGAGCTGCACCTGGCGCCGGGCAATCCGGGCATGGCCGCGCTGGGAACGCTCCACGCCGTGGCCGCGGACGACGTGCCGGGCCTGGTGGCCTTGGCGCAGAAGCTCAAGCCGGAGCTGGTGGTGGTGGGGCCGGAAGCGCCGCTGGCGGCGGGACTGGTGGATGCGCTGCGCGCCCACGGCGTCGTCGTGCTGGGGCCCACGCGCGCGGCGGCGCGGCTGGAGACGTCCAAGAGCTGGGCCAAGGAAGTCATGGTGGCGGCGGGCGTGCCCACGGCGCGGTGTCGGCTGGTGGGGACCGAGGCGGAGCTGGAAGGCGCGCTCCCCGACGGACCCGTGGTGCTGAAGGCCGACGGCCTGGCCGCGGGCAAGGGCGTGGTGGTGGCGGATGCCCGCGCGGAAGCGCTGCGGGACGGTCGGGAGCTGTTGCAGCGCTACGGCGCGCCGGTGCTGGTGGAGGAGCGCCTGAGCGGCCGCGAGGTCAGCGTGCTGGCGGTCTGCGACGGCGAGAACGCGGTCATGCTGCCCACCGCGCAGGACCACAAGCGCCTGCTGGACGGCGACCGCGGGCCCAACACCGGCGGCATGGGCGCGGTGAGCCCGGGGACGCACCATGGTCGACTGGCGGTGGATGAGCCCACGCTGCTCTCCCGCGTCCGCCACGACGTCATCCTGCCCACGCTCAAGGAGATGCGCGCACGTGGGACGCCGTTTGTCGGCGTGTTGTACGCGGGGCTGATGGTGGACCCCGAGCGCGGCACCATGCACGTGCTGGAGTTCAACGCGCGCCTGGGCGACCCGGAGACGCAGGCCATCCTCCGACGGGTGCAGGGCAACCTGGGTGAGACCTTCCTGCACGCGGCGCAGGGGCGCATGGCGGGCGACGCGCTGGGCGTCTCGCCCGAGGCCGCGGCGTGCGTGGTCATGGCCGCGCAGGGCTACCCCGGCCAGCTGCGCACCGGCGACGTCATCGAGGGTCTGGCGGAGGCCGCCGCCGTCGAGAGCGCGGTGGTGTTCCACGCGGGAACGCGCCGGGACGCGGAGGGGCGGGTGGTGACGTCGGGCGGGCGGGTGCTGGCCGTGAGCACCGTGGGGGTGACCGTGGCCCACGCCGTGGAACGCGCCTACAGCGCCGCCGCGCGCATCCGCTGGCCCGGCGTGCAGCTCCGTCGTGACATCGGGCGGGCGTGAGCGCATGGCGGTGACGGCGGGACGCGCAAGCCTGGCCACCACCGCGCTGACCACGGTGGGCGTGCTGGCCGTGGTGGCGGGGCCGTCGCTGACGGTGGGCGAGGGCGCGCTGCTCCTCCTGGCCGTGGCGTTGCAGCTGTTGTGGCCGGGGACGTTCGCCGCATTGCTGGCCTCCGTGGGTGGTGCGCTGCTGCTGGGCGCCACCGTGTCCTCCGGGGGCTACGCGGCGGTGCCGTGCGCGCTGGCGCTGGTGACCCACGCAGTCTCCCGTCGCCACCAGGCTGCGCCGGAGGGGCCGTGGCTGCCCGCGTGGCCGCTGCCGCTCCTCGCCGGGGTGCTGGGCGCGGGACTCATCCTGCTGCCCGAGGTGCTGCCGCTGCGCGAGATTGCCCGGCCACGACCCCTGGGAGACGCGGTGAGCGGCGCGCTGGTGACGGCGTGGACCGCGGTGGCCATGGCGCTCTTGTGCCGCTTTCCCCCGTCGGGCGGGTTGCGCGTGGGGCTGGCGTTGGCCGCGCTGGTGCCGCTGGTGGGGGGCGCGCGGGTGCTGGCCTCGTCGACGGAGGTGGCGCACACGGAGCTGGTGGAGCGGGCGGAGCACGCGCGCTCACTGGGCCTGGCACGGAAGCACGCCGAGCTGGTGGAAGACGCCATGCGCGCCGCGGAGCGGGAGGGCAACCTGCGCGCGTTGCGCGACATCTACGAGGCGCACACGCGTCCGGACGACCTCACCCGTCGTCGACCGCAGACCCTGCGGCTGGCGGCGCGCGGGCTGGAGGCCACCGGAGCGCACGTCACGGTCGTCGACCAGCTGCTGCAGAAGGCCATCCGGATGGCGCGCGAGGAGGACGTGCCGGGTTTCCGCGCGTGGCCGGGGGAGGCGCGCGCCGTGGGCGTGGCGCAACGGGCGCGCTCCCCGCTGCTCAAGGTGCTGGACCCCTCCGCGCCGCCTCCCGACGAGCCCCCCGACGCGCTGGACTGCTTCGGCGGCGTCTGGTGCGTGCTCCACGTGGACCTGCCCGCGCCCGCGCTCTCCAGCGTGCCGCGCCTGGCCCACGTCACCGTGCGCAAGGTGGCGCCCGCGGTGGCCGACCTGCGCGTGGTGATCCGCGTGACGTGGCGCGGCTGGGTGGGGCACACGGTGCTGGCCGCCGACGCCGTGGAGGTGGGCCAGGAGGTGCGGCTGGCGGTGCCGGTGGACATGTCGCGGCCGGTGCCCGGTCAGCACGAGATCTGGATGCAGCTGCGCTCCCTGGACGACCTCACCCCCATGACCCTGGGACGACACCCCGGCACCTGGCTGTTCGTGGGGCGTCTGGAGGTGCCGGGGTTCTGAGACGCCCTTGCGGCTGGGACCCGGGGCTGTCATGAGACTGCCGGTTCTCCCGTCATGCCTCTTGCCGCGCTCCAGCAGAAGCTCACGGACCGTTCCGCGCTCATCGCCGTGGTGGGGCTGGGGCACGTGGGACTCCCGCTCTCGCTGGCCTTCCACGACGCGGAGTGCCGCCTCCTGGGCGTGGAGCTGGACGAGCACAAGGTGCGCCTGCTGCAGGGAGGCCGCAGTCCCATGGGTCACGTTCCCGACGACGCGGTGGCGCGCCTGCGTGAGTCCGGCCGCTTCGAGGTCACGCGTGATGCCACCCGCCTGCGCGCGGCGGACGTGATCATCCTGTGCGTGCCCACGCCGCTGGGCCCACACCTGGAGCCGGACCTTTCCGACGTCATCCGCGCGGCCCGCGACGTGGCCACCGTGCTGCGCCCCGGCCAGCTGGTGTGCCTGGAGTCCACCACCTATCCCGGCACCACGCGGGAGGTCTTGCTGCCGCTGCTGGAGGCCACGGGGCTGCGCTGCGGCCGCGACTTCTTCCTGGCCTACTCGCCGGAGCGCGAGGACCCGGGTCGCCGCGACTTCACCACCCGCACCACGCCCAAGCTGGTGGGCGGCGTGGACGCGGTGAGCGGGGAGCTGGCCTGCCGGATGTACGGGCTGGCGGTGGACCACGTGGTGGCGGTGCGCAACGCTGACGTGGCGGAGGCCGCCAAGCAGCTGGAGAACGTCTACCGCGCCGTCAACGTGGCCCTGGTGAACGAGATGAAGGTGGTGCTCAGCGCGTTGGGCATCAACATCTTCGAGGTCATTGAAGCGGCCAGCACCAAGCCCTTTGGCTTCCAGCCCTTCCAGCCGGGACCGGGCCTGGGCGGTCACTGCATCCCCGTGGACCCGTTCTACCTGACGTGGCGCGCGCGGGAGGCCGGCGTGGGTGCGCCGCTGGTGGAGCTGGCCGGTGAGGTGAACCGGGCCATGCCGCGCTACGTGGTGGACCAGACCGTGCGAGCGCTCAACGCGCGCGGCAAGCCCGTCCGCGACGCACGCATCCTGGTGCTGGGCCTGGCGTACAAGCCGGACGTCGACGACGTGCGCGAGAGCCCCTCGGTGGAGCTGATGCGGCAGCTGGGAGACCTGGGCGCGCGCGTGGACTACAGCGACCCGCACGTGCCGCGCGTTCCCGCGCACGCGGGCGTGATGGCGGGCCGGGAGAGCGTGGCGCTCACGTCGGAGAAGCTCTCCGCGTATGACTGCGTGGTCATTGCCACCCACCACGCCGCCTTCCCGTGGCAGCTGGTGGCGGACCACGCCGCGCTCATCATCGACACGCGCAACGCGCTGGGGAAGGTCCACGGCCGGCGCGACCACATCCTGCTGGCGTGAGCGCGCTTGCGTGGGGGCCCCCGGGGCTGTCATGACGCGCGCCCCAAGGAGACTGAGACCATGGCAACCCTCAAGGAGAAGCTGTTGGCCCCCGGCGTGCGCCCGCGCGTGCTGGATGACTGCGTGCGCGTGATCGAGCAGGAGGTGGACAGCAAGGGTGGACTGACCGGCCTGGCCATCAAGGGCGCGTACACCATGGTCAAGGCGGTGAGCCCCACCATCATCCGCGAGAGCATGGATGGCCTGCTGGATGACTTCACCGCGCGCCTGGAGCCCTTCTACGCGGAGCACCAGAGCGCCGGCGGTGGGCAGCCGCTGCGGCAGTTCCTGACCTCGCGCGCGGGCCAGGTGGCCAACGCGCTGCTGGGCATCACCGACGACCGCGCGCGTCGCGCCAGCGGTACACTCAAGAGGGCCTACGAGAAGCTGCGTCCCACGGGCCAGAAGCACGTGGAAGAGGCGGTGCCGCGCATTGCGGACCTGCTCCAGAAGCACGCCGGCTGACTCATTCCTCCAGCAGCTTCAGCAGGGAGGGCAGGCGGCTCTCCCCGTCGGCGGGGAAGAGTCGGCCCAGCATGTAGCGCGCGCGGTTCTCCCCGTCCGCGGCGTAGACGGCCCGGCCGTACGCGCTCAGGTACGTGATGGCGTCGTACAGCAGGCGGTGCAGCGCCATGGCGCGCAGCTCCGTCTCCTCCTCCGGCGCCTGCGTGGCGGGCAGCTTCCAGGCCGCTTCCAGCTCCAACGTGGCGTGCTCCAGCGCGGTGAACAGCGTGTGCGCGTGCGCGGGGTCATCCCACTTGTCCGCGCGGCGACGTCCCGCCTGCACCACGTGGAACAGCTGCACCACCAGCCCCGACTCACTCCATGGCACGCGGGAGAGCTCGAACAGGCGCAGCGGTCGCCCACACGCCTCCGCGCGGTCCAGCACGGCGCGCAGCGCGGTCACGGCGTTGGCCAGCGCGGCGCGTCCCGCCGCGGTCTGGGTGGAGGCCTTGCGCGCCCGCACCTTGGACTCCCGGGGTTCCGACTCCAGCATCCGGGTCAGCACGTCCAGGTAGTCGAACGCGCGCGCGTTGATGGGCGTGCGGTTGGCGGCGAACGCCGGCAGATCCGCGCGGGCCAGCCGGAGGTGCTCGGCTTCCGCGAGCAGCGGCTCACGGGGAATGCGCGCGAAGTCCGCGGGCAGGTTGGGACGGCGGATCCAGCCCGCAATCAGCCGCTCAATGGCGTCCTCACCAATGGAGCCAACCGGTGGCGAGCCGGTGCGCAGCGCGGCCGAGGGCACCGGTGAAGTGACGACGGTGCGCGCGACCGGAGCGCGACCCCGACTGGCGGGGCGTTTGGCGGTCTTGCTGCGGGCGAGGGACTTCCGAGCGGCCATGACGGACCCCAGGGGCTGGACCCCGGACGGCGGGTGATCTGCGGTGTGCATCCTGACCACGTGTGCGCGCAGGAGGGAAGGGGACGTTGCACCACCCGCTGCGCATTCCCGGCGTGGTGCGACAAGGTGCGGTACGCCGGTTGGGCGTCACCACGGAATTGGTGTCGTGGATTAGTGCCGGCTAGACTGCCCGCCGCTTCGTCGGGTGCGGGTGACGTGCAGAATTCCGTTTCCCGTGATGGTTGGCCCCTGGAAGCAATGGCCCGGGACGACCGCGGATTGGTCGTGCGGCGTGGAGGTGCGGATGAATTCGCGGTCACGGTTTTCCCTGGTGTGCGCAGGGCTTCTCGGGTTGGCGCTGACGGGTTGTGACGCCGCGCTGGGCGTGGACCTCTGCAACAAGCTCTGCGACGTCCAGGATGACTGCGGCTCCGACCTCACCTGCACCAACGGTCGCTGCACCGGTGCGCAGTGCGAGACCATCACCGGCACCGGGGACGGCGACGCGGGCAACGTGCTCAGCGGTTCCAGCAGTGGCGTGGTGAGCGGCAGCAGCAGCGCCTCGTCGGGGAGCTTGTCGTCGTCGTCGTCGTCGAGCGCGTCCTCCTCGGGGGCGCCTTCCTCCAGCGTGTCATCCTCGTCGGGAACGCCGGGATCCAGCGCGTCGTCGTCCAGCTCCAGCGGGGCCAACGGCAGCAGCTCGTCGTCCTCCGGCGGGGGAACGGGGAGCAGCAGCACCTCCGCGTCCTCCGGTGCTAGCACGAGCACCAGCAGCACCGGCGGGCCCTCCACGTCGTCGGCGAGCACGGGTGGGTCTTCCTCGTCGTCGGGCTCGGTGACGTCCAGCTCGTCGGCTTCCTCGTCGTCTTCCTCGTCTTCGTCGTCGTCGAGCAGCAGCAGCTCCTCCAGCTCCTCCGGAGGCCCCAACCCGTGTGAGGGCGATGGTGGCTTCCTCCCCGAGGGCAGCCCGTGCGGAACGGGCCAGGTGTGTGACGCCAACGGCACCTGCGTGGTGGCCTGCTTCATTGGCGGGGCGCTCGTGGCCGACGGAACCACGAACCCGGGCAACGTCTGCCTGGAGTGCAACCCGCTGCTGGACACCACGGACTGGTCACCCGCTCCAAACACCACCGCCTGCACCGACGGTGACTCCTGCACGCAGCCCGACCTGTGCGACGGCGCGGGCAACTGTGACGGCGCGCCGAAGTGCACGGGGACCACGCCGCTGTGCGACCCGGTGACCTTCGCGTGCGAGTGCGACGACAGCTCCGGCGACAGCTGCCAGGCGGGGACCACGAACCGTCGCTGCCAGGCTGACGGCGCGTGCGGGTGCAACGGGGACTCCGACTGCGGACCGGGCGAGCAGTGCGGCGCGAACAACCGCTGCACGCCGTGCAACACGCTGGACGCGTGCGGGAACGATTGCACGGCGTGTCGTGACCTGCCGCAGACCATTGGTGAAGGGCAGTACTTCGTGTGTACGGACAACGTGCAGGACTCGTCGAATGCGTGTGAGGTCAGGCCGTGCAATGACCGGGCACGCGCGAACTGCGACGGCGATGACTCGAACCAGTGCGAGCAGGATATCTCGTCGGATCCGGACAACTGCGGCGGGTGCGGGATTGTCTGCCCGCAGGCCGCCTGTACGAATCACAAGTGTTCCTGCCGCAACAACACCGACGCGGATTGCCCTCGCCCGAACCACCAGTGTCACAACGGGACCAACCTGTGTGAATGCGATCCCAACGAGTGTCCACAGGGCTACTTCTGCAATCCCAACCCCGGCGGCGGTGCGCCCCGGGTTGACTACCTCCAGTGCCTCCGGACCACGCCGTAGTCGAGACGCGCCCATGATGACCTCCCTCTTGTTTATGACGTTGCTCGCCGCGGCTCCCGCCGAGGAGATTCGCCCCGAGATTGCCCAGAGCGTCCAACAGGCGCAGACGCTCATCCTCGACCTCGAGGAGCAGAAGGCCCTGGACCAGCTTGATGCGTTGACCAAGCAGCAGCTCAGTGCGCCGGAGCTGGCACTGGTGCAGATGTGGCGTGGCATCGCGTTGATGGGCCTCAACAAGCCCAAGGATGCGCAGGCCGCGTTTGCGCTGGCCCGGGGCTGCAATCCGTTGATGGAGCCACCGACGGCGAGCGGGCCCAAGGTAGCTCAAGCGTTCAAGAACGCGGACCTTGCGGATTGCCCGGTGGCAACGGCCACGGTGCAACAGCCGGAGCCCGAGCCCGTCCTGCCCGCTGCGCAGCCGACGAAGCCCGCGCAAGCCGCGCCCGCTCCAGCAGTGCAGCCGGCTGCCGAGGAGGGTGATGGTGGTGCGCCGCTGCCGATGATGTCGATTGCGGGGATTGGTGTGGCCGCCGCGGCAGCAGTGATTGCGGTGCTCTCCGTGGTCGGCGCGACAAGTGGACTGGCGATGCTGATCGCGTCATTCCCCGTGCTCGCGCAGGCCCAGGCGCAGGAGCGCGCGAAGGATGTTCGTCAGGGCGCCCAGATGGCATTGGGATTGCGTATTGGCGGATTGGCGTTGGCCATCCCGGGCGGATTGGTGGGTTTGATTGGTCTCGTCGGGGTTGTGGCCGGAATCGGCCTGGCCGCGGCGGGCTTCATGATGTCCGCCGGCGAGTAGGACGCGGGTCAGCGAGATTGGCGCGTGCGCTCCTGACGCGGTGCCGGCGCGGTCTTCCCCAGCACCACGCGTGAGATGTCCGCCACCGGCACACCCGCCCGACCGAGCTGCAGCTCGCACGTGGGACACGCCGTGACGACGCGCGCCGCCCCTGTCCGACGCAGCTCATCCGTCTCGTGGTGCACCCGACGTCGCGCAATGCGCTCCGCCGCTTGCGGTTCCGCGTGCGGGTACAACGCGCCACCACCGCAGCATTCCGCCTTCTCCCGGTTCCACGTGAACTCCACCGGCGCGCGACCCTCCGCGCGGGCAATCACCGCACGCGGCTCGTCGTAGATGCCGCCGTGGCGACCGAGGTAGCAGGGGTCGTGGTAGAGCGAGGGCTCGTCGGGGCGCTCCACCTGCTGCACATTGCCCGCGGCCAGCACCTGGGAGACGTGGCGCACCGTGAGCTCCGGGGTCACTCCCACCGCGGCGTAGAGATTCCTCAACGTGTACGCGCACCCCGGGTCCGACGTCACGATGGTGCCTCGCCCGGCGAGATGGGCCGCCATGCGTCGCGCGTTCTGCACGAAGGCCTGCGTCAGCCCCGCGGCCCACAGGGGATAGCCACAACACGCCGCGTCTTCTCCCACCGGCGCCACCGCCACCGTCGAGCCCGTGACGCGCTCCAGCGCGGTGAGCGTGTCCGAGGCGTGGTCGGGGAGACGACGCAGCGCGGTGCAGCCCGGGAAGTACACCAGTGCGCCCTGCTCCGGACGCGCCGGAAGACGCTCGCGCTGCAGCGCGGCCAGGTCCTCACCAGTGGGATTCCCACTGCGCTCATGACGACGGGACACCTGCTCCGCCACCGGATTGACCCTGGCCGCGGTCGCCGCACCACGCGCGTGGATGAGCGCACTGGCAACGTCATTGCCCAGCAGGCAGAACTCCGAGCACGCGCCGCAACCGGTGCACGCGTTGAAGAGCGCGCTGGTGTCCTCGTCGAGCGGGAGACGACCCAGGCGGACCAGGTCCAGCACCGCCATCTTGTTTCCCGGCGTCACCGTCTCACGCGCCTCCGCGTTGGAGACGGGACACGCGTGGCGACACATCTTGGGGCAGCCAGCGCAGAGGCTGGTGGCCTGGGCATGGGCTTCAAGCACGGGCGGGCCTCGCGGGTGTGGAGCGCAGGGAGAGGGCTTTCATGACGTCGGGATGGGGCCAGCTCGCGGCGGGGCGGTAACGCAGCTCCACGGAACGACGCGCGTCTTCCGAGAGCGCGGCGCGACCCTCGGGGTGGACCACTTGCACCGCGGCAAAATCGGGATTGAGCGCGGAGAGCGTTAGCGAACCCACCATCTGCACGTCGGAGGAGAGGGCACGCCAGAGCTCCGCAGCGTCGGGCCAGGTCACGCGGAACGAGAGGACGGCACGCGCGGTCACGCGCGGGAAAGGTCTCGTCGACGGAAGAAGCGACGCCAGGGAACGACGGGGAAACGCCGCGACGAGAGCGCAGGATCCGGCAGCTCGTGCCTCCACCTCGACGAGCGTGCACCCGCGCTCCGTCAGCCGGCGGGCCAGCGCGATGCTCTCGTCCAGGGTGCAGGACTCCTGCGCGCCCCAGGCCACCACGTGGTCCGCCCGCAACGTCACGCTGCCCACGAGCGAATGCGTGCCGACCGCGAAGCAGGTGACGTCGGGGCCCACCGCCGCACGCGGCGCCAGAGGACCCAGCACGTCCCCCGTGGGACCCTGCACGCGCGCCCTCACGAGTCGTTGGCACAACACCGGGTCCGCCTCCGCGAGCGCGTCCTCCACCGTCGAGTACAACGCCGAGCGCATGCCGAGGTGGCGCTCCAAGCCCGCGGCCTCGTCGACGAGAGGCTGCAGTGACGCCGCCGCCGGCACGCTGACCAGCCCATCTTCCTCGCTCCAGTGCGCGCCGCTCATGCGTCCACTCCCGTCAGCCCCAGCACACCGGGGTTCAACACCCCACGCGGGTCCCACGCGGCCTTGAGGCCCTGCAACGCGCTCTTCGCCCCCGGGCCCAGCGACGTCAGCAACAGGTCCTTCTTGAGTCGTCCCACGCCGTGGTGATGGCTCAGTGACGCGGAATGCGACGAGAACACGCGCATGGCCGCCGCCACCGCCGCGCGGTGCGACTGCTGGCTCTGCTCCAACGTGGTGCCACCGCCGGCGAGCGTGAAGTAGATGGACGCGCCGTCGGGATAGGCGTGGGAGAAGTGCGCCAGCGTGACGGCGTTTTCCAGCAGCGCGTGCCGTGTCTCCCGGTACAACGACGGCAACACCGACCACGCCGCGCTGACCTCCAGCGTATCCGCCCAACCACCGGCGCGGATGAACGGCGGCATCTTGTAGGTGATGGCATGTCGACGACGGAGCCACCGTTCCCCCGGCGCCCTCCCAACGACACGTACGCCCGTCTCCGTCGCCAGCTCCAGCGTGCAGGCCAACGCCTCCGTCACGTCCTCCTGGTCTCCCTCCAGCCCCAGCACGACGAGGCACGACGTGGGAAGGGCCTGGTAGGGAACGCGGAGCCAGTCGGTGCGGTGCAGCGCGGTGCCCACGGCGGCGCGGATGGCGGGACTGGCGGCACCGCTGCCCACGGCGTGCTTGAGCGCGGCACGCATCCGACGACCCAGCGCCTCGAACAGCGGCTTCTCGACGGCGTGCGGCGGGTTGTTCCGCGGCCCGCGCATGAATGGGTACTCGTGGCCCGCCTGGCCGATGCTTCCCGCGGTCACCTCGGGCGGGGCGCTGTCCGACGGGATTCCGCCGGCGATGAGCGTGTCGGGCGGGTCATACATGCGCATCACCGCCGGGCGCAGGCCGGACTGCATCACGCGACGCATGAAGCGCAGACCGGTTTCCACGTCGGGGGCGGCGGCGCCGAAGAGGGCGCGGTGCGTGGCAATGGGATGGATGCGCAGCGTGACGCGGGTGATGACCGCCAGCGCACCCTCGGAGCCGATGAGCACACGCAGCAGGTCCGGCCCGCCGCCGTGGGTGACGCGCACCTGGCGCCCCATCCCGTCGACGGCCTCCAGCGCCACCACCATGTCCTCGATCTTCCCGTACCGGCTCGAGAGCTGTCCGGCACTGCGGGCCGCAACCCAGCCTCCGACGGTGGAACAGTAGATTGACGACGGAAAATGCCCCGCGGAGAAACCGGCGGCGTTGAGCGCGCGCTCCAGCCTTTCTCCCAGCACTCCCGCGCCCACCACCACCTCGCGGCGCTCGGGGACGATGCTCACCTCGTCGAGGAGCTTGAGGTCCATCACCGCCCACTGGGGTGTTGGCAACGTGCCATGCACCACGCCGCTGCCTGCACCAAACGGTGCCAGGGGCACACCGTGACGACCGGCCTCCCCGACGATCAGCGCCACGTCCGACGTGGAAGTGGGCCACAGCACCGCGCCCGGTCCCTCCGGCAACGCACCCTCACGACGCTCCAGGAACGCTTCCGCCGACGCGTCACGCGCGTAGCCCAGGCGGTCCATGGAACGACGACTGATCCGCACGTGCGGCGCGGCAGCCTGCACCGCGTGGAGGAAGGCCTGGAGTGGCGTGGACGTCGAGGCGGACATGGGTTTCCAAACCGGTACCAGAGACGGAGCGAGGTGCAAGCGTCGGCGTGGGCATCCGTCATTCATCCGGCGCAACCGGCGGCGAACCCAGTAGTTTTCGCGGCCCCGACGTTTTCGCGGGCTCGGCTCGTGGGTCGGTGCTGGAGGCAGGATGCGCTCAGGCTCGGTGATGGCGGTGGTGGCGTTGGCGTTGTTGGTGGGTTGCACCACGGGCGCCACGTCGGAGGATGACGGCGCGGGCCGCGACCGCGGTGGGAGCAGCGGGACCAGCGGGGTGGCGGGGAACAACAACGGCTCCTCGGGCGGGGCGAACAGCGCCTCCAACGGCGGGAGCGGCGCGGCCACCAACGGATCCACCTCCGGCAGCAGCGGCGGCTCCACCAGCGACGACAGCGGCAGCAACGGCGGCAGCACCAGCGTCGTCGACTCCAGCGGGGCCAGCACCGGCAGCGGCGGCACCAGCGGGGAGACGTCGGGGAGCACCAGCGGGGACCCGGGCAGCACCAGTGGCGCGGCCAGCACGTCGTCGGGTGGGACCAGCAGTGGTGCAGTGAGCACGTCTTCGTCGTCCTCGTCGTCGTCGGGTGGGGTGGCCATCCTGGCGGCGGATCCGTCCAGCGTTGACTTCGGTCAGCTGCCGCAGAACGGAACCGCTACGCGCAACATCCGCCTGCGCAACATCAGCGGACAGATGGTTCGCCTGGGCACCGTGACCACCACCACCAGCCCCGCCGACGGCGCCACGATCTCCCCCTCCATTGACGGCACGGTGCTGGGCGCCGACGGGGAGATCTACTTCGACGTCACCTGGACGCAGCTCGGCAGCGACCAGTTCGGATCCGTCTCGATCCCGGTGCAGGACGCCAACGGCTACCACCTGGACATCCCGCTCTACGGGACCCAGGAGCTTCCTCCGCCCAACTGCACCTGCCCCTCCGCGCTTACGCCCAATCCGCTGGACACCATCACGCTCACCGCCACGTGCTCCGACCCCAACGAGGAGATCACCGGCTACCGCTGGCTCGTCGAGTCACGCCCGGCCGGCAGCACCTCCGAGCCCACGCCCAACAACGAGCTGACGACGGACTTCTTCGTCGACCTGGCCGGAGACTACGTGTTCCGCTTCCAGGCGCTGCAGGCGCGCGGGGATGCGCTGACGTCGTGCACGGTGGCCGCGCACGCGGTTCCGCCCCAGGACCTGCACATCCAGCTGGTCTGGGACGTGGACACCAGCGACGTCGACATGCACCTGCTGGGCCCCTCTGGCGGCAACTGGTTCTCCAGTCCCGCGGACTGCTACTTCAGCAACCGCAACCCGGAGTGGTCCGTCGCCGGCAATGCCAATGACAACCCCAGCCTGGACATCGACGACACCGACGGGTTCGGGCCCGAGAACATCAACGTGGTCTCACCGGCCAATGGCAGCTACCAGATTGGCGTGCACTACTGGTGCGACGACGGCCTCACCACGCCCACGGTGGCCACGGTGCGCGTGTTCTGCAACGGCACGCTCCGCCGTGAGTTCCAGCGCACGCTCTCCGACAGCCGGCAGTGGTGGCTCGTTGGCAGCGTGGATTGGCCCAGCTGCAACATCACCGAGGACACCACGCCCACCGGGACGTTCGACCGCGGCTGCTCGTTGTAGGCCAAGCGGGTCCCCGCTCAGACGCGCAGCAGTCGGACGGAAGGGAACCGGACCTGGAGCTTCTGCAAGTCCCCGATGTCGGACGTGTACACGATGTCGCCCCGTCGCGCGGCCGAGGCCATGACGATGGTGTCAACCACGCTCGCGCCGGCGACGGCTCCGAGCGCTTCCCCCACCCGCAACGCGAGCGCCTCATCCAGCGGTTCAATGTCGACCGCCGCGAGCAGACGCGTGGCAACGGCGTTGGGACTGCGCCACCACTCTGCGACCACGGCGGTGGGGACGGTGATGCGGACCCGCGCCTCCCAGGCCCGGGCCACGACCTTGGACATCCGTGGTTGGCGGCGCTCCAAGGCGATCAGCGCGCCGGTATCAAAGGTCAGGCCTTCCATTCGGCGTCGATGGCGGTGCGCTCCGCATCCGTGAGCCTGGCAGCGTCCCCGAGCTCTCGCACGAGCTCCTCACGAGCTTCCACTTGTCGCATGAGCCGTGCCGCTTCCGAGAACACCGCGGACAGCGTACGACCACTCCGTCGAGCCCGACGGCGCAGCCATTTCAGGTCCTCTGCGTCGAGGGAGACACTGACCTTCGCGACCTTTCTCATGCCTGCATTCCTACCAAGGTGGGAACGACGCGGCAAACACCGCACCGCTTGGGGCGCAGGGCGCCGCACATGGATTCACCCTTCGCCGCCCCTGGTCCTGGTTTCCGGAATCGGCCGCCCAAGGAAGGTGAGCACCGCCTTGAGGTCTTCCCACACCGGCCGCTTCTGACGGGGATCCCGCAGCAGGTACGCCGGGTGGAACGTGGGCATCAATGGGATGCCTTCATAACGCTGCCAGGTTCCGCGCAGGCGCGTGATGGGCGTGGTGCTCTTCGTCAGCGTCCACGCCGCGTGCTTGCCCAGCGTCACGATCACCTTGGGCTTGATGACCTGCAGCTGCTTCACCAAGTATGGCTCGCAGGCCTGGACCTCGTCGGGCTCGGGGTCGCGGTTGTTGGGCGGCCGGCACTTCACCACGTTGCAGATGTACACGTCCTCCCGCGCCAGCCCCATGCCCTTGATCATCTGGGTGAGGAGCTGACCCGCCTTCCCGACGAACGGCTCGCCCTGCATGTCTTCGTCGGCGCCCGGGCCCTCACCCACGAACACGATCTCCGCGCCCGGGTTTCCGACGCCAAAGACGATGTTGGTCCGCCCCTCACAGAGCTTGCACCGACGACAATCCCCCAGCTCCTCGCGGATGACGCGGAGGCCCTCGGCGCCGGGCGGCAGGGAGGTCTGCGCGTGCTGCGCGGCGGGGGGCGGGGCTGCGGT
>JBFMGU010000143.1:0-27398 GCA_040752415.1 Myxococcota bacterium
GCGCTCCTCCGCCAGCCGACGCAGGGATTCCTTCTGCGCCTGCCGCGCGCCCGGCGGATTGTTCCCGCTGAGGATCTCCGTCAGGAGCGCCTTGCGCGGGTTGTCGTCCGCCATCGCGGCGACGTGCGCACGAAGCCGGCTCATGGCCTGCTCTTGGTTGGTCGACGGCACCATGGCTCACCTCACAGCTTCCCGAGGGCCAAGAGCAGCGTGAGCATGTCCATGCGGCCTCCGCCGCCAGACAGCCCGCCCTCGCTCATCAGGAGCAGGAGCAGCGTGGTGGTATCCAGGCCGTCACCGGTCGGCGCGCCGCTGCCGTCGCGGTCCTTCAGGAGCAGGATGAGCATCAGCGGGTCAATGCCCGTGCGCTCGTTGTCCTCCGTCGGCTGGTAGAACCCGCCGCCCTGGGCAGCGACCGAGGCCGTCACGCTCTTGAGGCGCATCACGTCCTGTCGCACGGCCTGGAAGGCCTGACCCACGGCGCGCGCGAACTCGCGGAACTGCTCCGTGGTGATCACGCCTTCGGGGAACATGACGCGACCACCGCGCCCGTCGGGAAGCTGGATCATGAGGTCCCGCTTGCCTTCCGGGGTTTGGCCGGTGACCGCTCCAATGACGCCGCCAATGGCGTCACCCACGGCGTGCTCAATGGCCTGCATGGCGTTCCCTGCGCCGGTCATGACCTGCCCCGGCGACGGAAGGCCCGGAAGGGGCAGCGGCACCGGCACAGGCAGCGGGAGGGGAATTGGGGGGGCAAACATGTTTCACCTTCTTCTCTCTGGACCACGTGGGGTCCGGTTACGCCGGCCTCATGGCCGGCGGGTTCAGGCCGAGGGCACTCGCCAACTCGGCTGAAGACGCTTCACGTTGATTTCCGACGACGTTGCCGGCAGTGCTGGCCATGCCGCCCACGGCGCCGACAATGGGGCCAGCCACCGTGGCAACGGGACCGACGATCTCCGCGGCGGCCGTCAGGAACGGTCCGACGTAGGGCACGGCGGAGAGGGCAGGTCCGACGGCGCTGGCCACCGGCCCAGCGATTCCGAGCGCGGCGGCCAAGCCGCCCGACGCGGCGCCAACGAGCTTGGACAGGCCGACGATACCTTCCTTGCTGGTGACCACTTCAAAGGCGTGACCAGCAAGATCCCCGACGCCGGCGACGACCCGACGGCCAACCTTGTTGAGGTCGGACGCGGCCTCCCTGACGTCGGGGGGAAGCAACTGCGCCGGGAAGGCAAGGTCACCGCCAGCACCAAAGCTGCCCAGGTGCACGACAGGCTTGAGGTTCACGGGCACCGCAGTGCCGTTGACGACGAGCGTGCCGTCACCATTGAACACCACTTGGCCGATCTGGCCGTCCTTGACCCCCAGGGCCTTCGCAGCGTCGGCAGTGCGGGGCTGGATGATGGCCGAGGCGGCAGTGTTGGGTTGGACCGGCCGCGGACCGTTGGCGCCCTCAATGACCGGCCGCGGGATGAGCGCTTCCGGGTTCACGAAGATGCGCATGTCACTGAAGGGGAAGGTGCGATCAATGACGTACTCGACGGCAAAGTGCAGATGTGGCCCGTTCTGCGCGGTCCCGCTGTGCCCGCTCTCCGCAAACTGCTGACCCTGCTCCACGACGGTGCCGGGCTGCACGAGCACGCGTTGCAAGTGCGCGAACGTGAGAATGAAGCCCGTGTCGTCTTGGGAGTTGTAGTCAATGTCCGGGAAGATCCCGTCGGGGCGCACCGCGGTGGCCTTCACCACCGTGCCGCCCTCGCGCTCCTCAAAGACCTTGCGCACCATCATGCGCACCGGCGCCACCACGGGTGTGCCATCACCAGCGCGAAGATCAATCCCTCGGTGGGTCTCGTCGCCGCGGATGCTCTCGCGTGCGTCGAAGGCGCTGGTCACCGCCGAGGGGATGGCGAGAGGGGATGCCCACGCTCCTTGAGGGGCGGGCACGCTGGCGGGCAGCGGCGCGCGGGTGGCGTTGGCGTTCACGGGCTGCGCGCTGACAGGCATGGCGCCACGCGTCTTGAATTCGTAGGCGCGCGCCAATTCGTCAGCCGTGACCTTGAAGAACAGCAGCGCCTTGCCAAAGAGGCGCCACATCTCGCGGCCCACCTCCCGCTCCTGGGCACCGGCCCGCCACGCTGCGTCCTCGACGCCGTCACGTGCCCCCACCTCGAACGTGGAAAGATCCGGTTGGCCTGACAGCTCCTCCCGCATCGCTTCAAAGAAGCCGCGCCACATCCACGCCGTCTGGCTCTCGTCGTATTTCACGACTTGGTGCGCGGCGATGAAAGCACGGAGCCCCCCGTGGGATCCTGATGTCACGTCGGAGCCATCGCGTGTGGGCACCACCGTTTCCCGTGGCGCGCGGGGCTTGCGCGGCGGCTTCCCCGCCGCTGCCTTCTGGAGCTTCCAAGCGAGTTTGAAGTCACCACCCGCCTGGTCAATGAACTTCTTCTCAAGACCGGCCATGACCGAGTCCTCCTTTCGGCGTTTTGATACGGACACGATAAGCAGCGCGCAGGAGTGACGACGTACTACGAGCCTACGCGTAGTACGTGACCCCCGTTTCTCGTCGAGTGCCGCTGCGTAATACGCGCAGCGATCGCAGAAAACGGATCACGGAATCGCCGGTGCGCGCCATGCAAACCCGGCCGTTGTGGTGGGATATCGGATCACGTTTCTCCGCGTCCGGACGCGAACTTTTGGCCTTCCAGGGTGTCCACCGCTATGGCCCGCGTGGCGGGCTTATTGCACGCTGGAACGAGGCGCCCGGAGTGGCCGGCGCTGGAGGAAGTACCGGGATGGTGTCGAAGAAGGTCAGCAGCATCCGATGGGACGAGGAGATGCGCCAGCAGCTTGAGGAACGCGCGTGGCGCGAGCGGACCAGCGTCTCGGAACTCATCCGATCCCTGGTCCGGCGCGGCCTTGCCCAGGACAGGCTTGCAGAGCGCCAGCAACCCGCGCCCGACCCGGACGAGGGGGAGGTGCGTACTACGGGCCCTGCGAAGACGCGTGCGCAGTGATCTTCCGCCGCGTATCAACACCCCAGCAATCAGCATCGTTCCCCACACAAGCAACAGGAGGTGGCCCTATGAACCCCAGTGACACCCGTGGTCTCCGCGGACGGCGACGGGGCCGGCGCGCCGTCCTCTGGCGGTGCTTGGCTGAACAGCTCGGCGAGCGCGACACCGTAGGCGGTCGACAGCGCCACGAGGCTCAACAGCGTCACGTTGGTGCGGCCTGTCTCAAGGCGGCTGAGTTGCTTGGGGTTGCGCGCTCCGCCGCCGCCTCCTGGGAAAGGCCGCGCTCGATTCGCAGCCCCCTGAGCCGCGCTCCCAGGGCGCGCCGCTCCCGCGCGAAGCTCGCCATGATGATGGGCTGCCGCTTGGCTTCCGGCCGTCCATGCGCATGTTGTGACCGTGGGGCAGGCACGCGGGCGCCCGGTTACGCGCCACGCCCTTGCGGGTCCAACAACTCAATTGTTACCATTGGCACCCTGTTGACGGAGCGCCGTTGCCCATTGCAGCCGCGGGAGACCCTCCCCCAATGACAACTCCCAGATTGCGCATCCTCATCGTGGACGATGACGCGTTGGTGCGGGGCGCGCTCGTGCGACAGCTCCGCGCTGCTGGGTTTGACGTCGTGGGCTGTGCGGCGGATGCCGGCACGGCGGTTGAGCAGGCAGAGAAGTTGCGGCCCGACGTTGTCACCATGGACGTGGATCTGGGCCGTGGTGCGTCCGGCTTGGAGGCAACCCGCGTGATCGCGGCCCGGCTTCGGACTTGTGTCGTCGTCGTCACCAGTCAGGACGTTAGGGAAGCAGCATTGGAGGCGGGTGCCTGTGGGTTTGTCTCCAAGTTCGACGCACTGGAGCGCCTCGTCCCTGGGATCGTGACAGCGCACCGCGGCTGCCAAGACGCGCACGGGCACCGTGTGCCTTGAGGAGTCCGCTGAAAATGAACCGCGCCATCTTGCAAAGAGCATGGACCGGCTTGGTCAGCGGCTTGATGCTCAACGCGGCCCGCGCCGTCCTGGCAAACTGAGCCGAACCGGCTCCCCCGTCACCCGCAGAGATGACCCTGTGGCAGGGAACGCCCAGGTGACTGACGTAGTGGACGCGCTTCTGACATTGCCCGCTTTGGACGTCGTCGCTCATGGTTCTTGGCGTGGACATCCACCGTGGCTTGGCGATGCTCAATTCGCTCGCGCTGCGGTTCCGCGAAGGGCTTCCAGCCCTTGAGCGCACCCTCGGGCACGGGTGGCTGCATGAACCCCGGGCTTGGCCTCCCTTCATCGTCGTGGCCCGCATCCTTCATGGCCCGCAGCGCCAAGATCAGAGCGCAAATCTGTGGCTTGACCAGGATGACAACCGGGCGTACCGTTTGAGCGCTTGACACCAAAGGGCGACCTTGCCGGCGACGGCTTGGGAGCAAATCCGCGGGCACTCTTGAAGGCTTCGCGGTGCCAAGCTGGCGTCGACGCCAGCGAGGGGGTCAGATGCGAACTAGCGCTGTCGTCTTCGTGGCCGTTGTTATTGCCGTGCTTCCGTCGTGCCGGTCGAGGCAGGACGACCGAATCAGGTGTGCCTGCTTCAAGAGCATCCAGGGCGGAACCGGAGTCGACACCATCAAGCCAACCGTTTGCTCAGATGCAGACCGCTCGGCGATGTGCCCAAAGAAGACTGCGAGCTCGCATGTGACCGGAAAGAAGGCGGCCCGTACGAATTGGCGGATCCGCCAAGTCGGTTCAGTTGCGAGACGGACGCGGATTGCGCTGCGCCTGGGCGAGGACCGAAGTGTGCAACGCACCCGAGGACAGGACGACGAGAATGCTTCGAATCTTGTGCCGCACCGTTGACGGTCCAAGACTGCCCTGAGGTCGCCACCGGATTGATCGTCGAGTGCATCGACGATGCTTGCATAGATTTCCAGTGGGAGCGCGTGTCGGCGTGCAATCCGTTCGAGGCGGCGTTTGCCAACATTCAGGGAGATCCGGGCCGGGCGACGTCCGAATCCGTCGCCCCGTCCAGCGTCGTCGCGCATGATCTTGTCTTCGGCACTATTCGTGTTCCCGAGGATGGCACCGCGTTCCCATCACTCAGCGCCAGCACAACGCTGGCCGGCGCTCAACTGACCATCAACGCGCTCGACGGGACGGTGCCACCACAAACGATTCCGATCGCCGGCACGCCGGGATCGTGCGGTCCGGTCACGTCCACCTGTGCCCCTCCCGCATTGCCTGGTTCGTGTTCCTCAGACAGCGACTGCGTCGCTGCCGGGTCCTGCACGTCGGGTGCAATTGGGTCCGCGTGCAGTTCTGACGGCCAATGCAATGTCGTCGGAGAGTGCGACGACACGGGCTTCTGCAAGAGCGGCTCAGCAGGGTTGCCGTGCTCGAACGATGTCAATTGCGACATCAGTGGCCAGTGCGTCTTCCTGTCGTCGTGCGTTCCACCGGCTGCGCCCGGAGCCTGCTCCAGCGACAACGACTGCGTGGTTGAAGCGTCATGCATTAGCGCCCGCGCTTGCACAAGTGCCCCCTTCCAGCCCTGCAACGAAGACGATCAGTGCGCCCCCTCGCTCGACTTGGATGGCACCACGACGATGTCCGAGCCCTATTTCGTGCTCCTTTCGCCTGTGACGGTGCCGATAGCGGCGGACGGTTCGTTCGAGGTGCCGGCACAGGCCGCTGTGTTCGCAGCGGCGGGCTCGCTCAACTCGGCGCTCGGCGGCGCCGTGGAAGTCTCCTTCCTCGCGACCAACAGCAGTCCAATCGCTGGTGTGTACGACGAGGTCGGCGACAACTTCACGCTGGCCGGCACACTTCAGCATCTGCCGGAGTCGCCCCTCTTGCCGGCAGCCGCTGGCGCGGACTTCAATGTGCGAATGCGGTTCGTCGGCAGGCCGCCTGTCGCGGAGGCAGGGGCTGATCGCAACGCGGTGTGCGGTGAACAGATCCAACTTCATGGAACGGCGACTGACCCCGACAACGACATAGTTTTTCAACAGTGGCTTATTGACCCGAACACTCCGACGACACAGACGCTGCCGGGTGCCGACGTCACGGTTTCGCTCGGTGTCGGCGCGCATGCCGCGACCTTCCAGGTGAGGGACTCGCGCGCCGTCTTCTCCGAGGACAGCATGGTCATTACGGTGACCAATGCTCCCCCGACGGCGGCGATCTCTGCCAATCCGACTCAGGAATGCACAAGCTCGGCCGGTGCCGACGTCAGTGTGTCGGCGGCTGGATCAAGTGATCCAGATGGATTGCCGCTGCATGCGTTCTACTGGCGGCTCGGCGCGCCGACCTCCCCCATCGTCGCCGAGGGCGCGCAGGCAACGCTTCCCCTTCCGATGGGGAGGACCACAGTCGTCTTGGAGGTCGTCGACGCTTGTGGCTCAACCGCGTTCACTACAACGGCGATCGACGTCGTCGACACCACACCGCCTGAACTGACGGAGTTCGCCTATCTTGGTCCAGCGTGCCTTTGGCCGCCAAATCATCACTACTTCGTCGTCGACGTCAACGCTCACTTCTCTGCTCTGATTTCGGATCGCTGCTCAAACGCGACACTCACAGTGCTGTCGGCGAGCAGCAATCAGCCGGACGACGCGACCGGAGATGGAGACACCACCAACGATGTGGTCGTTCACCCGGATCACGTCTGCGTCCGGTCCGAGCGGCGCGGCAACTCCGCTGATGCCCGGATCTACACGATCCACGTCGCAGCAATCGACGCGTCCGGCAACACATCCGACCCCTCAGTGCAGCTTCGCGTCGGTCATGACCAAGCGGGCCTGGATCGGTGTCTCGAAAATGTGCAGACCGTGGACGAGGGCGCGAGCGTTTGCCAGCCTGCTCCGCCGCCGAACGCTAGCACTCCGCCAGCGGGTTCTTCTGGCGAAGACGCGGACGACGGTAGCTCCCGCAGCATTGGGTCTGACGACGACGCCGGAGTGAATTGCTCGCACGCCGGCCACCCGTCGTTCTTCCTGGTCTGGTTGGGATTCGTCCAAGCATGGGCGCGGCGTCGGCGACGGGCGTAAATGGGAGGTCTTGTGCAAATGCGTTCCGCCCTCGTTTTGTGCGCCGGGTTATTGGCCTGCGGCGCTGACAGCCGTTTCAAGCAACTCGCGGCCGGCAACAACTTGACCTGCGGCATTCTCGACGACGACTCGCTCGTCTGTTGGGGCGTCAACAACGTCGGACAATCTGAACCGCCGACCGGCTCCTTCAAACGTGTCAGCGTGGGGTTGGCTCACGCTTGCGCGATCCGACAGGACGACTCACTTGCCTGCTGGGGTGACAACGGATCGGGTCGGGCGAGCCCACCCTCTGGCACATTCAAGGACGTGTCCGCGTCGCAGGCCTTCACCTGCGCTGTGTCGTTGACGGGGGAGATTTCGTGCTTCGGTTCCGACGCGCCCCGCGCCCATTCCACAGGGCACCTTTGAGCGCGTCGCGGCCGGAGACATTCATGCTTGCGCACTGCGAAGCGACATGACTGTGGCCTGTTGGGGAGAGAATACGGACCGCATCGAGGCGCCAACAGGCGCGTTTTCCGAGGTAGCGGCTGGTTCTTCGCAGATTTGCGCGATTGCGCAAGATGGGGGGGTGTCGTGTTGGGGCCGCAATACCCAGGCTCCCAGTGGTGGTTTCCGAGCGATCAGCACCGTCATGGAGCACGCCTGCGGTGTCCGTACCGATGGAAACTTGGTGTGCTGGGGGTTGAATGACTGGGGGCAGGCAAGCCCGCCGACGGGCCGTTTCAAAGACGTGGCGGCCGGTTGGAGACACACGTGTGCGATCCGTGACGACGACACCGTGGCGTGCTGGGGCTCTCCTTATGGGGGCGCTACGACTTCGCGCTACGTCAAGGAAACCATCCTTCCGATACCGACGTGTATCGGTCCAGCGTGCTGACCCCAATGACGCCCATTCGTGCGGCGGCTGTGTCTGGGGTTCTCGTCGTGGGTTTGGCGAATTGCACCAGCACCCCTGCCGGCGGTCCGCCAGATTCCGGGTCTCCGACGAGCGGCACGGCAGATCGTGACCGGTTTGTGACCGCCTATGAAGCGTTTCTGATCTGCGAGCGGGCCAATGAAGATCAGTCCTTCCTCGGTCGTGTAGAGCCCCAGGCGCGCTCGTCATCCGCCCACGACGACGCGGAGGCATTCGCCGACCTCGTCTTTAACGCCCCCTTCCGTGAGCGTGTCCGCGGACGCCTTGGCCCAGTGCCTCGCGGCGTTGGAGCACGCCTCCATTCCGTGCCAAGGCGACCCGGATGACTTCAGTGCTATCTGCGGCGCCGCTTTCGTCGGTCAACTCTCACCTGGCTCGCCCTGCGCTGCTGCGCTCCAGTGTGCTGGGGGCTTTTGTGC
This sequence comes from Myxococcota bacterium, assembly GCA_040752415.1. Lineage (GTDB taxonomy): Bacteria > Myxococcota > JACRCW01 > JACRCW01 > JACRCW01 > JBFMGU01. Next base: position 8,382 of record JBFMGU010000143.1, read on the forward strand.
GGCCCGGGACGGTGGCTGCGGAGTCTGCACGCGCTACGCCGCGACTGGCGAGGCCTGCCTGGAAGCTCAGTGTGACAAGGGCAGCGGGCTCTATTGCGACCGCACGACGTACACCTGTCGCCAGATAGCCGAGCAAGGACAGACGTGCGTCGACGGGGCGGTGACTCTTCGGTGCGATGATTCGAGCTGGTGCGACTCGGTTTCGGGTCTGTGCCAGCCACGACGAGGAGAAAGCGAGGCCTGCGCGGCGGCGGCGGAATGCGCCGAAGGGCTGCGATGTGCCTCCGGTACGTGCGCACGGAGGAAAGCGGCGGGCGACACATGCAACGTCGCGGCGGTGGACGAGTGCTCCGTGACGGAGAGCGGCATGGTGTGCGAGTACAGTGCTGACGGTGGCCATTGTTCTCTTGCAGAGGTTGTCGACGAGGGCGAGCCGTGCAATGCGGTCGGATCATTCGACTACACCGCGACACTCTGGTGCGAACACGGATTGACCACGCACTACTGCCGCTTGGCTGACGGCGGCGGTCGCGAGGGCGTGTGCTCGCGTCGCCCAGGTCCAGGAGAGGCATGCTCCCGGATCTCTGCGCCGTGCGACGGACTGCCGTGAGGGGGAGGCGGGGTTCGTTTGCAGCACGTGGCCCGGACGCGGTGAGCCGTGCCAGTCGCGTTGTGCCGACGGCCTCCGTTGCGCGGCAAGCCAGGATGGTGGCCGCACCTGTCGGCCTCAGGCACCGCCGATCATCTGCGAGATGTGACCCTGTGTTCAACCGGGCCGCGTAAGCAGAGCGGAGAGGGCCTGCCGCACGTCGTGCAGTATCTTCAGCGCAGCGCCCGCGTCTCCGGAAACGAGCGCCAGCATGGCGCCCTGAACCATGTTGCTGACATTGCTGACACGCTGATCGCGAACATCCGCGTCCGTTTGTGAGGGTTCGCGGTCGGCGCCCACTTTCTCCGCGTCATTCTGCGGAGTTTTCGCTATCGGTGCTTGTGGTTCCATGAGCGTCCCGTCGCTTCCGGCGCCTTCGATTCCCGCTGGGATCACCAAACGTTGTACGCGGGCATCCGGGAAACCGGGTGCCCGCTTTTTTTTTGCCCCGAGTTCCAGCGTCGTCGGGCACCACGCAGATCCTGCGGTTGGACCGTGGACGCGTGGGTGCTTTGGCGCTAGCTCTGCCGCCCCAACCTTTCCGCCGGAGCACAACCGGCGACGTCACCAAGGAGCGGCACATGGCAACGCGCAAGACCGACATCAAGTGGGGCGCCAACCCGGTGGACCTGGAGGGTCCGGAGGTCAAGGTGGGCCAGAAGGCCCCCGACTTCACCGCCGTGGGCGTGGACATGAAGCCGGTGAGCCTGATGGACACCAGCGGCAAGCCGCGCGTGTTCCTCTCGGTGCCCTCGCTGGACACCGCCACCTGCGACACCGAGACGCGCCGTTTCAACAAGGAGGCCACCAGCATCGGCAACGCCGAGGTGTACGTGGTGAGCATGGACCTGCCGTTCGCGCAGAAGCGCTGGTGCGGCGCGGCGGGCGTGGACAAGGTGAAGACGCTCTCCGACCACCGCACCGCGTCGTTCGGCAGCGGGTGGGGCACGCTGGAGCCGGGGCGCCGGCTGCTGGCGCGCGCGGTGTTCGTCGTCGACAAGGATGACACGGTCCAGTACGTCCAGTACGTGCCGGTGGTCGCCGAGGAGCCGAACTACGACGCCGCGCTGGAAGCCGTGCGCAAGCTGAGCTGAGTTGCCCGGAGCCCCGACCCCGAAAAGCGATGGCACCGCTTGACGTCGTCGGGGCCTTCCGCGTGTTCCCGCCGCGAATCCTGTCGGTAGCGCCATCGACGTCGCGGAACGACACGCCCCAATCTCCAGCCACGCTCCTCGTCGTCACCAAGGCGGAGCCCCGCCGACGTGAACGCAGCGCGGGTGGAAATCGAGGGCGGGGCTTGGTGCCTTTCCAGGTGCAGCCTCGGCTGCCGCCAGGCTAATTCCGCCACGACGACGTCAGGTGCGCACTCCACCGCCGCGCGCCTCGCCCCAGGGTCCCACCATGCGCCGCATCACCATCCGCGTCCTCGAGGATCGCACCCGCACCACGCCCAGCGACCAGGGTTTCCTCAAGGTCCGCCGCCTGCTCCTGCGCAACCACTACGACGACGGCACCGAGAGCGCGCCCTACGCGTACGACGTGGTGGACCGCACCGCCCTGGACGCGGTGGCCATGGTCCTGCACGCCGACAACCCCGACAACCCGCGTGATCCGCTGGTGTTGATGCGCACCGCGCTGCGTCCGCCGGTGGGCCTGCGCGTGGGCCGTGACCTGCCCCTCCCCGACACGCGCGAGCACGCGCAGATCTGGGAGCTGCCCGCCGGCATCATTGAGCTGGGTGAGCACGGCGTGGACGGCATCCTGCGCTGCGCCGCGCGCGAGACCCACGAGGAGACGGGCTACCACCTCGACGTCACCGCGTTCCAGATGCTGGGACCGCCGGTGTTCCTCACGCCGGGGTTGTGCGCGGAGAAGGTGTACTTCGCGCAGGCGCGCATCCCGGACCGCGACGCCGTGGGCCACGCCGCGCTCGACGGGAGCCCGGTGGAGGAATCCGCCACCGTCGAGTTCTGGCCGTTGTCGGTGTGTCTGCAGCGCACGCGCACCGGTGAGCTGGAGGACGCCAAGACGGAGGTGGGCCTGCACCGGCTGGCGGCGACGCTCGCGCGCGCCTGACGACGGAGCTCAGCCCTTCCCGCCGTCGGAGCCGCCGCCGGGCATGGGCGCTTCCGCGGTGGTGTCCACGTCCTCCACCGCATCCAGGTCGCCCAGCTCCACTTCTTCTATCACCGCTTCAATGTAGCCCTGCTCCGCCAACTGCCAGAGCGCGCGACACGTCTCGTATTCACCGAGATAGCTGCGATCCACGATGCGCTGCACGGTGATGCCGGGGCGGATGAGCGCGTACACCAGGTGCTCATTGGGACCCAGGCGGGGCTTGCTTCCACCCCCACCCTCTCCGTCGACGTCACCGAAGGAGAAATCATCCTCCGCGGGCTCCTCCGGCGGCGGCGCCTCCGCTTCCAGCTCCTTCACCACGCGGAACGTGTGCTCATTGCTGGGCACCACCTTGCGGATGGCGGGCCAATCCCCAGCGCGACGCACACCCTCCATCAACGCCTGGTCCCACCGGATGCCACGCCCCAGGTCCGGGTCGGGCATGGTGCGCACGTCCGGGACGAACTCGTAGGTCCCGCGACGCCACAGGAACGCGTTGTACAGCGTCTCGGTGGTCTGCAGGCGCGTGAACTCCTTGAGGGTGGGCGCGGAGATGTAGCTGCCCTCCACCAGCACCTCGCCCAGGCGTCGACGCGTGCGCCGCTGCACCGCCAGCGCATCCGTCAGCATTTCCCGTGAGATGAGGCCGGCGCGGACCAGGAGCTCGCCCAGGCGGTGGCGCGGGTCGCGGCTCATGTCCTCCACGCGCACCACGTTCCCGTTCTGGAACCAGATGTCCACCGCGGCGCGTTGGCTGCGCAGCTTCAGCAGGCCCGTCTTGTTTCCCTGGCCCATGAGCTGGAAGACGTCCGCACAGCCCAGCCCCGCCAGTATGCCTTTCAGCGCCATGGACCGAGCCTCCCGCCAGCCTGCCGCGAGGCTACCACGCCAGGCTCAGCGGACCTCCCAGGTTTCTCCGCCGCGCAGCAGCTTGGCCAGATCACCCTTGCCGCGTTTGGCCTGCACCGCCTTGATCTGCTCATTCATGTCCTGCTCGAACACCGGCGCGTCCACCGCGCGAAGCACGCCGATGGGGGTGGGGAAGCCCGGGCGCCCGTCCATGCGGCTTAGCAGGAACGCATAGGCCGGATTCGGGTGCTTCTCGTCGTGGACGATGAGGTCCTTCTCGGTGATGCCGTTGCCCAGCGTCACCACCTCCAGGTCCAGCCCGTTCATCCGGATGCCCTTGTCCTTCTTCTTGCCGAAGACGAGGGGCTGGCCGTGCTCCACGGCAATGGTGTTCTCGTCCTTGAACTCCTTGTCGGTGAGGCGGTCCCAGGCGCCGTCGTTGAAGATGTTGCAGTTCTGCAGGATCTCCACGAACGCCGTGCCCTTGTGGGCCGCCATCTTCTTCAGCACCGACTTCAGGTGCGGCTGGAACACGTCCACGGAGCGCGCCACGAAGGTGCCCTCCGCGCCAAGCGCCACGCTGAGCGGATTGAACGGGCGGTCCACCGAGCCGAACGGCGTGCTCTTGGCCTTCTTCCCCACTTCGCTCGTCGGGGAGTACTGGCCCTTGGTGAGGCCGTAGATGCGGTTGTTGAACATCATCACCTTGATGCCAACATTCCGACGCAGCAGGTGGATGAAGTGGTTGCCGCCAATGGACAGCGCGTCTCCGTCGCCGGTGGCCATCCAGACCTCCAGCTCGGGGCGGGAGACCTTGAGGCCCGTGGCAATGGCCGGCGCGCGACCATGGATGGTGTGGAACCCGTAGGTGTTCATGTAATACGGGAACCGGCTGGAGCACCCGATGCCGCTGACGACGACGAAGTTCTCCTTGCGGATGCCCAGCTCCGGGAACACGGACTGGACCGCGTTGAGGATGGCGTAGTCGCCACACCCGGGACACCAGCGGACTTCCTGGTCGGTCTGGAAGTCCTTCTTGTTGTAGACGGGAAGCGCGGTGGCGGCGGTCATGACAGCACCTCGTCGATCTTCTTCTCGATTTCAGCCTGCGTGAACGGCTTGCCCTGCACCTTGTTGTAGCCAATGGCGTCGACGAGGTAGCGCGAGCGGACCAGCACCCCGAGCTGCCCCAGGTTCATCTCCGGGATGAGCACCTTCTTGTAGCGCTTCATCACGTCACCCAGGTTGCGGGGCAGCGGGTTGAGGTGACGCAGGTGCACGTGGCCAATGCGCTTGCCTTTGCCCAGGCGGGTGCGCAGCGCTGCGGTGATGGAGCCGTAGGTGGAGCCCCAGCCCAGGATGAGCAGGTCGCCCTCGGCGTCGCCGGCGGGCACGACCTCCGGGATGTCCTGGGCAATGCCGGCCACCTTGGCCGCGCGCGTCTTCACCATGTGCTCGTGGTTGCCCGGCTCGTAGTTCACGTTGCCGGTGCGGTCCTGCTTCTCCAGGCCGCCAATGCGGTGCTCCAGGCCGGCGGTGCCCGGGACGGCCCACTGACGCGCCAGTGTCTGCGGGTCGCGCAGGTACGGGAGGAAGCCCGCGGGGTCCGTGCGGAGCTGCGCCTTGAAGCTGGGCAGGTCCTTGACGTCGGGGATCTTCCAGGGCTCGGCGCCGTTGGCCAGGTAGCCGTCGGTGAGGACGAACACCGGCGTCATGTACTTGAGCGCAATCCGCGCCGCCTCCAGCGCAATCCAGAAGCAGTCGCCGGGGGTCTGCGCCGCCAGCACGGGCACCGGGGACTCGCTGTTGCGGCCGAACACCACCTGCAGCAGGTCCGCCTGCTCCGTCTTCGTCGGCAGGCCCGTGGAGGGACCGCCACGCTGCACGTCGCAGATGACCAGCGGGAGCTCCGTCATGACGGCGAGACCCACGGCCTCCTGCTTCAGCGCAATGCCGGGGCCGCTGCTCGTGGTCACGCCCAGCGAGCCGCCGAAGGCCGCGCCAATGGCGGCGCAGATGGCGGCAATCTCGTCCTCGGCCTGGAACGTGTAGACGCCGAAGTCCTTGTACATGCTGAGCTCATGCAGGATGTCGGACGCGGGCGTGATGGGGTAGCTGCCCAGGAACACCGGCAGGCCGCTCTGCTGCCCCGCCGCCACCAGCCCCAGGGCCAGCGCCTGGTTGCCGCTGATGTTGCGGTACGTGCCCGGCTCCAGCTTGGCGGGCGGAACCTCGTAGCGGGTGTGGAACGCCTCGGTGGCCTCGCAGTAGGCAAAGCCGGCCTTCATCACCGTCTTGTTGGCCTGCGCCAGCTGCGCCTTCTCACCCTTGAACTTCTCGTCGAGCCAGCGCTCCGTGCCCTCCATGGAGCGGTTGAACAGCCAGTAGCACATGCCCAGCGCGAAGAAGTTCTTGCACCGGTCCATGGCCTTGGCGTTGAGCCCGCTGTCCTTGAGCGCCGCGCGCGTCAGCCGGGTGATCTCCACCTGGAAGACGCGGTAGCCGTCCAACGAGTGGTCCTCGAGCGGGTTGCTCTTGATGTTGGCCTTCTCGAAGTCGGGCGCCTTGAAGTTGTCCGTGTTGACGATGAGGATGCCGTTCTTCTTGAGGTCGGCCAGGTTGGCCTTGAGCGCCGCCGGGTTCATGGCGATGAGCGCGTCCACCTGGTCACCGGGCGTGAACACGTCGGTGGAGGCAAAGTTCACCTGGAAGCCGCTGACGCCGGGGAGCGTGCCGGCGGGCGCACGGATCTCCGCGGGGAAGTCCGGGAACGTCGCCAGGTCATTGCCGAACAGCGCGGCGGTGTTGGTGAACTGGGCGCCGGTGACTTGCATGCCGTCGCCAGAGTCGCCGCAGAAGCGGATGACGGCGCGCTCAAGGGTCTCCTTGGAGCGGGCCGTCTTGGGGGGCGCGGGAAGGGTGTCGGTTTCCATGGCGCCCCTTTGAACCGTTTCGTCGTGAGCGTCAAGCACGGGCGGGCGGGTTCTCGCGCCCCGGTCACAGCCTTCGCTGTCTCCGCTGCCGATCCGGCACGCTGAAGCGCTCCCGCCGGCATGCTACGAGTGCGGCTGACGCACGGGCCGCCCGGGAGGAAAAAGATGCGCACAACGTGGATGGTGCCGACCATGGTGGCGCTGCTGACGGGATGCCCGACGGGCTGTCCCGTCCCCGGCTTCACCGGCATCACCAAGGAGTGCGGCGCGCCCCAGGCCGGAGCCGTCCCGCGCCCCGACGGTGGCGACGTGCAGTGCACGCGCATCAACGAGCTGCGTCGTCAGTGTGAGGAGCAGTTCACGCAGAGCGGAGCGGCGGACATCATCTTCGTCATCGACAACTCCGGGTCGATGGACATGGAGCTGAAGGGCATCAAGGAGAACATCAACCGCTTCGCTCAGGACATTGGCAACAGCGGGCTGGACTTCCACATCGTGATGCTCACGAAGAAGGGCACGGACGCGTACTCCATCTGCGTGCCCGAGCCGTTGGCCGGTCCGAGCTGCGGGGACCATCCCGGGAAGTTCCATCACGAAGACGTGCAGGTGGAATCCACCGACGGGCCCGATCTCCTCTTGGGCAACTTCCCGAACTTTGCCTTCACCTGGATTCGCCCGGACGCCAAACACAACGTCATCTTCGTCACCGACGACAATTCCGCGCTGAGGGCCTCCGACTTCCTGCGTCAGGCTTCGGCGCTTTCGGGGCTCGACGACGCCACCTATCACGGCATCATTGGCCTCAACGCCAACGACTGCCCGGACATCGCTTCCGTCGGGCAGGAGTACATTGCCTTGGCCAACCAGACCGGCGGGCAGCTCATCCACATCTGCTGCAACGACTACGGCCAGCTGCTCAGCGACATCGCGCTTGGCATCGCGTCGGCGGCGCTAAGCTTCCCGCTGGCCCTCCAAGCCGTCGAGTCATCCATCCACGTCTTCGTCGAGGACGCCTCGGGTCGCACGGAGTGGTTCCGGCCCTCCTGGCGCTACGACGCGACGAACAACTCCATCACCTTCGACGCGTCGTCGCAGCCTGCAACTGGCGCCATCATCACCGTGGAATACGTGACGGACTGAGCTTCCCCGCCACGACGTCGTGGGAAGCCCCAAGGCCTACATCCGCTCACCCACCATTCATCCGCCGAATGACGGAGGAACTCCTTGCCCCGTAAGCCGATGGACTACATGCTTCGTCCTCGTAGCCACCGCCTGAGGGATCCATGACCACCGTCACCAGCCGCCCGCGCCCGTCCACCACGCAGCAGACCCAGCAGACGCAGCAAACCCAGCAGACGCAGCAAACCCAGCAGACGCAGCAGCCCCAGACGCAGACGCAGCCCGCCGCGGCAGAGACCGCTGAGCGGCAGCCCGCGTCGCGCCAGACCCAGGCCGGTTCCCGTCAGGCGGCCGCGGCGCGTGAGTCCACCGTGAGCCAGCGGCTCTCCGGCGCGTACGTCCCGGCCCCCTCGCTGGACCAGGTGCGCGCGGGCACGGCGAAGATCGGTCGTGGTCACCAGGGTGAGAGCGTGGCGGATCTGCAGCGTCGCCTGAACGCCAACGGCGCCAATCCTCCGCTGGACACCGACGGCAAGTTCGGTCCCAAGACCCAGGCCGCCCTGCAGCAGTACCAGCGCAGCCGTGACATCTCCGACACCGGCGTGCTGGGTCAGCAGACGCTGGGCGCGCTGGACCAGAACCGCCCCGCCGTGCAGAACCAGCCGCAGGCGCCCGACCCCACGCCGGCCAACAACGGCAACGAGCCGGCGCGCACCAACAACACGCAAGCCGTCGACACCTCGCGCATGTCGGAGGCGCAGAAGTACGACCACTACCGCAGCCTCATCGAGCAGAACGGCGGCCGTTTCCGCAGCGGTCCCAATGAGCGGAACATCCTGTCCATGCGCAATGAGACCAGCACCAAGGCCAACGGCGGCCAGGGCGTCTACGACGATCGGACCGTGATGCTGTGGACCGACCGCAACGGCCAGAAGCACGTGCGCGAGTACCGCTCCAACACCGAGCCCTCGGCCCGTTACGAGGGGCGCTACGGTGAGGACGTGAACCGCGACGGCCGCCTGGACCTGGGCCGCATGCGCACCGGCTACTACGAGTACCGCACCGGCACCTCCAGCTCGCTGGGCAACGTGCTCCGCCCCACGCAGAACATGACCGTGGACCGCGACACCAACCACGACGGCCGCTTCAACGACGGCGCCAGTGGCAACGCGGGTCAGTCCATGCTGTTCCACATGGGCGGCAACAGCATGACGGGCAGCGCGGGCTGCCAGACCATGTCTCCCGCCGAGTACAACCGCTTCTGGCGCGACCTCAACAGCAACGGCAACCCCGGCACCATCGGCTACACGCTGATCAACGCGTGAGCCTCCGCGCGGGGCGGCCGCGCCCGGTGATCACCTTCATCACCGACGACGTCGCCCCGGCTCCTCCTTGTTGATGCACTTGCCCTTGAGGCTGGCCGGCTCCGGCCCCGCCTCCTGCATGTCATCCCCCAGCCACGTCATGTCGCCCTTCTTGGTGACGCGGACCAGGCGCCAGTAGCGCGGGTGCTTGCAGCCATCCTTCTGGGTGTACAGGAACCAGATGAACGCAGCGTCGTCCTGCACCAGCACGGTGTGGAACTGCTCGACGATGATGAGGCTCCCGCTGTGCGCCAGGGCCCGGAGCGCCGCGCGCTTCCCGTTCCACTTCTTGGCGAAGAACTGCGAGTATTCCTCGTCCTCGCCAATGTACATGTTCCCGTCCGCGCTCCCGGCCAGGAAGCACGTGGTGGTGTACGCGTAGTTGCCGCGGCTGTACTCCGTGATGTGTCGACACGGCTCCAGCTTGACGCCCAGCTCCTTCATGAGGTCCGCGGGCGTCGTGGGGAGCGCGCCCCAGCCCTTCACCTCCATGGCCGCCTTCATGGCCGTCTTGACCTCGGGGCCGGTGTCCGGCGCGGGGAAGACGTCCTTCATCTGCGTGGGCGGGTTGGGTCGCGTGAGCTGGTCCGCCAGCAACGTGACCGTGAACAGGAGGGCCGTGGACAACGGGAGGATGGCGCGCATGGCGCCCATTGAAGACCGCGCCCCGCGCGGAGCGCAACCCTGGCAAATGCGGGTGGGCCTATGTAGCGTCGGAGCCGCTTGCCGCTGCAGCAACGCAGCCTGGAGCCTTGGACTGATGTCGCGTCGCCACCTGCCCCACCGCCGGTCCCTCCCCGCCTTCCTGGCCTTGGCCCTTGCGGCCTGCTCCGGGTCCACCGGCGCCGGAGAGACCAGCTCGTCCTCCTCGTCGTCCTCCGGGGAGCCGGGTGGCCAGTCCAGCAGCTCGTCCTCGTCGTCCTCGTCGTCGTCTTCGGGGATCATCAGTGAGTCCTCCAGCGGCGGGTCCAGCTCGGGGGGCTCGTCGTCGTCGTCATCGTCGTCTTCCTCCAGCAGCTCTTCCTCCACCGGCGGGGGCGGAACCAGCACCTCCACGGATGGCAGCAGTGGCAGCGCCACGTCGTCGACGTCGGGCTCCTCGTCGTCAGGGGGCACCAGCACGTCCAACAACTTCGGGGAGACCAGCAGCAGCTCCTCGTCCTCCGGCGGCGGCACCGGTTTCTGCGGTGACGGCGTGGTGGGCGGCCTGGAGGAATGCGACGACGGCAACAGCGACGACACCGACGCCTGCCGCTCCGACTGCCTCAACGCGCGCTGCGGTGACGGATTCCTCTACCCCGACGCAGAGGAATGCGACGACGGCAACACCGTGGACAGCGACGCGTGCACCACCGAGTGCCGCAACGCCCGCTGCGGCGACGGCCACCTCTTCCTGCTGGAGGAGCTGTGCGACGACGGCAACGACGTGGACACCGACGACTGCACCAACAGCTGCAATCCCGCGCGGTGCGGCGACGGCATCACCCACGCCAACGTGGAGCCGTGCGACGACGGAAACACCGACGACAGTGACGCCTGCCTGGTTGGCTGCGTGCTGGCCCAGTGCGGCGACGGCTACATCCACCGCGGCGTGGAGCAGTGCGACACCGGCAACAGCGTAGGCACGCCCGGCAACCTGTGCGGCGCCACCTGCCAGTTCGACCCGCCGCGCGCCGGCGACCTGGAGCCCAACGACACGCCCGAGACCGCCACGCCGCTGGAGGACTTTGGCGGAGCCATTGGCGCCATCCAGCCCGCCACCGACGTGGACACGTACACGCTGGTCCTGGCCCAGGAATCCCACGTGCTCATTGGCACCTCGGACGCCGCGGGCGGCTGTCCTCCTGGCGCGGACACCGTGATCTACCTGCTGGATGAACAAGGTGAACGAATCACCGAGGATGACGACTACGGCCCGGGGAATTGTTCCCTCATTGACTACGAGGCCGACGTCGACGCGCGCTTCCTGCGGCCGGGCACGTACTCCATCCAGGTGTCCGCCTACAGCAGCGCAACCCGGGAGCCCGTCGAGATCCCGTTCTATTCGCTGGATGTGACGCTTGTGACCAGCGGCTGTGGCGACGGATTCCTGGGCGCTGCCGAGGTGTGCGACGACGGCAACACCGTGGATGGCGACGGATGCAGCGCCGCGTGCACCCTGGAGCGCGTGGTCACGCTGGAGTCCGAGCCCAATGACGCCGTGGAGAGCGCCAACCCGCTCGACCCCGGCAGTGACGCGTTCGTGGGTCACATCACGCCCGCCGGTGACGCGGACTACTACGTCGTCGACGCCACGTACGGGGCCAACGGCATCCGCGCGGAGACGTCCGACGGGACGGGCGGCTGTCCATTTGACACCTACCTGGAGCTGCTGGACGGCGCGGGCAACGTGCTGGCTGAGGATGACCAGGACGGCCCGGGAAGCTGCTCACTGATTGCGCCGCAGAACGACACGGGCGCGTACGGCCTGCCCACCGGCGTCTACTACCTGCGCGTCACGCACTGGTACTCCACCGGGACCGGCGGCCCCTACGTGCTCACCACGCAGGTCAGCGAGGCGCGCTGTGGCGACGGCATCCGCGGCATGAACGAGCAGTGCGACGACGGCAACGCGGTGGAGGGCGACGGCTGCTCCAGCGCGTGCGAGGTGGACTTTGCGATCACCGCGGAGGTGGAGCCCAACAACACGCGCGCCAGCGCCAACCCGCTGGACGAAGGCACGCTGGGCTGGTCCGGCGCCATCACCCCGGCGGGCGACGTGGACTTCTTCTTCATCCGCCTCAGCACCAGCGGCATGGGCATCCGCGCGGAGACCTCCGACGGGTTCGGCGGCTGTCCCTTCAACACCAAGCTGGAGCTGCAGAACAGCGCCGGCACCGTGCTGGTCTCCGACGACCAGGACGGGCCGGGGGACTGCTCGCGGATTGATCCGGTCGTCGACAGCGCGGCCTTTGGTCTGCCCGCGGGCAACTACTTCCTCAAGGTCAGCCACAGCTCCGCCACCTCCGTGGGCGGCGGCTACTTCCTGTTCGTGGAGCTGGTGAGCCCCGGTTGTGGCCAGGGCATCCGGGAGTCGGGTGAGGCCTGTGACGACGGAAACACCACGCTGGGCGACGGTTGTGACGCGCAGTGCCAGCAGGAGCCCAACACCGCGGAGACCGAGCCCAACGGCACCTCCGTGGCGTCGGAGAGCCGTGCGGTGGCCAACACCACCACGGGCCCCCACCTGCTGTTCTCCGGCGACATCACGGCGGACGACCATGACTGGTACCGGGTGGACCTGACCTCGCCGGCCTCCCTGCGCGCGGAGACCATTGGCCTGGACCTCACCACCTGTCCCGGCGACACCTACCTGGAGCTGTGGGATGAGGCCGGCACCTCCCGCCTGACCTATGACGACGACGATGGCGTGGGAACCTGCTCCCTGATCAACGGGACGGGCGCCGCTCCGGCGGATGCCGCCGCCTCCAACCTGCCCGCGGGCGCGTACTACCTGCACGTCCGAGGCTTCAGCGGCACAACCACGCTCACGGACTACCTGCTGCGGATCTCGCTCGAGGCGCAGTGAGGAGGATTCACCATGATGAAGAGCCCCCTGCTCAGACTCACGCAGAACGGAAAGACCGTTGGTGTGCGCGCCGACGTCATCCTGGCCGTGGTGCCGCAGACGGAAGGTCGTGGCGGCAGCATCCTGCACATTGGTGGGCGTGGCGACACGCGCAGCATTACCGTGACCGAGGAGCCGGAGCAGGTCCTGGCCCTCATGGACGACGTGCTGGGCTTTGCCAACCGCCCCATCCGCGCTCCCAACACGCTGGCGTGACGACCGTGAAGCAGAAGATCCTCTCCATCTGGGTGTGGGGCGCGGCGGTCACGGTGATCGTGTCGTGGACGGGCGTGGTGGGCGGCGTGAGGCTGCTGACCTTCCCGATTGATCCCAGGCGTCGCCTGACCAGCCGCGTCTTCCACTGGGGCTCACACCTGGTGGCGTGGGCGCATCCCTACTGGCACCACCGCATCACCGGGAAGCTCCCCCACGACGTCAACCAGGGCTACGTGGTGGTCTGCAACCACGAGTCCCACGCCGACAGCGTCCTCATCAACCACCTGCCGCTGGACGCGCGCTGGTTGGCCAAGAAGGAGATCATGGACATCCCCTTCTTGGGCTGGATGATGCGCATGGCCGGCGACATCTCCGTCAAGCGCGGCGACCAGGACAGCGGTCGTCACGCCATGGAGCAGATGGCGGAGTACCTGCGGCAAGGCGTCAGCGTGTTCCTCTTCCCCGAGGGCACACGCAGCACCACCGGCGAGCTGGGCGCGTTCAAGAGTGGCGCGTTCAAGCTGGCCATCGAGACGCAGCGCCCCATCCTCCCCATGGTCCTCACCGGCTGCGGCGAGGCGCTTCCCAAGGGCGGCTGGGTGCTGGGCGGTGCGGAGTCGCACGCGCGGCTGCACATCATGGAGCCCATCCCCACCCAGGGCCTCACCCTCGACGACGTGGAGAAGCTGCGTGACGAGGTGCGCGAGAAGATGATTGCCGCACGAAGGGCCCTCATGGCGGAGCAGCCCGAGCCCGCCGGTGCGGTGACCCAGGCCGCTTGATCACCAGGTGAGCGCGCCGGTCTCGTCGAGCGCGAGCACGAACTCCCCCACCATCCGCCCCTGGTCCTGCAGCCCCCTGGGCGTGGCCACCGACGCCAGCGCGCCCCGCGCACGATCCATCAGCGTGGCGTCCGACGTCAGGCGCGACACCAGCGCCAGGAAGCGCGCCGCCGTCACGTTGTGCGCAAATGGCTTGTCCCGACGTGCGAACACGCCCGCGGCGGCGGGATCCTCGGTGTGGTCGTAGAAACCGCCGGATTTCTCGTCGGAGAACGAGGCCACCAGGTTCCGCGCCACGCGCACCGCCGCATCCCGGTAGCGCGCTTCCCCCGTGGCCTGGGCCAGCAACGCGAGCGCGCGCCCCAGCGCGGCAGCGTCGGCGAGGAAACGCGGTTGATCGGGATTGTCGGCGGCACGACGGACGCTGCCGTCCTCACGCACGTGGGTCCGCAGCATGACGTCGGCGGCGCGGCGAGCGCGGGCCAGCGCTTTCTCGTCGTGGGCGGCCTCGTAGAGCACCGTGAGCGCGGCAATGGCCAACCCGTTCTCCCGGGCATAGACGTGGGTGTCCACCCAGGGCGTGCCGAGGGCGCGGCGCTTGGCGTCGGGGAGCGCGTAGTAGGTGTGCCCGTCGACAAACTTCGCGGCGCGGTCATGCGCGCCCACGTCGGCGTCCTGGTTCACGTAGAACGTGCCCTCCGGCGAGGTCAGGAAGCGCTCCATGTACGACGAGATGGCCTGCGCGTCCTTCAGCAGCGTCGCGTCGCCGGAGACCTGGTAGGCGCGTGCGAACGCTTCCAGCGACGACGCCTGGATGGTCATCAGCTTCTCGAAGTGCGGTGATTTCCAGCTCCCGCCCGTGGAGTACTGGTAGACCCCACCCCACACCGGGTCCATGATCGCGCGGGCCTGCTGCAGCGTGAACGTGGCTCGCTTGAGGGCACCCGGATCACCGCGCTGGTGACGACGGAGCTCCACCTCCACGTTGGCCCCCACCAGCAGCTTCTGGCGACGTCCCCATCCACCCAGCTCGGCGTCGTAGAAACCGTCGAGGTCATGGATGACGCGCGTGCCAATCCACCCCAGCGCAGCGACGGGTGCCGGGCTCCTGTCCGCCGACAACGCGTGCGCGGCCAGTTCTTTCGCTTGTTCCGCGCGCTCCACGGCGCGCAGGATCTCCACCATCTGCTCCGCCGGCATGTAGCCGCGGTACTTGCCCAGCTCCTCGGCGTCGGGGGAGAGGATGACCGTGGCGGGCCAACCCCAGTCGGAATAGCGCTCCATGAGGTCGGGGCGGGAGTCGATGTCCACGCGGATGGCGACGAACCGCTCGCTGATGATGCGGCCCACCTCGGGGTCCCGGTAGGTGGTCTCCTCCATCACGTGGCACCAGTGACACCACTCCGCGGCGCCATGGAACAGGATGTGGCGCTTCTCGCGCTTGGCGCGGTCAAACGTCTCCTTGCTCCACGGATTCCAACTGAAGAGCTGCGCCTGTTGCTTCTGGCGCGCCTTGGAGATGTCTTCCTTGTCCGTCGGAGATGCGCCCACCAGCGCCAGCAACGCCGCCGAGAATGCCCACCGCAGCATGTGACCTCACCCCCGGCGTCGACGCATTCCCGCGCCCACCGCCACCAAGAGCCCGCACACTCCCCACCACGCGCCACCTTCCGTCGTCACCGACTGCGCGCTGCAGCTTGGCGGGGAACCGTTGCCCGCATCGCTCGACGACGCACCAGCGTCGAGAGCCGCCGTCCCCGAGCTCGACGACGCACCGGTCCCCGAGCTGCTGCTCACCCCGCCGCTGCTGCTCGCGGCCCCGGAGCTGGATGAGGACGAAGCGGACGAGGACGACGACGCGGCACCGGACGTGGTTCCCGCCGACGAAGACGAGCTGGAGGCTCCAGACGTGGACGAGCCCGCGCAGAACAATCTGACGGTCTCGCTGGCGGTGTCGCCGAACCATTGCACGCCCTCGCGCACCATGCGCCAGTCGGTGATGGCCTCACCCTCGGAGCCCGGGTTGACGAGCGTGAAGGTGAAGGTCTTCTCCTCGCCGGGAGCCACGGAGTCGGTCTCGTCGAGCAACACCCGGGGATCGCCGCTGATGAGCGAATCGGAGTCGTCCACGGCGCCCAGCTTGTATCCGAGCGACCGCGTCCACGTGGTGGTCCCGGTGTTGCGCACGGTGACGGTGGCCTGGACCGTCTCTCCACACTGGATGTCCGGTGGCAGCGTGTGATCGACGACGACAGCGTTGTCTTCCGGAGTCGTGAGCGTTCCTTCGTCGGTGACCTCGCCGCCGCCGCTGCACGTGGCCAACGCACCCTCCAGGCCATCAATGACCACGTCGGAGAACACCGCACCAATGGGCAGTGACGACGTGTCCAGCGCGGACGCACGTGGATTCCCCAGCACGAAGTGCAGCGTGTCCGGCCCAAACGCGAGCCCGCTGCCCAACCAGTCCACGTTCACCACCTCGACGCCGTCCTTGTACAGGCGGGTCATGCCCGCGCCCCACTCGATGCGCAGGCGCGCCGCGGTGCCGTCCCACGACGTGTCCGTGGTGAAGGGCTCCTCGAAGAATGAACCGCAGCCGCACGCGTCGTAGCCGGGCGCGCCGGAGGGGCACATGCCCCACATCAGCTTCACGCCGCCCTCACGACCCGTCTCCGCGGCGCCGTAGATGCGGATGAGGCACTTGTAGTGGTTGTTGCGGAATGCCGGGCTGTAGTTGATGGGCTCGGAGATGCCGTAGCCCGCCTCGTACATGCCGAAGATCTCGTAGTCGTTGGTGACGAGGTTCTGCAGGGAGACGCCGCTCACCGTGAACTCGATGGAGCCCGTGACCAGGCGCGGCAGCGCGTACCAGATGCGGTCGTTCTCGTCGGTGACGCGCCAGCCGTTGGCCTCCAAAGCGCCGCCAACCTGGTTGCCCACCGTGGTCCCGTTCAGCGGATCCACCACGTGATACGCGCGGGCGGGAAGCGCGCCGAGCAGCGTCAACGTCGTCACCACCAGCCACCGCATCATGGCACCACCTCCTCGACGACACGCGTGCCGACGCGCGGACGCAACACCCACTGCAGGACCCGCCCCTGCCAATCCACCGGCAACGCCAACCACGTGGCGGCCAGCAAGGAGCCCACACCGCGCCACCCCTCCGACCAACCTGGCTCCGCCCAGAAGCGCGGCAGGTGATCCACCGCGGGAACCAGGTGCGCCACGACGAGAACCGTGGTCGCCAGCTGCACCACCACGCGCCGACGCTGCCACAACACCTGGATGCGACCCACCAGCCACGGCACCGGCAGCAGGTAGATGACGACGGCAGCGAGCGCGCCGAACCCCTTCCACGCCTCCGTGAGCGACGGATTGTCGACGAAGAGCCCGAGGTGCTTGGCCGCCGGAAACGAGTGCGCCCACGCGAGCACCAGCGTGACGAGACGCAGCCAACCGCCGCGGCGCAGCAGGGACAGCATGGCTCCTAGGTACACCGCGCGCGTTCAGGGCCCAAGCGCTTCCGCCGCCACGATGACGCCGTGCTCCAGCACCACCCGGAAGGGCACCGCGTTGGGCACCGCGCTGGGACGACCCGGTCCGGGCTTCCACACGTTGCCAATCAGGGAACGCATGACGCCGCCGTGGGTCACCACCAGGATGGTGCGCTCGACGGTGGCGTGCACCAGCCTGTTCCGCACCGCGTGCAACGTGCGCTGGCCCACCTCCTCCAGCGTTTCCGCGCCGGGCACCCTCGTCGTGCGGTCATCCATGTAGGCCGCGTGGTGCTGGGGATAGCGCTCCGAGACCTCCTGCCACGTCAGCCCCTCGAAGATCCCGAAGCAGCGCTCCCGCAGTGCCGGATCGACGTCGACACGGATGCCCAGCGTGTGCGCCACGATGTCGGCGGTCTCGCGCGCGCGGCTCAGGTCACTGCTGATGGTGTGACCAATGGGGTGTTCCCGCAGGAGCTCCGCGGCGCGGCGGGCCTGCTCGCGGCCCTTCTCGTTGAGCGGAGTGTCGGTGTGGCCTTGCAGGCGCCCCGCGGCATTCCAGTCCGTCTCGCCGTGTCGCAGCAGGTAGATCGTGCGCTTCACCGCCCTGCCCTCGTCCGTGCTTCAGCTTCCCAGCAGGTCCCGCCAGGCCTTGCGGTTGACCTGCTTGTTCACACTGGCAATCGACGTCGTCAGCGGCAAGCCGACGGGACACACGCGCACGCAGTTCTGCGCATTGCCACAGTCGGAGACGCCGCCGGGCTCCATCATCGCCTCCAGTCGACGCACGGCCTGCATCTCGCCGGTGGGGTGCAGGTTGGCCACGCGCACCTCGTGGACCGGCGCCGCACCCACGAAGCTGGTCTGCTTCCCGTAGTTGGGACACGCCTCCAGGCACGCGCCGCACCCCGTGCAACGGGACAGAATCTCGCGCTCCAACGCCAGCTCGGCGGACTGCCGCGGTCCGGGCCCCAGGTCCTCGAGTCCGTCGACGGACACCCACGGCTTCACGTGCTGCATCTGCTCACGCACGCGGCTGCGGTCCACCACCAGGTCCCTGACGACGGGAAACTTGTGCAACGGCGCCAGCACCACCGGCTCTTCCAGCTCGTCCACGCGCACGCTGCACGCCTGGGTGGGCCACCCGTTGACGTTCACGGCGCAGCTTCCGCAGGTGTCCTGCAGGCAGGAGGCCTGGAAGGCCACGGGGGTGGTGGTCTTTCCGTCGCTGGTGACGGGATTGGCCTGGATGTGCAGCAGGCACGACATCACCGTCATCCCCGGCGTGAAGGGCACCGAGAAGGTCTCCATCCTCGAGGGGGATTGCGGGCCGTCCTGCCGCTGGATGCGGATGATGATGGCGTCACTCATGGGCGCGCGGCTCCTGGTGCGGTTGCGCGGGCGGCGGAGTTTCCGTCGGAGGAGTCTCTTCCACGGGCTTCTCCGCTTCCTTCGCGGGCGGCTGTTTCTCGTCGGAGGGCTTGGGTTTTTCCGCCTTGGGAGGTGGCTTGACGAACAGGTACGGAATCTGCGGGAGCGGGAGATTCGGCCACATCGTCGTGGGCTCGCGGTATCCCGCCAACGGCCCGACGAAATCCCACACCGGGTGCTCCGACCTGCGCGCCGGGACGAACAGGATCTCGTCGATCATGACGACGACGGCGGCCACCAGCGTTCCCACCAGTCCCAGCAGCGTCACCGCGCCGCCGACGGGAAGCAGCACGCGGGACCGGTCATAGTTCTCACGCGCCGCCTGTGTGCGCGCCGCCCGCTCCCGCTCCGCCTCGACGCTGGTGTCGGCGCGGAGGCTGTCCGCGGAGGCCTGCTGCTGACGTCCCCACAGGATGAGCCCCGTGCCCAGCCCGCCAATCCCCAACCCCACGACG
>JBFMGU010000144.1:0-27131 GCA_040752415.1 Myxococcota bacterium
CGCTGCGAGGCACGCTTGGGCTCAACTCGCCGGTGACGACGACGCTTCTTCAACTCCAGCCGGGACAGCCGGATACGCCAGATTTTGTCGATGCTGTCCAAAGCGGCTCGCCGCCCTGGCCAGCGCCAAGCGGGTTCCCCACCCGGCAGCGGTCCACCAGGCGCAGCGTTGCCCATTCGCTGTCGTCGACGCGTCCCGGGGCTCCGTGATCGGCCGTTGAAGACGCACTCGGCGCTGACCAGGGCGGCGAGTGCCCGCCGCACTCCAGGTCGTGGCCCGCTCACCCGTCTGCAATCCCGATGGGCAGCTTGCTCTGGCGCAGCACCTCCACTCCGTCACCCTGCGCTGCGCCCACGGGATGCATCGATGGAGCGCGCGTCCTACTTTCCTGCGTCGCTACGAGGCTGATCGGCGGCGGCGCTGCTCTTCCACGGGGCCGCCTTGGCACGGTCCCGAATGGTGACGACGTGTTTGCTGGATTGGTCGGTGCTGGAGAGCATGAAGGTGGGCACGGAGAAGGGAATCTCGAACACCGAGAGCGCCACGAGAAGAGTGCCGCCGTCCAGCGGGACCACGTCGGTGTGATACTCCAGGTGGCTCAGGGTGCCGGCCACCTGCATGGTGCGAATGATGCCGCCGGAGGAGCCCGCGGGCGTCCGGGTGATGCGCGTGAAGGACCACCCGTCGGACAAAGGGAAGGGCAGGTCCCACGTGGTGAAGCTGAAGGCGGTGGGCGCGGCCACGGCTTCCGTGCAGGTGATGGCGCGGAGCTTCTCAACCTCCGCCCGCTCCATTTCCCCGCGTGCCGCCGCCACGGCTGACTCCGCCTCCGTTGCGGCGAAATAGCGGGGAGCGCCCGAGTACGCAGTCGAGTTGTCCAGGTGGCAGGCGTCGCGAATCTGCGCGTACACCCACGACGGCGGCGCGTCGATCTTCGCCGCCACCATGGTCTCCACGCGACCGCCCGCGGACTTGCGCCGCACCACGGTCTCACCGTTCTTCACCAGCGCCAGGTCCTCCGTCGAGACCAGCCGCGCCAGCGGTGCGTCGGGTGCCGCGGCGTTGCCCAGCAACACGAGCAGGGACAGCGAGATCACGGCCAGGCTGGCGCGGCGGCGCGGTTCATGCGGCAACATGCACGTCGTGACTCCAAGCCCCCGTGTGACCATCCTATCACCTCCCGTTGGCGCCCGCGGGAAGCCCACCGCGCTCGCGGCCCTGACCGCACGGGAACCGTGGGGCGCCGCGCTTGCGTTGGGCATGGTGTTGCAGCGTCGTTTCTGACGACGTCACGTCACGGCCATCAGATCACCGATAGCAAGCCACCCGCCACCACCCACAACGCGGCTCCCACCCAGGCCGGATGGGGCACGCCACGCAAACGCTCCAGCAGGTGAAGGCCCACGTAACCCGCCACCACGTACGGCACGAACACCTCCGCGGTGGTGAAGTGGTGCAGGTCGCCCGCGTGATAGCGGAAGTAGAACGTGTTGAACGCCACCAGCGAGAACGTGTTGGCCGCCACCTCCAGCACCATGGCATCCACCCCGACGAGAACCGCCTTCGCCGGCAGGTTGTCCAGGGCGCGCAGGCGCGGATTCTCCTCGAGCGCCTGGTGCAGGAGGTGCACGAACAACCCGTAGAGCGGCCACATCAACAGGCCCACGCCGGAGGTGTAACCGTGATGCACCGGCCACACGTGGTATTCCCAGCACGGCCGTCCCACGACGAGGACGAAGAGCGCGTCACAGCCCACCTCGGCCAGGAGCGCGCAGAAGAACGTGGCGCCCATGGTGAGCAGCAACTGCGCGGGGTCCGGCCGGAGCCAGCGTCGGGCGAGCGCGCTGGTGAACAGGTAGAGCAGCGGCGTGAAGAAGGTGATGAACGTGACGGTGAACCGCGCGTTCCGCGACGGGTCCAGCGGCGCAATGGTGCGCCCCAACCCATCCACCACGCCCCACCAGATGCCCGCGGTGACAACGACCGTGACGCCGTAGAGCGCGGCCAACGCCACCAACCAGCGCGCCACCACCACGCCCCGCAGGCCCTGCACCGAGGTCATGATGCGTCCGCCCGCTCGACGAGGCTCAGTTCTTGAGCACGGTGCCCACGCTGCCCGGCTCCAGCACGGCGCGCTTGAGCTGTCCCACGGTGAGCCTGCCCAGGATGATCACCTGGCTCACGCCTTCATCCAACGCCTTGAAGCTCTCCTCCACCTTGGGAATCATCCCCGCACCAATGGTGCCGTCCTTGATGGCCGCGTTTCCGTCGGCGCGCGTGAGCACCGGGATGCGACTCCCCGGGTCCTTCACGTCCTTGAGCACGCCGGGCGTCCCGGTGATGAGCAGCAGCGCATCCGCCTTCAGCGCCACGGCAACCTGGTTGGCCACGGTGTCGGCGTTGATGTTGAACGTGTTGCCCTGCTCGTCGGCGCCCAGGCACGCCATCACCGGCACGTAGCCGTTCTTCCCCAGCAGCCCCAGCAGCTCGGTGTTGACGCTCTGCACGTCACCCACGAAGCCAAAGTCCACCGGGTCCGGTCCCCCGCCGCTGACGACGAGAGGCGGTCTCCGCTTGGCCCGCACCGCCAGGCTGCTGGCGCCGTGCAATCCCACCGGCCGCGCCCCCGCCGCGGTGAGCCGCGCGCACAGGTCCACGTTCACCGCGCCGGCCACCGCCATCTTCATCACCTCGAGCGTTCCCTCGTCGGTGATGCGCCGCCCGCCCACCATGCGCGGCTCCATGCCCAACCGCTTCTGCAGCGCCGTGGCCTGCGGTCCACCGCCGTGCACCACCACCACGGTGTGACCCGCCTGCATCAGCGCGCCAATGTCGGCGGCAATGGCCTTCAGCTCCTCCTGGTGGGCGGCGTCCATCAGCTCACCGCCCAGCTTGATCACCGTGGTGGTCATGGCCAGCTACCCGGGTCCTCAAGGGTCAGCTTCTCGTCGAGACCGAGCATCAGGTTCATGTTCTGGATGCCCTGGCCCGCGCCGCCCTTGATGAGGTTGTCGGTGACGGAGAACGCGGTGATGAGGCGCCTGCCCTCCACCGGCTCACCAAAGGACACGCCCACCTCGGCGTAGTTGCTGCCCGCCACCGCCACCACCTCGGGCAAGCGCTTCTGCGGGATGCGCACAAAGGGCTCGCCCGCGTAGCACTCCTGGTACAGCTTCTTCACCTGCTCCGTCGACACCGAGGCATCCACGTGCGCGAACGCGGTGACGAAGATGCCGCGGACCAACGGCGCGCTCACCGGCACGAAGCGCAGCGTCACGTTCTTGGCGCCCGCCGCCTGCCAGGTGTCCAGGACCTCCGGCACGTGCTGGTGCTCCAGCGGCTTGTAGGTGCGCAGGTTGCCCGCGCGCGTGGGGTGGTGCGTGGTGGCCGTGGGCGCAATGCCGCTCCCCGACGAGCCGGTGATGCCCACCACCTCCACCTCGCCGCTCAGCAGTCCCGCCTTGGCCAGGGGCAGCAGGGCCAGCTCCATCGTCGTGGCGAAGCACCCGGGGCTGGCCACGTACTTCGCCTTCTTGATGCGCTCACGGTTGAGCTCGGGCAGCCCGTAGACGAACTCACCGAGCAGCTGCGGGGCCGGGTGGTCCGCGCCGTAGTGCTTCTTGTAGCTGGCCGCGTCCTTGAGACGGAAATCTCCGGAAAGATCGACGATGCGCGCCCCGGTCTTCATGATCTCCGGCACGTACTTGGCGCTGATCTTGTGCGGCAGGCCCAGCAGGACCACGTCCATGCCCTCGGCGGCCTTGTCCGGCGGGATGTCCTGGAAGCGCAGGTCGGTCTGGCCTTCCAGGTTGTGGTGCACTTCCGAGATGAGCTCGCCCACGTGGTCCACGCTGGCCACCCGCACAAGCTCGACGTGAGGATGCAGGAGCAGACGACGGATGAGCTCCACACCGCCGTAGCCGCTGCCACCGATGACGGCTGCTTTGAACTTTTTCATGGCGGCGCAACCTAGCGCGCCACCACGGGGCGGGCCACCGTTCCCCGGGCGTTGTCGCTGCGCCGCGCGGCTTGCTACGGACGACGGTTCTTTCCGGCGGCGCCTCCGTGCCCACCGCCACGAGCTTGAGCCTTGGCACCACGCCGCGTTGCTGGTGCACCGGGGCGCCGCGGAGCACGCCGCCCAACGTGGCACCGTGCTGGTCTTCCACGGCCTCACCGCGAGCAACGGAACGACACCGCCACGTCGAGGACGCCGGGGCGGGAACACACCATGCCCGAGGCCGGCTGGGACGCGGTGTGGCGGAACAATCGTGGCGTGGTGTGAGCGAACCTTGACATCACCGTCGCGTGCTGGACACGGTCGCGCCACCTGGATCACGGGAAGAGCCGAACATGGGAATCCTCCTCGTCACGTTGTTCGCGGTGTTGCCCATGAACACACCGCAGGAAGTTCCCGCGCCGGCACCCGCTCCCGCGCCTGCCGACGCCACCAACCCCAACCTGGCGGAAGAGGAGGAGGAAGAAGGGGAGCTCGAGGAGCCCGCACCCCGGCCGACGCCTCCCGCGCCCGCGACCGCCCCCAGGGAGAACAAGCCGCTGGCGGCGGTGGGTGGCTTCGTTGGCACGGTGGGCACGTTGTGCGCGGGGGCGTTCGTCGGCGGGGTGGTGTCCAACTTCTGCAGCCCGCTCGGCGTCATCATCGGCGTGGCCAGCGTGCTGGGGATGGGCGTGGGCGGTTACGCGCTGGGCAGCCTGTTGGGCAAACGTCGCGTCCCGCTGCTGTGGACCATGCTCGGCGGAAACATCCCCACCATCGTCGCCATTGTGTTGAGCTTCCCGTTGCAGGTGGTGAGCTTTGTGGTGGCGTACGTCATTGCCTACGTGGGCCTGGTGCTCACCATCTACGGCGCCATGTTCTCGTTCCTCTGCTGCATGTTCTCGCTCGCCGACGCCAGCTACGCCTCCACGCTGGGGCTCACCCTCGCCATGACCGTGGCCGGCATCGCTCTCACCGGGCTGGGGGTGCTCATCGGCGCGGTGGGCGGGACGTTGTCGCTGATCATCGACGTCATTGGCGCGAGCGTCGGTGGTGGCATCGTGGCGGCGCTGATGGCGTTGACGGGCCGGCCGCTGGCCCAGGGCGAGGACCGCCTCAACTGGGACATGCTGAAGGTTCCCGACCCCATTCCGCCCGCCGTGAAGGTCCCCGCCCAGCCGGCGCCCGAGGTCGACGAGGAAGATGTGGAGGACGCGCCGCCCGCGCCTTCGCCCGCGCCCACTCCCACTCCCGCACCTCCACCCCCGGTAACTCCCGCGCCCACGCCGGTGTACTGAGCGCGCGGCCCGCTTCCCGTCGGGGATCACTGTGGCAGGTCACCCGTGCCCAACCGGGAGAGCAGCTCCACGAAGCGCGGGATGTCCAGCGGTTTGGCCAGGAGCTCGGCGGCGCCGGCGCGCGCGGCGTCGTCGGGTTTGACGTCGGCGTAGGCAGTCATCAGCACCACCGGCGGCGGATGGTCCACCTCCCTGCGCAGGTCACGGAGGAAATCCAGGCCGTTCTTGCGCGGCATGCGGATGTCGCTGACCACCACGTCGGGATGACAGACCTTGCACGCGTGCAGCCCTTCCAGCCCGTCGGCCGCCTGGCGCGTGCGGAATCCCTCCAGCTCCAGCAGACCCGCCAGGGACTCCCGGAGGTCCGGGTCATCCTCCACGATCAACACCATCCCGCGGTCAGGCGACACCATGGGCTCCACCCTGAAGCGTGGCCTGCCGCCGGGGAATCCGGATCACGAACCGGGTGTGGGGATTCTCCACGTCGACAAACATGACGCCGTGGTGTGCTTCCACCGTGGAGCGGGACAGGCTCAGCCCCAACCCGGTGCCCTTCCCCACCTCCTTGGTGGTGAAGAACGGCACGAACACCTTCTCGGACACCGAGCGTGGCAGCCCCCGTCCCGAGTCGGTCACGGAAATCTCCACCTCGTCCCCCTGCATGGCAGCGTCGATCCGGATCCATTTCTCGTCCAGCTGCTCCACGGCGTCGAAGGCGTTGTTGAGCAGGTTGATGAGGACCTGGGACAGCTGCACCCGTCGACACTCCACCGTGGTCCCCATGGCCGGCGCGTCCAAGTCCACCTCCAGGCGCACCCCGCGCGTCCGCAGGCGCTCCGAGCACAGGGAGAGCGCGTCCAGCACCACGTCACGCAATGGCACGGGCGCGAAGCGCTCTCCGGAGGTGTCGCGGCTGAGGGCGCGCAGCGCGCTCACCACGTTGACAATCCGCATCACGGTCCGGTCGACAACGCCGAGGTGCTCCAGGAGCACATCCGCCTGCAGCAGGTTGCGGTGCGCCAGCTTCCGCAGCAGCTGCGTGCGCGCCGAGATCACCGTGAGCGGGTTGTTGATTTCGTGCGCAATGCCTCCCGCCATCTCGCCCAGCGCGGAGAGCTTGGCGGCGTTGGCCAGCATCATCTGTTGCTTCTCGATGACCCGCGCCCGCTCCGCCACGCCGCGCTCCAGGTCCTCGGTGTACGTGGAGAGGCGGCGCATCATGGAATTGAACGCGCGCACCAGGTCGGCCATCTCGTCGTTGCTGCCGGGGTCCCGCACGGTGACGTTGAGGTTGCCCCCGCTGATCTCGCGCGCGGCGGCGGAGAGCTCCCCCAGCGGCCCCAGCACCCGACGGAGCGTGACGTAGAACAGCACGCCGAGGGCCACGGCAAACAGCGCCATGACGCCAACCACCGAGCGCGCCAGCTGCGCCACCCCGGCGTACTTCTCCGAGGAGCGGATGGTGTAGCCCACCACCCATTCCCAGGGGTCGAAGCGCCGGTAGATGAGCCACCACGTCTCGTCGTGCCAGGAGTAGAACACTGTTCCCCCGCTGCCCTGGCGTGCCATGCGCACCAGCTCCCGGGCGTCGGGCGAACCCGGCGGCTGCGGCTCGGGATGCAACGCAATGTTGCCCGCGCCATCAATGACCACCGGGAAGATGCCCGTGCGTTCACCCTGGTAGAGCCTGCGCAGCTCCTCCAGCTGCGAGCGTTTGTAGCCCTCCTCGTAGAAACCGCGCAGTCCCGACGCCAACAGCCTCCGGTTCCGCTCCTCCAGCTGGCCCAGCATGAGCTGGAGCTGTTCGGAGTAGGCCTGCTCAATCTGGTTGGTGACCAGCTCACGCGCGCGCAGGACGGTGACCCCCACCAGCAGCGTGGTGGCCGCCAGGGTTGCCAGGAGCAGCGCAAGGAACAGCCTGGCCCGGATGGTCCGCAATCTCCGGAGCCCGTCAGAAGTCATGGAAGATCTTCCCGTCTTCAACAAAGATGTTCATGATCTCCTGCGGCAGGCGCAGCCGCAGCGCGTTGGCACGCTTGAGATTGAGCAGCGGAACGCCGTTGGGGGGCGTGACCACCGCCAGGGTGCCCGGGCTCTCCCCGTCGAGGATGCGGAGCGCCAGCGTGGCGGCGTGGTGGCCCTGGTTGGCGGCGTCGTCGGAGGCGGACAGCAGGATCCCGCTCTGCACCGGCTCATTCCACGTGGAGGTATCTGGCAGCCGCGAATGGTTGGCCACCCAGCGGTACACCTCCGAGGGCTCCACCTTCCGTCCACTCCGGTCATGCACCGCGTTGGCGTTGAGGAGGAAGATCGCGTCCACGCGGTCCTGGAGGTCCAGCACAAAGCGCTGCCACTCCTCGAGCTTGTCGCTGACGTGGGTCTCCTGGAGCCGCGCCGACAACGTGGGCAGGATCTGCTGGAGCTCCTTGATCTGCTCCTGGCTCGTCGTGGTCCAGTCCGCCACCACCGCAAAGGTCTTGATGGAGGGCACCACCTTCTGCAGCAGCGAGATGCACTCGCGGTAGTAGGTGGTCTGGTAGACACCGGTGAGGTTGTGTCCCGGCCGCTCCAGCGACTCGACCCTCCCCGTCCCCACGTACTTCTCCACGCCGTTGATTCCCGCGAACACCACGGGCACGTCGTCCAGGCGCAGGCCCACGTGGCGCAGGGCATCGTCGTCGGTGGTGAACACCAGGCCCGGTTTGAGCGCGGCGATCTCGCGCAGGATGGGCCGGGCCGCCTGGCGCATGCTCGGCTCGTCCGGTCGCGAGAAGGCATCCATGAAGCCCTGGTGGAGGACGTAGTCGCGCCCCTCCACCAGCCCGCCTTCCGCCAGCGTGCGCGTGAAGCCGCCCACCATCTCGCGCGTCCAGCTGAACTCGGCGTGGTAGCTGTTGGCCACGTAGATGCGGAGAGGCGCCGTCGTCTTGGCGGTGGCCGCCGCGCTGCCCGTCGTCGGGGTCGGGTCGGCGAGGCGGGCCGCCATCAGCGTGGCGCCGACCAGCAGCGTCGTGACCAGCGCGAGCCACGCCTTCACCGAGCGGCTGTCACCCGGACGCCTCCACCACGGACGGAGACGACGTTCCGAGAGCCGGCCTTGTCCCAGCATCACCCCTCCGCCGCACCGCAGGCTGGGATCACGCCCGCGGAATCCCCGGTGGGCCTAGCGACCAGGAGGAGGATGGTCCAGCTCGACGCCAACCCCGTGCCGACGACGACACGGCGGTGCGCTCCAGCTCATGCCCGCGGGCTCACGCAAAGAGCTGCAGCAGGTCGTCACGCGTGAGGGCGGTGGCGGCGGAGGCATCCCCCAACGCGGCCTCGAACAGCGTGCGCTTCTTCTCCTGCAATCCCAGGATGCGCTCCTCCACCGTTCCCTGCGAGACCAACCGGTACACCATCACCGGGCGCTCCTGGCCAATGCGGTGGGCACGGTCCGCGGCCTGCGCCTCCACCGCCGGGTTCCACCACGGGTCGACGAGGAAGACGTGGTCCGCCGCGGTGAGGTTCAGCCCGGTGCCACCCGCCTTGAGCGAGATGAGCATCACCGGTGCACCCTCGGCCGCCTGGAAGCGCGCGGTCACCTCGCCGCGGTTCATCGTCGTGCCGTCGAGCCGCTCGAACGCAATGCCCGCCTTCTTCACCGCCGGCTCGATGAGGTCCAGCAGCGAGGTCCACTGCGAGAACACCAGCGCCTTGTGCCCTTCCGCCACCGCGGTGCTGAGCGCGTCCACCAGCGTGTCCACCTTGGATGAAGAGGTGGCCTGCTGTCCCGGCACCAGCGCGGAGTGACACGCGGCCTGGCGCAGACGGAGCAGGGCCTCCAACGCCTTCAGCACGCTGCCACCTTCCTGCAGCAGCGCCACCACCTCGGCGCGCGTGGCGGCGAACACCGCGTCGTAGACGGTGCGCTCCCGCTCATCCAACGTCACGCGCAACACGCTCTCGGTGCGCGGTGGCAACTCGGGCGCCACGTCGCGCTTGAGACGACGCAGCACAAAGGGACGGATGCGCTTGCGCAGGCGGCTTGCGGCGTCGGGTCTTCCTTCCGCCAGGGGACGGGCCACGCGCTCCTGGAAATCCTTCCGCCCGCCGAGGAGCCCGCGGTTGGCGAAGTGCATGATGCTCCACAGCTCCTCCAGCCGGTTCTCCAGCGGTGTCCCGCTCAGCGCCAGCCGGAAGCCCGCCTGCAGCCCGAACGCCGCGCGCGCCACCTGGCTGTCGGGGTTCTTGATGGCCTGCGCCTCGTCGAGAACCACGGCGTCCCAGCGCTTGCCGCCCAGGATCGTCGCGTCCAGGCGCAGCAGCGCATAGGTGGTGAGCGTGACGTCGGCGTTGGCATCCAGCGCGCGGCCCGGGCCGTGGTACACGGACACCTTCAGCGAGGGGCGGAACCGCCTGAGCTCGGCCTCCCAGTTGGGCAGCACGCTGGTGGGGCACACCACGAGCGAGCCGGTGCCCAGCACGCACAACGTCTGCAGCGTCTTTCCCAGGCCCATGTCGTCGGCGAGGATCCCGCCCAGGCCGGCGCTGCGCAGGAACTGCAACCACCCCACGCCCTGCAGCTGGTAGGGACGCAACGTGGCGGTGAGGTCCTGGGGCAGCGTGGGAGCGGGCAGCTTCTCGAAGCCCTCGACGAGCGGCGCCAGGCGCTCCAGTCCCGGTGGCGGCGGCGTCTCCAGCGTCTCGCACAACGAGGCCAGCTCGGGGAGCGCGTGGTTGGAGAGTCGTCCGTCGGCCTCCCGCGCGGCGAGGAGGTCGGCCACGCGTTGACCATGCTGGTCCAGCCACGCGCGCGGCAACGGCGCCCAACCACCACCCTGCAACGGCACCAGCCCCAAGCCATCCGACCACGCGCGGAGCACCGCCGCCGCATCCACCGTCTGCGCCTCTCCCTCACCACCCTCGACGTGGAACGTGATCTCGAAGCGCACCTCGGGGAGCCCGGCGGAGGTGACGGCGGAGTCGAGCTGCAACGACGGACGCAGCCGCAGGTTGGGACTGGCGAAGCCCGCGGCGTCACCGGCCAGCGCGCCCTGCCAGCGTCGGAGCTTCTCCGCCCAGCGCATCATGTCCGTGCCGGACACCGTGATGCGTCGACCGGGGATCAGGTTCAGCTCGTCGCGCAGGCGCTGGACCAGGCGGGTCTCCGCGGCGTCGTCGCGCACGGGCACCGCGCCGCGCAGGTACACCATCCGCGCGCCGTCAATGCGCACCGAGGGCGGCGAGCCGTACACCAGCGTGGGCAGGATGGAGAGGCCGGACTCCAGCTGGTTGAGCTCCAGCATGATGCGCGGCTTCAGCTCGCGGTCGATCGGCGGCAGACGCACGCTGCGCACGTCGACGGGAATGCGCTGCGCCAGCTCCGGCAGGACACGCGCGCTGACCTCACCCAGCTGGTCCGCGGTGAAGTTGCGCACGATGGGAAGGTTCTGCAGACGCGGGCCGCTGAGCGCCGTCTCTCCCAGACGCACCACCGCGTCGCCACACAGAGCAAGGCCGGGCGCCAGCACCTCCGTGATGCGCGGGTCCCAGGTGACGGTGACAACCAGCTGCTCACCGTGATCCTCGACGACACCCAGCGGCGGCACCACCTCGTCGGTGATGGCCACCGGCCGCCCGTCCAGCAGCACGTTGCGCGCGCCTTCCAGCACACGCATGAGCGCATCCACCTTCTCCGCCGGCAGCGGGCCACGCAGTGGCTTCTCCAGGAGGCGGTCGGCGGTGAGGTCGGCCTGTTCCACCTGCAGCGTGGCGGCCTGCGCGGGGCGCGCCATCATCGACGTGAGACTGCCCTCCAACGGCGTCTCGCTGCCGTCGGCGTGGGCCAGCATGCGCCTCAGCTGGAGCCCGCCCTCGACGCGCACGAAGTGGTAGACCACGCGCGTCCACCGGCTCTCCGCCGCCGCCAGCGGGGCCTCCTGCTGCTCGGACTGCTGGAGCGAGATGGCCGCCGCCACGGAGTGCTCGCAGGGGTCCATGCGGCTCGGGCAGTCGCACTCCCAGGCCTCGGATTCCGGGTAGAGCACCACCGTGGGCGCCACCGCACGACCCGGGGCGCGCACGCGCAGCTCGACCTCCCTGGCGGAACGGGACTGCAACGCCACGGCGCCGGCACGGGCCAGGTTGACGCCGGTGGACCAGATCCCCGGGCGGGCGGCTTTGCGGATGGCTTCGAGCAGCTTGGCGGTGGCGGACATGGCGACGGCGTTCCCTACGCGTCAGCCATCCCGCGCACAACCTTCAGCAACGGGGAACTCGGGTGCGGGATCAGTCCGCCTGGAACACCTCGTCCAGCGTGCGCGCGGTCAACGCGCGAGAGAGCCAGAGGTCAAGCAGGGCGGCGTCGCGGCAGGAGCGGACCCGGGCCTGGATATCTTCCGAGGGCGCCAGCCCGCGCGCCTCCAGGACCTTGAGGACGGCGCCCGCGAGCGCGTCGGCGCGCCCTTCCTCCCGCCCTTCCTCCCGCCCTTCCTCCCGCCCCTCCGCGCGTCCTGCTTCGCGCCCTCGCTCGAGCCCTCGCTCGAGCCCTCGCTGCTCGCCCTGGCGGAGCCACTTCAGCTCGAGGTCACTGAGCTCTCCAAGCTGTCCTTGCCGCATCAACTCCTCCAGCGCGGCCCGACACGCCGCATTGACGGACCTCAGGATGAGCCCATCATAGAAAAACCGACGCTGCTCTTCCAGACCCTTTGCCGCCACGAGGGCGGCCTTCGCCGCCGACAACACGTCTTCCTGGTCACCGTGCGCCATGACGCCCAGGACCGCCAGCTCCGGCAGCTCGCGCGCCTGCTGGACGTCGGTCAGCAGGGGCAACCCCAACGGCCCCAGGGCCAGCGGTGTGAGCGCCAACTCGCCGGGCGCGCCCCCGATCGCGCGTGAGGCCCATTTCTCGACGCGCTCTTCCGCGGTCACCACCAGCAGGCGGGCGGGACAGCGCAAGCGGGCGGAGACGGCGGCAAGGTAGAGCGGCCAGCTGAACCGCTTGTCCTCGTCCACCCCGAGCTGCGCCTCCACGACGATCGCCATCGTGGGCGAGCCTGCCCGCTCCAGCACCACCACCAGGTCCGCCTGGTAGGCGCGCGGCCAGAGGTCGGCCACGTCGCCGGACTGGACCCGCGGCTCTGCGTCCGCCGGCACCACCACGTGCAGCAGGCGCGACATCAGCTCCGCCGCCAGGCTGGGCCGGTTGCGGAACAGCGCCACAATGGCGTCGTGCTCGGGCGAGGACATGCGCGTGCCCTCGCACGGCACCGCGCCGTCGGCAACGCGGACCACGTCAACTTACGGGGTGGTGCCTGAGAAGGCTCAACAACCGGTGCGGATGGGGCGGGAGGGCGTCGTCGTGGAGGACGAGCCGCAACCGGTGCTCACCGGGCGGGACGGCGCGGGCGTCGGGGTCCAGCTCGTGGGGCGGGACGGGGTGTTCGTCGAGGAGCCGCAGCCGGTGCTCACCGGACGGGAGGGCGTGGAAACCGACGAGCCACAGCCGGTGCTCACCGGGCGCGACGGCGTGGAGGGAGTGGAGGAGCCGCAGCCGGTGGACACGTTGCCCCCACCGCGCTCGACAGTGACACCGGTGGCCAGCTCCAGCAGCCGCGCCGCCAGCGACGAGAGCGCCCGCTGCTCCCGCGCATCCAGCTGTCCGTCCTGGTTGCGGTCCGCGCCGCGGATCTCCGCGCCCACCGTCTTGAGCGCCTCCTTCATGCGCGGGATGGACACCGTGGAGCTGCACGAGGTCTGCACCGTGCGCGCCAGCTCCCGCAGCGCCTTGTTGGAGATGTTGCCCACGTCGACACTGCTGCCCTGGTTCTTCTCCAGGCGCCGCAGCGCGTCCTGCATGGACCGCAGTCCCTTCTGGGAATCCACCTTCATCTTCGGCTCCTCCCTCAACCAACAACGCGCAGCAGACTGGCACCGCGGCGTGGGAATGTCACGGGCGCCATCCCCTCGCGCGGCTCGTAGTGGCACCAGGAGTCCGGCCCCTCCAGCCCGTTGCCCGCGTACAGCGCCCGCACCCGGCACCCTCCCCGACACGTGTCGTGATGCCGGCAGCTCATGCACTGCGCGTTGGCGTCGATGGCGCGAAGTTGCGTGAATGCCGCGCCGCCCGCCCACAGGTCCCACAAGAGCGTCTCGCGCACGTTCCCCGACTCATACGCGCCGGGCAGGTTGAGACACGGCGTCACGTTTCCCGTCGGGGAGATGCCCATCACCACCTTGCCGGCCACGCACCCGAATCCCGGGAAGTCCGGCTCTCCCGCCTCCTCGGGGTGCGGCGCATCCAAGGTCACGCCCAGCTCCGCGGCCCGCACCCGCGCGCGGTCAATGGCGCGGCTGAAGGTGTCGCGGTCGCAGACCAGCCCGGGATTCGCCTGCGCCTCGCCGGCGGGATAGGCGGGACGCAACAGCAGCACCCGCGCGCCCTCCTGGTGGGCCAGCTCCACCATGCGCGCAGCGTCGGGGGCGTTGCGCGGCGTGATGGTGACGGAGATGTTGAACCCCGGCGCGTAGTGCTCGCGCAGCTGCAGCATGCCGCGCAGCGCCTTCTGGAACGTGCCCGGGCCGCGGATGGCGTCGTTGGTGTCCTCGTCGGGGCCATCCAGGCTGACGCTCAGTCCCGCGGGGGGACACTCGGAGAGCGCCTGCAGCACGGCGGGCTTGAGCAGGGACGCGTTGGTGTGCACGAAGGTGTCCACGCCGACCTCGTCGGCCTTGCGTACCACGCGCGGGAGATCCTTGCGCAGGAACGGCTCCCCGCCGCCCAGCACCAGCTTCACGCAGCCCATCTCCGCCAATTGCTCGACGAGACCGGCAATCTCCTTGAAGGTCAGCTCCCCCGGCGCACGTTTTCCCGACGAGGAATAGCAATGCGCGCAGGAGAAGTTGCACGCCAGCGTCACGCCCAGGTGCGCCACCAGCGGAGCGCCGTAGCCCTGGTGCACCCGCGGCAGCTCGACGATGCGCCCCGCGAACACCCCGTCCAGTCCGAACACCCCCAGCGCCTCCAGGTCCGCGCGCGCCTGCTGCGCCTCCAGCGTCCCCACGCTGCGGGCCAGGGTGTCCACCGCGTCGTCGAGCGGCAGCTCGCGGGAGGCCACCATGAGGAAGCTCTCGGCGGCGGTGCGACGCGTGTACGCGTGGTCCGCGCGACGGTAGAGCAAGGCCCCCTCCGCCTCGACGCGCAGCGTGAACGGCACCGGCCGCGCCCTGGTCTCCGCTCTCTCCACCGGACCTCCCGCGCGCCAAGCCTAGACCAACGGTGGGAACAACGGGGAGCACGGCGGAGGTGGCGCTTTGCTGCTAGAACCGCGCCCCATGACGACCACCACGGATGCCACCCTGGACCAGGCGCTCCAGCTGGTCTCCCGCCAGCAGGCGGAGATGGAGCGCACGCTCAAGCTGCTGGTCGACGAGAACTCGCACACCGCGGAGCGCGACCGCGTCAACAAGGTGGGCGCCATGCTCGCCGAGCTCTTCACCATGCCGGGGCTGACCCCGGAGTGGCGCAAGAGCGAACGCTTTGGCAACCACCTCATCCTCACCACGCCGGCCAGCGGACCGCGCACGTTGCTGATTGGTCACCATGACACGGTGTTCCCGCCCGGCACCTTCGAGGGCATGCGCGAGGATGGGGAGCTGTTGCGCGGGCCCGGCGTGCTGGACATGAAGGGCGGGCTCCTGGTGGTGCGCTTCGCGCTCAAGGCCCTCAGCGAGGTGGGCGCACTGGAGCGCATCCCGCTCGCCGTCATCAGCGTGGCAGACGAGGAAGTGGGCAGCGAGGACAGCGGGCCCCACCTGCGCGAGCTGTGCGGCAACGCCAAGGCGGCGCTGGTCTTCGAGGCGGGTCGCCTGGGCGACGCGATCATCACGCGCCGCAAGGGCACCGGTGGGATCACCGCGCGGGCGCACGGCCGGGCGGCACACGCGGGCAACGCGCACCGCGAGGGCGTGAATGCCATCTGGGCGCTGGCGCGCTTCATCGACGCGGCGCAGCGCATCACCGACTACGACCGCGGCATCACCGTGAACGTGGGCAAGGTGAGCGGCGGCACCTCCAAGAACACCGTGCCCGACGCCGCGGAGGCGGTGATCGACTTCCGCTTCGTCCGCACCGACGACGGTCGCGACGTGGAGGCGGCCATGGCGGCGGCAGCGGACCGCGTGGCGGGCGAGGTGCCAGGCGCCCGGGTGGAGATCAGCGGCGGGGTGCGTCGGTTGCCGCTGGAGCAGACGGCGGCCTCGCGCGCGCTGATGGAACGCTACGCCGCGGCGGCGCGGGCCACGGGCCTGGGCGCGGGTGAGGCTCCGCTGCTGGGTGGTGGCAGCGACGCCAACACGGTGAGCGCCGTGGGCGTGCCGGCCATCGACGGGCTGGGGCCGCGCGGCAAGGGTTTCCACACCAATGACGAGCAGATCGAGCGCGCCACGCTGGTTCCCAAGGCGCAGGCGCTGATCCGCTACCTGCTCACCGCATGATCGCCCGGCCACCCGCCGGCGTGATCTTCGACCTCGACGGCACGCTGCTGGATTCCCGCGACATGTGGTTCGCGCTGGTGTGCGCCGCCGCCGCGCGCTGGGGTGGCCCGCCGCCACGACGCGCGGACTTCGACCGCACCTTCGGACAGGCCACCGCGGCGGACATCGAGCAGTTCTTCCCCGGGCCCACCGTGGCGGAGGTGGACGCGTTCTGGTCGGAGCACTGGCGGGAGCACGCGCATCTCATCCACGCGCTGCCCGGCGCGCTCGACGTCACCGCCCAACTGCGGGCACGCGGCGTGAAGCTGGCGTGTGCCACCAACAGCGTGCGCGCCGTGGCGTTGCCGGCGTTGGAGCAGGTGGGGCTGCTCACGCGGATGGACGCGGTGGCCGCGGTGGACGACGCGCACGCTCCCAAGCCCGCACCGGACCTGGTGCGCCTGGCCGCCGCGCGCATGGGTCTCCCCGTCGGGAAATGCGTGATGGTGGGGGACAGCGCGTTTGACGTGCTGGCGGGAAGCGGCGCGGGCTGCGGCGTGGCGGGGATTGGCGTGGACGCCGACGTGCGCATTGCGAACCTGCGCGAGCTGCCCGCAGTGCTGGGGCTGGCGTGAGGGCTTCGCGAAACGAGGCGCGAAGCCCTCTACCTATGTGGGCTCAGGGTGACCAGCCGCAGATGTTCCGTGCGCGGTCTAGGGTACGGGTATTGGAATTGTCGGTCCCATGGTCGTGGCTCATGGCCAGGTCCTCGTGAGGACGACTCGGTTGCCGCGCCTTTGACTCCTGTAGGAACTGCTGGAACGCAGCGTGCTGCAGTCGGCAGTAAGGTGCCTGCACCGCATTCTGCTGCAAAGTCCGACCACGACTATCAAGCCCATTCTCGTCGTAGATCTGAGCCCCAGTGCAATACAGGGGAACAACGAATTGGCCGTCGTCCGTAAGAAGGGCAACTTCCGCGTCTGGTGACCAAGGGATCACCTCCGTCGCCGCATAGCCGCAAACCACGGCCTGCGCGCTGCTCACGGCCTCTCGTTTTATGCATGCATACCCATACACAGGAGAGCCGTGTGCCCAGTTCCGAAATGAAATCGGAACCTCATAGTTGATGAGGAAGTCGGTCTCGCCCATTGATTCCCCGATGATGTACTCCTCAGGCGTGAACTGGACGCGGTAGCCATTATTTGGGCAACGGCACTGGTCCACGCTCATTCCTGATTCGCAGGGATTTGTGCCGGGGCACGCCTCAAACGCGTTCATTCTGACCTTGATCACAGCGTGGCACGAGTCCCATTGCTCCTGGCTCGGGGTCCATTCGCCATCATTGACGACGTTTTGCCCGGATCCCGATGGCTCGATGGGTCCGCTCGTTGAACACGCGGCGCACGCGGCGAGAAATGCCGCCACGCAACCAAGTCTGAGGATTCTCACCATGCGGCACCCGTTCCAGCGAGCCCCGGACAAAGTAGCGTTCCATCTGCCTATGTTCTCATTGATGACCTGCAGCCTCCGGGACATCCTCATCCCCCATCCCCCACCATCGCCCACGCCAAGAAGGCCCCGTTAGAACGTTGGTCGGTCTCTGGTGTTGCAGGTGCCATTGTCACAAAAGGCCTCTACTGGCTCCGCGGCGCAATCACAGGTGGTTGGCGTTGGTGGAAACGGGCACGCCATCGCCTTCTCATCGCTGGCGAATCGGGCAGCATCCTTGCGGTTCACAGAGCCTGCCACGGCGCCGCAATGGCAGAACGGGTTTTCGCATGCCTCATAAACCACAATGACGCAATCGTCGTCAACCGTGCAGCTCCGATCATAGTCTTGGACGTTAGCGTGACAGGCGCTAAGGAAAGACAACAACAGAGCAGCGGACAACCCCATGATTTGTCGGCCCATCACCGCGTTCCTCACGGAGCCAAGCCGCACACAGTCTCGCGGCGATCCGAAGGTCGTGTTTCCGCGCCTCATAGACACTCCCCGGAGAACGAAGGGTCACAGACCAGTGTTGGAAAGATGAATTCATTGCAGTGTTCCCACTCGCAGTAGTCGCCGGCGACTCCGCCCCAGCGGAACTTCGAGGCGCTCGACGGAATATCGAAGAGGCGAACTCCGAGATCAAAGGGGTTGAAGTCTCCGTTGCCATCAAGGAGAACCGCCGTATTGAAGTTGGCGCCCGGGAAGCGCCTGCTCACAGACAATGACCATGCAGGCCCGGGATGGGTTCCAGCAACAACACTGGCGTAGTCCGTGACGCCGATAACCATGGCGTCTTGGAGGGAGTTGGTTCGGTTGCAAGCACCCGGAGTAATGGTCTGTGCTGCGGCATTCACGGTAAATGGGCAAACAACCATCTTCAGATCCTTGTCCTCCACAGCGTTCTGGAACTCGTGGAAGATTAGGCGACAATCATTGCCGGACTTGATGTGATTGTGACATGCAATATCGAATGGGCCTATCGGAGCAACATCAAGGATGTTGGTAAAAGTGAAATTCGTTCCGACTCCGGTGTCACTATTCAGGTATGGACCAGCACGACGCGGGGGACCGAATGCAAACCCTGCCGCTGCGGGGTCATTTCCATTGGAAACCAGGAACTGGATTTGATGACGGGCGTCCGCAAACGCGATCACGTACCGATGTGAGGCATTATCAAATGCAACTCGCGGCTCCGACTTGGAGAGGGTGCCACCGGCAGGCGTGATCGTGTTGACCCCTACCCATTGCATCGTGTCCATGTTCAATCGTGCGAATTGCGGGAACATCCCTGGATTGCTCCACACCACGACCGCTGAGCCATAGGTTGTCGCTCCTTCCCGCGAGAACGCGATGTCGGGGTTGGTAAGGGCAGTGCCATTGCCCGACGGCAACAGCGCTGTCGTTGTCAGGTGGAGCTGAGGGCCTTGCGAGGAGCTATTGTCGTCCATGGTCCATACCCTGATGGTTCCATCAGTTGATCCAGTCCTCTCGGTTGTGACCATGACACAGTCAGGAATGTCTTGGTCGCCTGCGCAGGCTAGTCGCGGAGGCGTCAAAGACCTCGGCGCCGGAAGGCCGAGTTCCCGGGTGAAAGCGACAGTGCTGCCCGTTGTGATGTTCCCGCTGCCATCAATCACACCGGGAATGTACTTCACATCGACGAGGTTGCCGCCACCGAACGCAGCGCTTCCGCTTCGCATGGATACGATATCCTCACGCGTCAGCTCCAGCGACGCTGCGCCTGCGGTCTGACAGACTATCGGCCCTTCCTGCCCCGTGCTCGGCGACGCGACACATGGCGGTGTGGTGGAGCTTGGATCATTGGATCCAAAGCAGTGGACGAATTCATGCATCGCTGTTCGGTGAAACAGGGAGCCCATCGGAGGGGGACCCCCGATTTCCTCCCAATCGAGACCTGTCGGAGGTGGACCGGGCTGGTTGCCTCTTCCCGAGAACGACCGCGGGATGGGGCGGCCGGCACACATGTCACCGCAGCCCGGGGGACATGGTGGAAAAGGAAATGCCCCACATCCGGGAGGACATAGTGGATTATTGTTCACGCACAGGTTGCCCTGAAACGAGATGTCGCATTCGCTTCCACTAAACGCAGCCGCATGTGCATTGATGCAATTGGTTGCGCATCCTGGCGGGCACTGTGGAAAGCCGCTTGGCAGGCACCCAGGTGGGCATCCGTTCCAATTGCAGCACGTCGGTCCCGGACAGACCATGTCATGATACGTGAGGACACTATTGCCGTCGGGAACCAGGTCTTTCGGAACCCAAGAGTCCGGCGTCGAGTCCACTTCCACGGCGATGTCTGTTCTCGCGGAGCGATTCCAGAATTGCGTCACACGATCAAGGAAGCTCGCGGCTTGCGCCGTCGTTAGCTCTTCGCCGGGAAACCAGGATACCCCTGCACCGAATGTGTCCTTTACGTGGTATGTCTCGCGTCCTGCAGCCAACGTCGTCACGCCGAAGGGATAAAGTGCGGCTGCGGTTGAAGCTGCAAGAACCACCGAGCCCGCGATGACCCCGATTAATAGCCGCTTCACAGGTCACCTCCCTCGGCCAAGAACCGAACGAACTGTTCAAACGCAACGCCACGCTCAACGGGGCCATTCTGATCCCGAAGATTCACAAGAGCGTGGTCTTGGGCTGCGAGGTACACTTCGTCGTCGATTCGAGTCAGCATCAGGAGCACTTCGCTACCGACGTCACACGTCGGCTGGTGCGACACGAATTCCCACTCCGTCTCTGACAATCGCCCTCCGGCCAAGCGAAATGACGCTGGAGGGTTGTTCTCCAGACGCTTGTACTCTGTCAAGACGGAGAAGTGGCAATCTGTAACGATGTGGCCTTCCGTGCCCAGCCAAGCGCCCCTGACTGGAACGGCACGTTCAAGACGTGCGGCAGCAACGAGAATGACGCCGGAGGCGTCAAACATGTTGGCGACAAAGTCTCCGCGGCCGGAGATCTCAGAGAGATTGGTTCCCCTCGGTTGATGCAGAGCCCAGGCCTCAACGCCCGCCGCTGCTCGATCGGGTGATTCAGGCTGGGCGCGCAATTCGGGCCAGTCGCACACACCGTCTGCCTCAATCCAGCACTTGTCGTCTATGCAGCACTCAATGCTCGACGGCTGCGTTTCGGGAACTGCGCTTCTCGGAGTGCGGTTTGCGCTCTTACCCGGTCTGGAACTGTCCTGCTGCGCCAATGCCGCGCTTCCGACAACCGCCACGAACATCGGTGCCGCCAACACCAACGCCTTCGAACGGCTCCGCCCAAGCATCTGCCACATCCTCGGCTCCTTGGTTCCTAGAATTCGCGTGAAACTGAGAGATACTTCGAAATCTGCTTAATCTCTAGCCTAGGCGGAGGCGATATGCAAGCACGCCTACCGCAAGCACGGTTCCGCAGGTGGGGCTCGGCAGGCCAAGTCGCGCCAGTTTCTCGCTGCGAAGCGCTTCAGAGTCACTTCAGGAATCCGTTCCGATAGGCCTGCATCGCAATCCGCGTGCCCACATGCCTTGGGTGGACTCAACGCAACTAAACTACAGTTGCAGGTCCACGCATTCAGTGGGGAAGACTCAGAGACGATGCCAGCGGCCGTGATGCTTCGCGCCCTGAACTCGTGCCAGCCCCCCCTCCTTCATCGGATGGTTCTCGCGGTCGGTATGGACTCGACGCAGTGGTTGCTGATGCTTGGTCGCATCACCTGGGTGAAACGCGCATCAGATGGTCCGGGCTCCACTCACGAGCGGGATGCACCGAGCCCAGGGTGTTCAGCTTGGTCCTTTGTGGGCAGGAACCCTGCCGGCGCGGTGCGCAGCCGCATGGTCTCCGGCCCACCCGGAGATCCTTTCCGGGCCGCGGTGGTCGGATGTCCGGGATGCGGTAAACGCGCTCCGGGGCGCGGTCCCCACTTTTCAGGGGTACGGTCCGGAGCATTCCGGGGTTGGAGTCAGGTGTTCGGCGACCTCGTTCAGCCCTGACCGCCCTCGCCGGAAGTCACCAACACGCGCTCATCAGGAGCTGCAATGAGGCCCTCGTCCTCGTCGGCGGCGGGCCCGGTGCCGGTCCGCCGCGTGGGGAAGATCTTGTCCAGGGCGTAGCGCTTGGCGCGCGTGGGATCCCCGGAAGAGATGGAGCGACCCCACAGCCCCACGTAGGTGAGGTTGTCAAAGAGCAGCCGCTTCACAGCCGCGCGCCGCGTGTTGGCCGTGACCTTGCCGTCCGCCGCCGCCTCATCACCTTCAATGAGCGACTGCAGGACCCCCAGCTTCGCTTCCAGGTCCTCGATGAGCCTGAGCGTGTAGTCGCGACCGTTGAACTCATCCAGGCGCCTCCGCGCGGTACGCGCAGCCCGGCCTGCCGCGGAGAAGAGCGCGTAGGGATCGTCGTAGGTACCGGCCAGTGAGAAGCCACTGAGCGGGATGCCGCTGGCCTGGGCGCGCAAACCCAGCTGCGCGCGCGCATCCACCACATTGCGCTTCGCAATCTCGATGTCCTCGCCCACGACTTCTCGATCCATGCTGAGGTTGATCGAGTCGTCGTCAATGGTGGTGAGGTTACCCACCAGGAGGTCCATCCAGTCGAAGTCGCGGACGGTGATGGGTGTTTCCTGCTCAAGGAACTCATCGAGATCCTCGCGCCCCTCCTGCATCTCCCGGGCATCCGCTTCCAGACGGGACTTGGGGTAACTGCAATAGTCGCTGGAACGCTTCCTCGGCTTCTGCACCCAGCGCCGAATCTCCCGCTCCAGCGCGGCCTGATTGATCTCGCCCGGCGGTGGCATTCCCGCGTTCCCTTCCACGACCCCTTGGCGGTTCGTTGTCCGGCGAGAAACACGAACCGGCTGCGCCGGCGCCGCCCGCCGCTGGGGCGCCGACTTGCGTGGTGCCGCCTTCTTGCTGCCCACTGCCCTCTTGCTGACCGCCGCCTTCTTGCTCCCCGTCGCCTTGCGCGTAGCCATCGGATCGCCTCCCTTTTGTGCGTCTTTTCCGTTACGCCAGGCACGACGTCAAGCCGACGCGTGAACCAGCGTCACTTCCCCGACTCACCGCCACCAGCGCGGAATATTCTCCGTGGGAATCTGCCCGGCGGGCTGGTCGAGCTTCCCCAGCGGCATCCGCTCCAGACGCGGGCAGCTGGGCGCTGTCTTTGCGCGGCGTGCCAGAGATGGGGATTGGCGTGGACGCCGACGTGCGCATTGCGAGCCTGCGCGAGCTGCCCGCGGTCCTGGGGCCGGCCTGACGCTTGGAACATCTTGGATGCAAGCGGCGGACGGGAAACTCCGGTTCCGGCCCTTCCCCGACTCCCCGATGGCACGCGTTGGCGCGCTGCGACGCGGATGTTACGTTGGCACCATGAGCCGCCAACCACGCCGCGACGACGCGCAGGGACCCTTCCGGGCCTACGAGGTGCCCGAGGAGTCCCGCTACGAGCTCTCGCACGGGCATCCCGTGGAGTGCGCGCCCGCGGGCGGCCGGCACGCCATTGCCAACGCCGCCGGTGCCATGGTCCTGGCTTCGGACCCCGCCGTCGACAGCGCGGGCGTGGACGCCGGCTATTCCCCCTCGGAGGACACGCTGCGCGCGCCGGACCTCTCGGTGGGAGGGGTTCCCCGGGCACCCGGTTGGATCAAGGGGGTGCCGCCGCTCGCCGTGGAATACGTGGATTCCGGCCAGGACGAGGAGAAGCTGGCGGACAAGATCGCTGATCTCCTGTCGGCGGGGACCCAGCTCGTGTGGGTGGTGCGCCTGGCGGGCCCAAGCCGGGTGGAGGTCCATGAGCGCGGGAAGGCGGTGCGCATGATGCTGCCCGGCCAGCTCCTCGAAGCCCCGGGCGTGCTGCAGAACCCCGTCCCGGTGCAGGCCCTCTACGAAGGAGAAGCCGCGCTCCAGGCCACGCTAAGCAACCTGCTCCAGCGGCGCGGCTACCAGGACCTGGAGGCCGTCAGGAGCGAAGGCAGGACCGAAGGCAGGGCCGAGGCGGTGCTGACGTTGCTGGCGGCCCGTGGCATTGGCGTCCCGGACGCGGAGCGCAGCGCCATCCTGGCGTGTCGCGACCCGGCCACGCTCGAACGCTGGCTGGTGCGGGCGGCCACCGCCGAGCGCCTGGACCAGGTCCTGCCCTGACGGCGTGGCCCCGCCCGGCCCACGGTCACTTCCCGGCCTTCACCGCCACCAGCGCGGAATACGCCTCCGCGGGAATCTTGCCGGCCAGCTCGTCGATGCTCCCCAGCGGCATCTTCTCCAGGCGCGCGTGCAGCTGGGCGCTGTAGTCGCGCGGCATGCCGGGGATGAGGTCCAGCTCCCACGGCAGCGCGGCGTTGAGATTGAACACCAGCGGCACCTCCACGCCCCCGCGCACCACCGTCACCGAGGGTAGGCGCACCATGATGGCCGGG
Source organism: Myxococcota bacterium (assembly GCA_040752415.1). Classification (GTDB taxonomy): domain Bacteria; phylum Myxococcota; class JACRCW01; order JACRCW01; family JACRCW01; genus JBFMGU01. Next base: position 23,648 of record JBFMGU010000144.1, read on the forward strand.
CCCACCGCGCCGTCGGGGAAGCGACCTCCGCTCAGCACCTCCTGCGTCACGTTCAGCGCCGCGCCCGCCGCCTCCAGCGTGCCCACACTCCGCGTGTCCGCCGTGCGCGCGAACGTCCCGCTCATCAGTGCGCGCAACGCCGCCTCGCGCTCGCCGGGGAAGGCCAGGGTGAACGCCTCCACCACGGTGTGGATGCCGGGCATGGGCGGCGGGTTGGGCTGCCCCAGCCGCTCGTGCAGCGCGTGGAGGATCTTCAGCTCCACCACCAACGTCGGGGAGAGCTTCCTGGGGTCCAGGTCCTCGGGCACCTTCCCGCCGTGGAATGGCGCAAAGAACGAGGACGCCGGCACGCCCAGGCCCACCGCGGGATCGTCGCCCAGCGCGTTGAGGACGTTGGCCACCACGCCGGCCACGCACACCATCTGGCTCCCGCGCCACACCTCGCCCCGTTGCGGCGGCCGCTGGCGGGCCCAATCGTCGAGGAACGCACCCCGCGCCTGCGGCGTATCCAGGGCTCCCGGCGGCTCCGGCGCGCGGTACGCGTAGCGACCACCCATCACCGCCGCCACGCGCGCCGCCGCGTCGTCCTTGGCGCCCTCCACGCTGCCCGGCGGCCCCAGCTTCCCGCTGCGCGAGGCCCGCCGCGCCACCGTCTCCACGTGCAGCCCGTAGCCCTCCACCAGCGCGCTCACCGGGTCGGACACGAACCACGGGCTCCCCACCAGCGTGGCCCGCCACTCCGCCGGCACCTCCCGCACCACGCGGTCCAGCACCAGCCACATGGACAGTCGTGCAATCCGCCCCGCCAGCGACTGCTCCAGCGTCCCGCTCGGCACGTCCAGGTCGGCGGCGGGCAGCGGGGTCCACAGCAACTCGGGCGCCGGTTTGTCGTCGTCACCCTCGCGCAGGAACGCGCCGCGCTGCGGCAGTCCCTCGGGCGCGCCCAGCACCACCGCGCTGGCGCCGCCCGCCGTGGCCACCAGCGCCTTGTCCGCACCCTTGCCCTCTCCCAGGCGCGTGCGCAGGTAGGTCTTGAGCTGCTTGAGCACCGCGACGCTCTCGGCGGCGTGCTGCTTGTCCAGGGCCTCCTGCGCGGCCACCGTGACGGCGTCGTCGGGGGCGGCGCGTTGCAGCACCGGCCAGCGACCCCCGCCGGGCGCATCCGCCAGCAACACCTTGCCGCCTTCACCGGTGACCGGACGCAGCAGCAGCACCGTGTCGGGCGAGCCCACCGCGGACTTCCGACAACCCACCGCGCCAAGCACGGCGAACACGACGAGACAGGACACCAGCCGGGAGTGCATGACCGTGTGCACGTGGTCCTCCCCATGCGTCCGCCCCAAGGCCACAGCGCCCCTGCCTCGTCGGACGACGGTGCCGGACCTGTAGCACGGCGGGGCGGGGGGCGTCGTAGACGGCGTCTGGGGGTGGCGCGCGGGAGCACAAGGTTGCAGTCTTCTGGAGTCCATGCCCAACGCCCTGCGCTCCGTGCTGCTCGCGTGCCTGACGGTCTCCCTGCTTGGCCTGGGGGCGCCGGCCGCCGTGTACGCGCAGGGCCTGCCCGAGGAGGCCGCGGCCTCGGACCTCGACGACGAGCTGGAGCTGGGCGAGCCCCCGCGCGCTCCCGCGCCGCGCTCCGCCGTCCCGCAGCGTGCCGGCTCGCTCTGGGACGCGCCCTTCCAACGCGTGCTGCTGCTCTCCGCCGTCACCACCCTGGGGGGCGTGGGCGCGCTGGTGTTGGGCGCGGCGTTGGGGAGCATTCCCGGCGCCACGATGATGCTGATGTCGTTGCAGCAGGTCGGGAGGGGGGACCCCAGTGGGTGGAGTGTGATGTTCCTGGGGATGATGGCCGCGGGAGCGGGGGCGGCGTTGGGCGCGGTGGTGGGCTACGTGCTGGCGCGCGCGCTTCTTCCGTGGGTGACGCCGTTGCCCGGCGCCTCGCTGTTCCCCAGGAAAGCCGCCGACACTCCCGTGGCGCTCGTCTTCAACGTCGTGGATGGCGCGGCGCACGTGGCGTTGGTGACGTTGGTGGGCGTCCTGGGCGCGGCCCCTTGGGCGCTGTGGATCGGCGCGCTGTTCCTCACCGCCGGCACGGGCGGCGCCGCCAACCCCGCGTACGCCTGCCTGGGTTGCGGTTACTACATCCTGCCCTTCGTCACCGGGGCCGCGGTGATCCTCACGCCGCTGGGCCTCGTGGCGGCCAACGCAACCTCGCCGGTGATGGCGCTGCTCATCTGGGAACAGGTCACCTATGGCATGCCGCCCGGCGGCCTGGGTCCGTTCTCCCGTCGGGGGAGCGCCACGCCCACGCGCCGTCCGCAACCCGCGCAGGACCAGCTCGACGAGGAGGAGTGACCCCTCCGACGAGAAACGCGCTAGCGCGCCGGCTTGAGATCCACCTTCACCTGGCCAGTCTGCTTGCCCCCCAGCGTCACCACGCTCTTCCACGCCTGACATCCCGGCTGCATCACCTCCACGGTGAAGCGCGCTGCGGGGTCCACGCCCAGCAACAGCACGCGTCCCTCCCCCAGCGGAGCGCCGTCGAGGGTGATGCGCGCCCCGTCGGGGACGGCCAGGAGCAGCTTCCCGTCTCCCTTGCCCAGGCGGTGCGTGCGCAGCGGCGCGCCGGTGGCGTTGGTCTTGAGCACCGCGCGCCCGTCGGGGCCCACCTGCAGGCTCGCCTTCACGGAGTCGCCGCCGCGCGGGGCATCACCCATGCCGGTGTCCAACATGCGCGGCGCGGGCCCCCGACGCACCTCCCGCGTGGGCGAGCCCTCGGTCCATCCGTCGTCGGGAGCGGGGGTGGCGGGAGGCAGCTCCAGGTCATCCAGGCTGGGGCGGGGCGCCAGCGTGGTGTGCGCGTTCTCGTCGTCAGCGGGGGCGGCGCCGGGCTCTCCCTCCAGCGGCTCCAGGGTCAGCCCGATGTCCTCGGCGTTGGAGGGGCTGGCCCCGGCGGAGCTGTCCGAGCCCCAGATGTCATCCGCCACCGAACGCACGCTGGGACGCGGGGACTCCGCCTGCGCCACGCGCGGCATGGGGATGTTGCTGGTGCGTCTCTCCGCGGGCTCCTCGGCGTCGGCCGCCAGGATGGCCGCAATCACCGGGTCATCCAGCGGATCATCCCGCCGCGGCTCCTCGTCAGGCTCCTCCACCGTGCCCGGCACCGACGAGCTGGCGAAGGGATCCCCGTCCTCCGCCGCGGCGCTCCCCGCGGCCAGCTGCGCCCGCAGCTCCTCCACGAAGGACGGTCCCCCCAGCTGCGTGGCGTCGCTCTCCGCCGGCAAGGACATCTCCATCGTCGCCACGCCCTCCGAGTCCGCGCCCGCCAGGCGTCGACGCACCGCCTCCACGGCGCCGGGGCTGGACAGCCGGGTGGCCTGCTCCTCCAACGCGAGCGGGCCGGCCACCGCCAGGCGCGCCGCCTCGTCCAGCTCCAGCAGCTGCGTGCTGGCCGCCTCGTCGGCGGGCGCGGGGCGGGCGGGCG
>JBFMGU010000145.1:0-27058 GCA_040752415.1 Myxococcota bacterium
TTCGCCGGCGCTGCTCGCGCGCAGCAACGCAGCCCGGGGCTCCCTCAACGCGGCAACATCAAGTCCGGGCGCCCGCAGGTTGCCATGCAACGGCTCCACGTAACGGAGCGGGAGGAACTCGGGGCGCGCGCCGGCGGACACCAGCGTGTGTGCGTCGTTGAGCTCCGTGATCTGGAAATCGGGGAGTCCGTCACGCCTCGCCTCCAACTCGAACGCCGCCCGCTCGCTCGCCGGCACCCGGGGAAGCCAACCCAGGGCCAGAATCCCCGGATGGCGTTGCAGCATGCAGTCGGTGAACAGCCGGAACTCGGCCTGCGTCACGTGCTCGGACGCAAGGAAGAAGCTGCGCAGCGCGTAGGTGGTTTCCAGGTCGCGGTCCAGCTGTTCCTGGATGACGTCCGAGAGCTCCCGCGCCTGCAGCTGGAACCGCGCGTGCGCCGCCTGCTCGTCGTGAAACCGGGAGAACGCGGTGACACACGTGGTGCCCGCAAACGCAACCAGCAGCGGCACCGCAACCCGGAGCCGACGTGGCCTCCACACCTCACGCGGCTCGGCAAGGAACGAGAGCGCCACGGGAGTGAGGATGATGACCCCGATGACGTCGCCGGCCCACCACGTGAACCAGGTGAGCGGAATGCGCTCCACGGTCACCAGCCCGAAGGAAGACAACGCCGCCACCGCCACCGTGGGGGCCACCAGGCAGGCCAGCGGTCCGCCCAGCGCCAGGAGCATCAGCACGTCCCTCTCGCGCTCCAGGACGAGGGGGAATGGCACGCAACGGCGCACCCATGCCGCTCCCACCAGGGCCTGCGCCGTGGAACCCGCGGCAATGGTCGCGGCACAGACCAGCGAAGGCAGCGGCGGGAGGCCGTCGGCGTGGCGGCACACGTCGTAGTTGATGAGGACGGAGGCCAGCATCACGCCGGGCCACACGCGCGCACCAAAGGCGAGAACGGCAGCCAACGCAATCCCGGCCGGCGGCCACGGGCTGGTGGCAAAGCCAGGGGGGATTGCCAGGAACAGCGCCGCCTTGCCGGCCACGTAATTCACGGCAGCAACAGCGGCGACGCGGGCGCACCACGGGCGGAGCTCCCCCATGCAGCCTGACCTACCGGCTCCCGCCCCGGAGGGCTGATGCGCTTGCGTGGAGCGCCGCGGCGGCGGAAACGCGCGCGTGGGCGTTGGCGCCACCCGGCGTCCTCCCATGCGTCACGCGACGGGTGACACGCGGCTTGAGTCCAGCCCTGAGCACGCAGCGTCTGGGCCGGGGCACAACACAAGGTCGTGGCGACCGCGCGCACGCAGCGTTTGTGGCCCTGATTCCGAACTGGCGTCCGCGTCCCGAGGTGGGGGCAACGCCCATCGGCGCGAGAGCTGGTGTGGCATTCTCGAACGGGAAAAATGCCGCTTGCGGACGCGGAGTAGCGTCGTAAGAATCGAGAGCGTGGGCGAGGGGGGCCAGGCACTCCAGGCGAACGTGCGGGGGCGGACATGGCAGGTGGCTCCGGAAAGCTCTTCGACGAGCGCCGTCACGGAAGTCCCGCGCTGGGCACGCCGCGTCCGGTCGCGGAGGCGTCCGGCGGCGTGGGTGTCACCCCCTGGTATGTCCGTCGTCCCAGCCCGCAACCGGTCCCGCGCTCACCGCCCACCGTGGCCCCATCCGCGGCACCGGCGCCGGCCCACATCCTGATCGTCGAGGACGACCTCGACGCGCGTGCGTTCCTGGAGGTTGCGCTGCGTGGGCCCGGCTACGTGGTCACCGCGGTCTCCGACGGAGCCTCCGCCCTCCGTGAGCTCCGGGCCGCGCCGCCCAACGTGCTCCTCCTGGACCTGGGCCTGCCGCTGCTCGACGGATACGAGGTGCTGCGCCAGCTGCGCACGTTCGCCTCGTCGCTGGAGGTGCCGGTGGTGGTGATGAGCGGACGTGGCGACCACACCGACGTGGCGCGCGCCCTCTCGGAAGGCGCCAACGACTACATCACCAAGCCCGTGGACCTGGACGTGCTCCACGCGCGCATCCGCGTGCAGCTCGAGGCGCACCGCGCGCACACCCGCCTGCAGCGCATCAACCGCCTCCAGGACGACTTCCTGCGCGTTGCCAGCCATGACATCCGCAACCCGCTCACCGCGGTGCTGCTCAACATCCGCTCGCTGGCAAGCGGTCGCGCCGGTGCGCTGACGCCGGAGCAGGCCGCCATGTTGGCGCGCGCCGCGCGCAGCAGTGAGTTCTGCCTCCACCTCCTGGAGAACCTGCTGGAGATGGTCCGCCTGGAGGCCGCGCCGCTGGGGCTGGTGATGACGGAGGCGCACGCCGGCGCGGTGTTGGGCGAAGTGGTGGAACGTCACGCCGCGGAAGCGGCCGCCAAGCACATCCGCATCTCCACCATGATCTCCGACGGACTCCCGCCCGTGACCGCCGACCCCCTGCGCCTGCAGCAGGCCCTGGGGAACCTCCTCTCCAACGCGCTCAAGTTCTCGCACCGCAACAGCGAGGTGCGCGTGCTGGCCTTCCACGACGGCGACGCCGTGGCCTTCGAGGTGATGGACCAGGGACAGGGCATCCCCGCCGAGGAGCAGTCGTTGCTCTTCCATCCCTTCCAGAAGCTCACCGTCCGCCCCACCGGCAGTGAGCCCACGGCGGGGTTGGGGCTGGCCATCACCAGGCGCATCGTCGAGCTGCACCGTGGTGAGCTGCTCCTGCACAGCCAGGTGGGCGTGGGCACCACGGTGCGCGTGCGAATTCCCGCCACGCCCGGAAAATCCGCCTGAGGCCGCGCCGCTTGCGCCCCAATCGCCCGATGGTACTCGTGGCGCATCGTGCGTCCCGTGGTGACCAACCCACCCGCCACGCCCTCCACCGGGCTGCAGCTCCTGGCGTTGGCAACGCTGGCGCTGGCGTCGCGGGCGACGATCCTGCGCAACGGCTTTGCGTTCGATGACTTCCCGCTGCTGGTGCAGAACCCGTTGCTGACGTCGTGGGGCAACGTCCCGGAGATCCTGGGCAGTCACCTGTGGCGCACGCTGACCACGGGCGCGGTCAACTACTACCGACCCGTGCTCTCGCTCGCGTACCTGGCGGTGGCCCAGCTGCTGGGCGTGCAGGCGTGGGCGTTCCACCTGTTCAGTGTCCTCGTCCACGTCGGGGCCACGCTGCTGGTGTTCCGCGTGGCGCGCGTGGTGCTGGCGCATCCGCGTGCTGCCACCTTGTCCCGCCCGGAGCGACGCGTGCTGCCCCTCGTCGTCGCTGCGCTCTTTGCGGTGCACCCCACGCACACCGAGGCCGTGGCCTGGGCGTGCGCGGTGCAGGAACCCATGGTGCTGGTGGGCATGCTGCTCTCCACTCTCTTCTTCCTCCGCGCCCGACGGGGCGAGCCCGGGCGGGTGGCCGCATCCACGGCGGCGCTCGTCGTGGCGCTGGGCACCAAGGAGCTGGCGCTGGTTACCCCCGCCCTGCTCTTCGGCTGCGCGTGGCTGCTGCGAGGCCCGTCCACGTTCCGTCACTGGGCGCCGCGCCTGGTGCCGCATCTCGTCGTGGTCGCGGGCTATCTCGGGCTGCGGGTCAGCGTGCTGGGTGAGGTGGCGCCGTTGCGCCGCTTCGCGGACCTGGACGGCCTGCAGGTGGCCCTCTCCGGCGCGTGGCACCTCGTCAGCTACCTGGGGAAGACGCTCATCCCGGTGGGGCTGCGTTATCCCTACGTCTTCCATCCCGTCCTCCACGTCACGGAGTGGCGCGCCCTGGTGGCGGTGCTGGTGACGGTGCTGGTGACGGCGTTGGCCTGGCGCGTGCGGCGCTCCCATCCCGTCGTCACGTTGGGCCTGGCGTGGACCGTGGTGGCGCTGGCGCCCGTGCTCTACGTCCCCGTCCTCGGTGAGGCGGCGTTCGCGGACCGCTACGTGTACGTGCCCTCGTTCGGCCTCCTGCTCGCCGTGTGCGTCGGTGCGCCGTCGCTGCGTGGCGTGCTGGGGACGCGGGTCCTGGTGGGCTTCGCCCTTGGGGTGGTGCTCGTCTTCACCGTGCACAGCGTGCAGCGTGGCCGGCTCTGGCGTGAGGAGGTGCGGGTCACGCTGGATGCCGCCGCCCGGGAGCCGGATCCCGCCGTGGCGCATACCGCGCGCGCCAGTGAGCTCATCCGCATGAACAAGCTCGACGACGCCCGGCTCCACGTGGACGCGGCGCTGGCCACCAACCCCACCTTTGCGCCGGCGCACCACAATCTCGGCGTGATCCACGCGCAGCGCGGAGACGTGGAGCGCGCGGCGGATGAGCTGCTGCAGGCGTTGTTGCTGGATCCGGGGATGGTGGAGCCCCACGTCGTGCTGGCACGGATCCACCGGCAGGTCGGCAACGTGGAGGAAGCCACCCGGCATGAGCAGGATGCGGAGCGGCTGCGTCAGGAGCGCGCGGCTTCCGCGTCCTCGGGAGTGAGGCCCGCCCATCGTCCGGACGTTCCTTGACCCCACGGGCCCCTCTGGCTACATGCGGCGCGCCCCCCTTCCATCAACCCTCGCCCGAGGCTGTAGCAGCATGAAAGACCAAGCCCTCAAGCCCCGCTTCCGACGCGTCCTGCTCAAGCTTTCCGGGGAGGCGCTCCAGGGTGAGGGCAAGGGCGGCATCAGTCCCAAGATCCTCGTCGACATCGCCACCGAGGTGAAGGACGTGGTGGCCATGGGCGTGGAGGTGGCCCTGGTCATTGGCGGCGGCAACATCTTCCGCGGCGTCAGCGCGGCCACGGAGGGCATGGACCGCGCCACCGCGGACTACATGGGCATGCTGGCCACCGTCATCAACGCCATGGCCATGCAGGACGCGCTGGAGCGGCTGGGCGTGCCCACGCGCGTGCTCTCCGCCATCGAGATGAGCGCGCTGTGTGAGCCGTACATCCGTCGTCGCGCGCTGCGGCACCTGGAGAAGGGCCGCGTGGTGATCTTCGCCGCGGGCACGGGCAACCCGTACTTCACCACGGACACCGGTGCGTCGTTGCGCGGGATGGAGATCCACGCCGACGTCATCCTCAAGGCCACCAAGGTGGACGGCATCTATGACCGGGACCCGCTCAAGGATCCCACCGCCACCCGCTATGAGCGCGTGAGCTACCCGGAGGTCCTGCAGAAGGGCCTCAAGGTCATGGACTCCACCGCCATCAGCCTCTGCATGGACAACAACATGCCCATCATCGTGTTCAACCTCAACGAGCACGGCAACATCCTCCGGGCCGTGCGCGGGGAGAAGGTGGGCACGCTGGTGGGAGAGCTCCCGCCGCCGCCGAGCGCCCGGGCGCAGAAGGAGCAGCATGTTTGAAGACGTCATCTCCGAGACCCGGTCGGCCATGATCGCCGCGGTGGAGGCCCTCAAGGCGCAGCTCAGCAAGGTGCGCACCGGCCGCGCCAACCTGGCCATCCTCGACGGAATCCGCGTGGACTACTACGGCACGCCCACGCCGCTGAACCAGATTGCCTCCCTCACCGTGGCGGACCCGCGCCTCATCGTCATCAAGCCCTGGGAGAAGCGCCTGCTCGCGGACATCGAGAAGGCCATCAAGGCCTCCGACGTGGGCATCACCCCGCAGAATGACGGCGAGATCGTGCGGCTGCCCATTCCGCCGCTGACGGAGGAGCGTCGCAAGGATCTCAGCAAGCAGGCCCGCGGCAAGGGTGAGGATGCCAAGCTGGTCATCCGCAATTCCCGTCGTGACGCCAATGACATGATCAAGGAGATGGAGAAGGACGGGACCATCACGGAAGACGACAGCGCCCGTGCGCTGAAGCGCATCCAGGATGAGACCGACGCCCACATCAAGCAGGTGGACGACGTGGTGGCCAAGAAGGAAAAGGAGATCATGGAGGTCTGAGCCCCATCCCTGGTGGCTCCCTCCCTCCGGCCATGAGCAAGCCGCTGTTGTTCATCCTCGTGGCCGTGGTGGCCTGGGGCGCGGCCCCGCTGTTCGACAAGCTCGGCCTCAAGGAAGGCATCGACCCGCTCCTGGCGCTGCTGGTGCGCGCCACCACCATCCTGGCCACGCTGCTGGTGCTGGTGGCCGTGCAGGGCAAGCTGGGCGAGGCGTTCAAGGTCAGCAGCACCACCGCCATGCTGCTCGCCGCCGGCGGCGTCACCAGTGCCGTGCTGGGCATGTGGTTCTACTTCTCCGCGCTGCAGACCATGGACGCGTGGCTGGTGGTGGCGCTGACCAGCACGTATCCCGCCGTCACCATGGTGCTCTCCTGGCTCTTCCTCCGGGAGCGGCTCACCGGCGCGCAGTGGCTGGGCGTGGCCTTGATCGTGGCGGGGGTGGTGCTCCTGGAGCTGGCCACTCCGTCGTCACTTTTGTCCGCGCGGCGCCCGGCCCCGACGGAACGGGTGGAGGGCTCCACCGCGCAGGACCCCGGTACCTGAGACGGAGCCCGAGGCCACTGGCCCTCACCCGCGTGCCCGGTTATGAGGGCGCGCCATGTCCTTCCCACACACTCTCCGTCGTCACTTCCTGATCCCTGCCGCCCTGCTCCTCGCCACGCCGGTGGCGCATGCCGCCAAGGTGGAGGTCCACAGCGTCACGGGCTTCGAGAAGCTGGCGGAGGGTGAGCCGCGCGGCACCGCGGTGGCCTCCCACGGCGCGGTGGTCCTGGCTCCGACGGCGAACACCGTGGCCGAGCTCAGCGGCGGCCCCGTGCTGGCCGTGGTCCACGACGGAAAAGGCACCACCTACGCCGCCCTGGCCACGCCCGGCCGCGTGGTGGCGGTGGATGCGCAGGGGAAGACCCGCACGCTGCTGGAGACGGAGGAGCCGGTGGTGAGCGCGCTGGCGCTCGACGGAAAGGACGGTCTGTTCGTCGCCACCGCGCCCGAGGGCAAGGTGCTGCGCGTGGACCTCAAGACCGGCAAGAGCGTGACCTGGTGGAAGCCCGCCGAGAAGTACCTGTGGGGCATGGCGTGGGATGGGAGCGCGCTGCACGTCGTCACCGGGGATTCCGGTGCGCTCTACAAGGTCACCGCGCAGAACCAGGCGCAGCGCGTGGCGGAGAAGCCGCTGACGGAGAAGGCCTTGCGCTCGGTGGCGGTGTTGCCGGGTGGCAAGGGTGTCGTCGTGGGGGGCGGGCGCAAGGGCATCCTGTGGACGGTGGATGCCAAGGGCGTGCCGTTTGCGCTGTATGACTCCTCCCTCGAGGAGGTGACCTCCGTGGCGGTGCGCGCCGACGGAGCCATTGCCGCCTCCCTGGTGGCCAACGAAGCCAAGGGTGGCGGTGACGACGAGCTGCTGGCCGCGAGCGAGGCCGGCGCCGAGGTGGATGACACCATCCCGCGCGACACCAAGGCGTCCGAAGTGGTGGTGATCATGCCCAACGGCGAGATGCGTCGCATCTGGCGGGGCAAGAAGGACGGCGCGTACGCCGTGGCCTTCGACGAGCGGGACGGCGTGCTGATTGGCACCGGCGGTCGCGGGCGGCTCTACCGCGTGGAGCTGGAGAGCCGGCGCATTGCGCTGGTGGCGCAGGTGGACAGCAGCCGCGTGACGTCGATGGCTCGCGGTCCGGGCGGCGTGGTGCTGGGTCTGAGCCACGCTTCGCGGGTGGCGCTGGTGACCAACGCGCCGGCCCGGGAGGGCACCTATCTGTCGACGGTGATGGACAGCGAGAAGACGGTGCGCTTTGGCCGGCTGGATGCGCGCGCGGAAGTGCCCGCCGGGAGCAAGGTGACCCTGCAGCTGCGCACCGGCAACACCGAGGAGCCCGACGAGACCTGGAGCGCGTGGTCCGCCTCCGTGCCGTCCAGCGGGGGAGCGGTCACCGTGCCGCGCGCGCGCTTCGCGCAGGTGAAGGCCACGCTCACCTCCGACGGGAGGGCCGCCCCGGAGCTGCGTGAGCTGCACCTGGCCTACGCCGCCGACAACGCCCCGCCGCAGGTGCAGACGGTGGACGTGCTGGCGCCCGGCGTGCGCGTGGAGGCCATGCCTTCCGACGAGCCCAAGGGCCGCACCTTCACCGTGAGCAGCCGCGCGTTCGAGGACTTCGAGCTCAAGCCGCTGCAGTCCCCCGCCCCGCCGGAGCCCGCCGCGCGCGCCAAGCAGACCTATGAAGCGGGCTGGCGCACCGTGGCCTGGCACGCCACCGACGAGGACGAGGATGAGATGCGCTACACCGCGGAGCTGATGACCGACGGCGGCCAGCGCGTGCTGACGTTGGGCCAGGAGCTGCGGGACCCCTTCATCTCGTTCGACGAGTCGCGCCTCCCCGACGGCGTCTACCGCGTGCGCATCCGCGCCACCGACGCACCGGGCAACCCCGCGGGCGCCGGGAAGAGCAGTGAGAAGGTGAGCGCCTCCTTCGCCATTGACCGCACCGCGCCGGGCATCACCACGCGCCTGGAGGGGAAGGCCCGCGTGCTGCTGACGGTGGAGGACCAGAGCCCGGTGATCCGCCTGTGGTGCAGCGTCGACGGGGGCGAGGCGCTGCAGGCCACGCCCAACGACGGATTGTGGGACGCCCCGCGTGAGGAGGCCAGCCTGGCGCTCCCCTCGCTGCAGAAGGGCCGGCACTTCGTGGCCTGTCGGGCGGAGGACGCCATGGGCAATGTGGGTCGGACGGTGGCGCCGGTGGATGTGCCCTGAGGGGCCGCGTGTCAGTGCCGCACCGTTGTACTAGCGTCCGTCGTGAACGGAGGGGCAACGATGATCCGGCTGACGGTGACACGCGAGGACGGGCGCCAGGCCACCTACGAGTTCGACCGCGACGAGGTCCTCATCGGCCGCGCGCCTCCCGCGGACATCATCCTGGACCATGACGCCGTCAGCCGTCGTCACGCGCGCATCAGCCTCAAGAGCCAGGGGTGGCGGGTGGCGGACCTGGGCGCCGCCAATGGCGTGTTCCTGCAGCGTCGCGGGGAGCCGCCGGCGCAGCGCGTGATCGTGGAGCAGGTGGACACTGGCGACGTCATCTGCATCGAGCGCTTCCGCATCCGCTTCGAGCTCTTCGCCGACCAGAAGGCGCGCTGGGATGGCCTGGTGGAGGGTGAGGAGCAGCAGCCGCGCGCCACGGCGGGTCCCACGCAGCTGCTCTCCCTGACGGCGCTCAACGCCCAGCTGGAGGCGCGTCGGAGTGAGCGGGAGTCCGGTTCTTCCGCCGGCGACCGCCTGGACGCGCAGCTGGCGCTCTCCATGGGAGATCCCGTCGGCAGCCGCGCGCGCACCGACGTCAAGCCACCACCGGAGCTCCGTCGCGAGCTGGAGTTGCGGGAGGCCGGCGCCACCGACGCGCGCAAGCTCCCCATCTCCGTGGCGCCCATCCAGTTCGGCAGCGACCCCAGTTGTGACGTCGTCATCAAGGGGCTGACGGTGCCGCGCTTCCTGGCCTCGCTGGAGCTGGACGGTGAGCGTGCGCTGCTGCGGCGGGTGGGCGGCGGCTTCATGGGGCCCCGCATCACCGTGAACGGCGAGCCCTTCAGGGAAGAGGCGCACCTCACCGACGGACAGCGCTTCTCCGTGGGCCCGGTCTCCGCCGTGGTCCGACTGCCCAAGGGCTGAGTGGCGTCGGGAGTCCCCGGGGTGCCCAGGAAAGGAAGTCAGAAGTCAGAATGTAGAAGTCAGAAGGGGCTGGCCGGTCGCCTGGCGTCGTGTGCCCCCCTGACTCCGGACTCCGGACTCCAGACTCCTGACTTCTGACTTCCTTCTGGGGCGCACCCAAGAACCCCGGTTGCCAACCACGCCTCGCGTTTGATAGCGGGAATCCCGTTTCATTGCGGGAGCTTTCACGCCGTGTTGAGGAAGTACGCACACCTGTTCCTGGCCCTGCTGTGGGCCTTTGACATGACGGTGTTGGCGGTCGCCTTCGTGGCCGCCTACCTGGCCCGCTTCTTCCTACCCGAGATCTTCCCGCCTTCGCCGTACGGCCCCTCGCCGCGGGATGAGTCGCTGCGACTGTTCGCCACCGCGCTGCCCATCTGGTCGCTGTGCTTCCACCAGCTGGGCCTCTACGGCCCCCGTCGGACGGAGCGGCGCGCGCTGGAGGTCTTTGCGCTGGGCAAGGCCACCCTGATGGCGGTGCTCTTGCTGGTGGCCTCCAACTTCTTCCTCGCCTCGGAGCGCTACAGCCGTGGCGTCATCCTGCTCTTCGCCGGGATCAGCTTCCTGATGTTCGCCGCCACGCGCATGGTGGCGCGCAACGTGCTGGCCTCCCTGCGCGTGAAGGGCTTCAACCAGCGCAGCGCCGTGGTGGTGGGTGACGGGGAGCTGGGCGCCGCGCTCATCCGTCGCCTCGCGACCCACCCGGAGTACGGCATCAAGGTGGTGGCGGTGCTGGGCAGCAACAAGGAGCGCGTGGGCCAGCAGGTGGAGGGCCAGCCTGTCACCGGCGTGTTCGAGGACGTGGCCGACGTCGTCACCAGCACCCGCGCCGACCAGGTCTATCTCGCCATGCCCGGCGAGGAGCACATGCGGCTGGAGGCGGTGTTGGACCTCCTGAAGCCGGAGATGGTGGACGTGCGGGTGGTGCCGGACGTGCTGGATCTCATCACGCTGCGTGGTGGCGTGGAGGAGATGGATGGGCTGCCCATTGTCCACCTGCAGAGCGGCCCGCTCATCGGCATCGACGCCGTCCTCAAGCGCGTCTTTGACCTCGTCTTCGGCACCATCATCCTCCTCATGGCGGCGCCGGTGATGGCGTTCTGCGCGCTGATGGTGAAGGTCTCCAGCCCCGGCCCCATCTTCTACCGGCAGGAGCGCATGGGCCTGGACGGCCGCGTGTTCGGCATCCTCAAGTTCCGCTCCATGCCCGTCGACGCCGAGGCCCAGAGCGGCGCGGTGTGGGCCAAGGCCGGCGAAAACCGTGCGTTCCCGTTTGGCTCCTTGATGCGCAAGTACTCGCTGGATGAGCTGCCACAGTTCCTGAACGTCATCCGCGGGGAGATGAGCCTGGTGGGCCCGCGCCCGGAGCGGCCGGTGTTCATCCAGGAGTTCAAGCACCGCATCCCGCGCTACAACCTGCGTCACAAGATGAAGGCGGGCATCACCGGGCTGGCGCAGGTGGAGGGGTGGCGCGGCAACACCAGCCTGGAGAAGCGCATCGAGCGGGACCTGTACTACATCGAGCACTGGTCGCTCTGGCTGGACTTCAAGATCCTGGTCCGGACGGCGCTGGGTGGGTTCCTGTCCCGCAACGCCTACTGAGTGGCGACGTAAAAAGGGTTGCTGCGCGCCGCCGGCTTTCAGGTACACTGGCCGGCCCCACCCCTGCCCGTCCGTTACGACGGGACACCCTGGTGGGAAGCTGAGGCACGCATGAGCGGTCCCAACTACGAGACCATGATCGCCAACAAGAAGGCCTCCGTCCGGCTCCGCGCCGCGCAGGAAGGTCCGCTCGAGGTGGCGAAGCAGCTTCTGGGAGACCCCAACAAGCGCGTGAAGCGGGCAGCCGAGCGGCGCGTGAAGGAAGGCGCCAAGTAATGCCCGCTGCCTCAGGCGAGCTCGAAGACGCGATTGCGTCGCTGAAGGCCGGTGGCGTGGTGGCCTACCCCACCGAGGCGCTGTACGCGCTGGCGGTGGACATCCGGAATCCCTCCGCCGTGGACGCGCTGCGGGCCCTGAAGGCGCGGGAAGCGCACAAGCCCTTGGCGCTCCTGGTGGCGGACCCGGCGCAAATCCACAGCGTGGTCTCGGACGTGCCTCCCGCCGCAGCGCGGCTCATGGCGCAGTTCTGGCCCGGCCCGCTCACGCTCATCTTCAACGCCCGTCCCGGCCTCCCCTCCGGCGTCACCGCGGAGACCGGCACCGTGGCGGTGCGTTGCAGCAGCCACCCCGTGGCGCAGGCCCTCAGCGCCGGCGTGGGCGGGGCCATCACGGCCACCGGGTGCAACCGTGCCGGAGGTCGGGCGGCGCGCTCCGCGGCCGAGGTGGACCCCGAGCTGCGTGGCTCGCTGGCCTGCGTGCTGGACGGGGGGCCGGCCCCCTCGGGAACACCGTGCACGGTGGTGGATGCGCGGCTGGACACGCCGTCCATTGTCCGCGTGGGGGCGATTTCCGCCGAGGACATCCAGCGCGTCATCGACGAGCCCCGCGCCGAGCCCAAGTGGTGCTGACCGCTCAGCGACGTTTGTAGACGGTGTACAGGCGCACGCCGTCGTAACGCGCCTCGTGGACCACGGGCAGCGTGCGCAGTCGCATGGCCAGCGCGGGGTACGTGTTCCAGCGCCGCTCGTGGGTGAGCACCACGTAGTCGGCGTCGCGCTCGTCGCTGGTGAGGATGTCCCGACGCAGGTACCCGTCGCGCGCCAGCCAGTTCCAGGTGCGCACGTACTCCTTGTGGTTCGGCTCGAAGTGGACCTTGGCGCCGGGGGGCGCGTTCTCGTTCATCCAGCGGATCAGCTTCTTGTCGGCCACGTCGTAATACGTGTTCTCGAAGCCAATGGCCTCGGCGCCACGGATGCCCAGGATGGCTTCCCCGTAGTAGCTCAGGTTGTACGGGTGCACGGTGATGAGGCCCCACAGCCCGTTGAGCGCGGCCAGTGTCGTCGGGAGGAGCTGGGCGGCGCGCGCGGGCAGGCGGAAGAGCGCACGCAATCCCTCGGCCACCAGCGCGGCCCCGTCGGCGGCGAACACGGCCATGAGCGGGAAGAACGGCATGAACAGCTTCTCCCCGCCGTACTTGGGCACCCCCGTGAACGACACGATGCCAATGGCCACGAAGGCCTGGATGAACAGGAAGGCGCGCAGGCTGTCGCGCTCGTCGTCACCATCCGCGGGCAACACGCTCCCCGCGACGAGCGGCACGGTTGCCTCCCGGTACAACGCGCGCGCGCCATGGGCCGCCCCCACCAGCATCAACACCAGGATGAGCAGCGGGGTGACGGCAACGAACATCACCCACGGCATGTGCCACGGCGGGATGGCCTGCGTGTACAGCTTGCCGAGGTAGTACAGGTAGATGGGGTAGTGGTTCAGGTGGAAGCCAAAGTAGGCGCCCAGGCGCTTGGCGGTGTCGAACCACAGGTGCGGCCACAGCAGCAGGAACATGGCCGGCCCGACGAGAACCATGAGCGGCACGGTCAACGGCAGGGGCGGCAGGATCAGGCGACCACCCTCCACGCGCACCAACCGCGCCGCGCGCAACAGCCAATGCACCGCCACCGCCACGAGAAGGAACGGCGCATTGAGCTTGGTGAGGAGCGCCGCGCCAAAGGCCACCGCCGCCGCGTACGCGTGACGCAGGCTGCGTCGACCGCGCCAGCACAGGTAGCCCGCCAGCGTGGTGAGACTGGCCACCGGGACGTCCAGCGTGGCCACGGTGGAGTGGAAGAAGAAGCGCGGCAGCGTGAACAGGCACAGCACCGCCGTCACCGCGCCCCAGCGACCGCGCAACAGGAACCCCAGGCTGGCGACGACGTAGGCCAGCAACGCAGCCAGCAGGCTGACGCCGGCGCGCGCGCCATCCAACGTCGTGAAGATGCCCAGGCGGTCGGTGAGGAGCCACCAGGTGAAGCCCATGACGTACTTGGCCATGGGCGGGTGCTCGTGGTTGGGCTGGAAGGCCCGGTCGATCTCTCCGCGCGACCACGCCCCCTGCTGGAACGTGAACGCCTTCCCCACCCAGCGCGCGTAGCTGATGCCGGCGGGCGCGTAGAAATCGTCGTCGTCGGTGATGCCGGTGGTGGGCAGCGCGGCCAGCAGCACCACCAGCACAACGAGGGAGAGTCCCAGCGCCCAGGCGCGTCGCCCGTCGTGGGCCAGCAGCCAGGCGCGCAGCGCGGTCATCATGGCTCCACCACCAGCGTGATGCAGAAGTGCCGCGCGCCGTCGTGGTCGGTGGTGACCTCCACGACGACGTCCGACGTGGACCCCGCCGCGGTCTCCAGCTTGTCCTC
The DNA here is from genome assembly GCA_040752415.1 of Myxococcota bacterium. Taxonomy (GTDB): domain Bacteria; phylum Myxococcota; class JACRCW01; order JACRCW01; family JACRCW01; genus JBFMGU01. The sequence goes on from JBFMGU010000145.1 coordinate 13,844, forward strand.
AACCCAGCCCGGCGCGTTGGCGTGCACCACGCTCCTGCTCGCGGCGCCGGCGGTGAGCCTCACGTTGACGTCGGCGGCGCCCTCCAGGCCCGCGGCCCCGTCGGCCAGCCCGTGGCCCAGCCGGAGCGCGCGCCCCAACGCCACCGACGGGAACGTGATGGACAGCGTTGCGTCGGTGACCGGGTGCGCCCAGATGCAGCTGCGACCCGCGCCGCCCACCGGCAGCTCCCGCGGCCCCACGAAGTTCCACTCGTCCATGCCCGGACAGTTCCAGCGCTGCGCACGCGCATCCCAGGCGTTGCACTCCACCGTCCGTGCCCCGCCCTGCACCTGGACCCGCGCGTCCTTGAGCCGGGTGCGCAGGTCGGTGGCTCCCGAGGGTGCCTCCGCCGCTGGAGCCGCCGCCTCCGCGCGCTGGCCGGCCCCGACGTGGAAGCGCACCCGCACGCCCTCCACCACGTCTTCCCGGTCCACACCCGCCCGCCAGAGCGCGCCGGGGTCCGGGGCGGAAGGCCACAACACGGCAATGACCGGGCGCTTTCCGTCCATGGCGTCCGGCGGCAGCGCCAGGCCCACGTCCCATCCCGGCAACCGGGGCAGCAGGGCATTCATGACGTCGTCACGCCAGGGAGGATGCACCAGGACGAAGGCGCGGCCGTTCCCCTCGCGCACCTTGGCGGCCACCGCATCCAATGCGCTGTCCGTTGCCGCGGCGTCCCGGGTGCAGACGGGGTTGAGCAGCACCAGGAGCAACGCCAGCCCCCAGGCCACGGCGCCAACGCGTGCCAGCGGCCCCACAGCCGGCTCGGGCGCGGGGGGCGCTTGGGGCGGGGTGGTGACGTCGGTGGGAGGCGGCGTTCCGTCCATGGGGGGCGCGAGGGCTAGCAGGTCCGCCCGTGCGCCGTCACGCCGTTCGTCCCCGCTGATCCGCGCGTGGCGTGGGCGAAATCGAAAGCAGCGCTTGACGCTGGGTCCGGCCAATCCTTACATTGGTGCGCTCGCTTCTCGCTGGAATACCTCGGCCCCCGTCGGGGCCATGGGGCCTTCCCATGAACAAGAAAGACCTCAAGCGCTTCAAAGAGCTACTTGAGCAGGAACGCGACGAGCTCATCAAGAACGCCAAGAAGACGTTGCATGAAGAAGCAACCGTCGACCCGGATGACCTCCCGGACGAGTACGATCTGGCCTCGTCCGAGTATCACCAGTCCCTGGCGTTCCGGCTCCGTGACCGTGAAAAATTCCTGCTGTCCAAGATCGAGAAGGCCCTGGCCAAGATCGAGGACAACACCTTCGGCAATTGCGAGGAGTGTGGAGAGGAAATCTCCGTCAAGCGGCTGGAAGCCCGGCCGGTGACCACGCTCTGCATCCGCTGCAAGGAAGAGCAGGAGAAAATGGAGAAGAGCTACTCCTGATTCTTGGGAGTGGTTCCATCCCTCACCTCTCATCACGCCCGGGCATCCTCACAGCGAGGGCCCGGGCGTTGGCGTTTGTGCTCCCGTCCGCGGCCTTTCTCCGTGCCTCCCCAAGCGCGGGCGTGGTAGCGTGCGCCTCCGTCGGTTCGCGGCTGGATCCCGTCCCGCGGACCGCGTCGGAGCCAGATGGAACTCAATGAAATCCTGACGGTGGCCCTCAAGGGCGGTGCCAGCGACATCCACCTCAAGGCCGGCCTGCCTCCCATGTTCCGCATCGACGGGGCGCTGGTGCCTCTCAAGGACGCTCCCCGGCTCCCGCCGGAAGAAGTGTCCCGCATGGCCATCAGCATCATGAACAACTACCAGAAGGACAAGTTCAAGGAGGACAACGAGATCGACCTCGCCTACGGCGTGCCCGGTCTCGGTCGCTTCCGTGTGAACGTGTTCATGCAGCGCGGCGTGGTGGGCGTGGTGCTGCGGGTCATCCCGTTCAAGATCCTCACCATCGAGCAGCTCTCGCTCCCCAAGGTCCTCGAGAAGATCTCGCTGGAGGAGCGCGGCCTCATCCTGGTCACCGGCACCACCGGCAGCGGCAAGAGCACCACGCTCGCCGCCATGATCGACCACATCAACACGCACCAGACCTGCCACATCCTCACCGTCGAGGATCCCATTGAGTTCCTCATCCGCGACAAACGCTCCATCGTGAACCAGCGTGAGGTGGGCGTGGATACGCGGTCGTTTGCGCGCGCGCTGAAGAGCGCCCTGCGTGAGGACCCGGACGTCATCCTCGTGGGCGAAATGCGGGACCTCGAGACCATCGAGATGGGCATCACCGCCGCGGAGACCGGTCACCTGGTGATGAGCACGCTGCACACCCTGGACGCCACGGAGACCATCAACCGCATTGTCAGCGTGTTCCCGCCCTACCAGCAGAAGCAGGTGCGCCTCTCGCTCTCGTCGGTGCTCAAGGCCGTCATTGCGCAGCGCCTGGTGGCCAAGGCGGACGGACGCGGTCGTGTGGCGGCGCTGGAGATCATGGTGAGCACGGCGCGCACGCGGGAGCTCATCGAGGACAAGGACCGCACCAAGGAGCTTGCCGACGCCATCAAGGAAGGCGGCGTGTCCTACGGCATGCAGAGCTTTGACCAGGCGCTGATGGGCCTGCTCCAGAAGCAGCTCATCACCTACGAGGAGGCGCTGCGCCAGAGCACCAACCCGGACGACTTCGCGCTCAAGTTCAGCGGCGTCAGCGGCACCTCGGACAACGCGTGGGGCGACTTCGACGTCAACGCCCGCAACCAGGTGCCCAAGGCCCAACCCGCCAAGCCGGCCGCGCCAGCTCCCGCCGCCACGCCCGGTGCGCCGTTGCCCGCCTACGCGCGCGGCCCGACGTCCAACCCCGGTGTCCCCGTGCCTGGCGCAGTGCCAGGTGCCATCCCGGGCGCGCCGCTCCCCGGTGTCCCCGGCTACGCGGCCCCGCCCATTCCTCGTCCCGCGGGCGCCGCGCCGCCGTACGTGGCGGGTGGCAACACGCCCTCGGCCACCAAGTTGCCGCCCATCCCGCCGCCCTCGCGGCCCGGTCAGCCCGCCCAGCCGGCCCAGGGCCAGCCCGCGGCCGCCAACCCGGATGAAGAGTTCAAGATCGAGCGGTTCTGATCTGCGCACGCGCGCCCTGGCGGCGTTGACCCGCAAGGAGCGCACGCAGTCGGAGCTGGTGGCGCTGCTTTCCCGGCACGCCCCGACGGAAGAATGCCAGGCGCTGGTGGCCGCGCTGGCCCGCGAGGGCCTGCAGAGCGACGAGCGCGCCGCCCTCTCCCGCGCCCGTGCCGCACTGCGCCTGCGTCGGACCCGTTCCCGCGCGGAGCAGGAGCTGCAGGCCGCGGGGGTGGATCCGGCAACCGCCAGTCGCGCGGTGGCGGAGGCCTACGCGGATCACGACGACCAGCAACGCCTCCACGACGCCCTCCAGACGCTTCGCGGCACGCCGCCCGCGCTCCGTCTCAAGGCCGCCCGCAAGCTCATCCGCCAGGGGTTTGACCCCGAGCGTGTGGAAGCCGCCCTCCAGGACGCCACCGAGGACACGGGCTAGGTTGTCGTCGAGCGTTCCCGCTCCCGACCCGGCTTTTGACCCTGGGTTCCCCGTGCGCTGGCGTGCTGTCCAAAAGGCCGGGAGCGGGAGCGGCAAGGGAAGGCGGACCGGTCACCACCCGGGGGCCAACGCGGGTAGGACACCGGACCACAGTGAGAATCCGCGGGCCTGAGCATGCCTGAGCAGACAGGATGAGCTATCTTCGACGTGGTGCGTCGTCGCACCGTGCCCTGCCCGCGAGCAACCCAGGTTCATGGCCAAGCTGAATGACATCATTGAAAAAGTCCGCAGCTACCACCCCCAGGCGGACTTCGATCTGATCAAACGCGCCTACGTGTACAGCACCAAGGCGCACGGTGGTCAGGTCCGCAAGAGCGGTGAGCCCTACGTCACGCACCCGCTCGACGTGGCCTACATCCTGGCTGAGCTCAAGCTCGACGAAGCCTCGGTCTGCACCGGCCTCCTGCATGACACCGTCGAGGACACGCTCGCCACGCTCGAGGAGATCGAAGGGCTGTTCGGCAAGGAGATCGCCGCGCTCGTCGACGGCGTGACCAAGCTCGGACAGATCGAGTTCAGCAGCGCGGAGGAGAAGCAGGCGGAGAACTTCCGCAAGATGCTCCTGGCCATGGCCAAGGACATCCGCGTGGTGCTGGTGAAGCTCGCGGACCGGCTCCACAACATGCGGACCATGGACTTCATGAAGGCGGAGAAGCAGGAGCGGATCTCGCGTGAGACGCTGGAGATCTACGCCCCGCTGGCCAACCGCCTCGGTATCTCCTGGGTCAAGATCGAGCTGGAGGACCTGGCGTTCCGCTACACGCACCCGCGTGAGTACCAGGAGATCAGCGACGCGCTGGGCTCCACCAAGAAGGAGCGCGAGAAGTTCATTGAAGAGGTGGTGGACATCATCCGCAAGAAGCTCAAGGGCACCTCGCTCGAGGGCGCGGAGGTCACCGGACGGCCCAAGCACCTCTACTCCATCTACAAGAAGATGCGGGACAAGCAGGTCAGTGTCGACGAGCTCAACGACATCATTGCCTTCCGCATCCTCTGCGACAACGTGGGCCAGTGCTACGAGGCGCTGGGTCACATCCACAGCCTGTGGCGACCGGTCCCGGGACGTTTCAAGGACTACATCGCCATGCCCAAGCCCAACATGTACCAGTCGCTGCACACCAGCGTGGTGGGGCCGCACGGGCAGCGCGTGGAAGTGCAGATCCGCACGCACGAGATGCACGCCATCGCGGAAGAAGGCATCGCGGCGCACTGGAAGTACAAAGAGAAGGGCAGCATCTCCGCCGCCACCAAGGATGACCGCAAGTTCGCGTGGCTGCGCCAGCTGCTGGAATGGCAGCAGGAGCTCAAGGACCCCACCGAGTTCATTGAGAGCGTGAAGGTCGACCTCTTTGCCGACGAGGTCTACGTCTTCACGCCCAAGGGCCACGTGCTGGAGCTGCCGCGCGGCGCCACGCCGGTGGACTTTGCCTACGCCATCCACTCCGACGTGGGCGACAAGTGCAGCGGCGCCAAGGTCAACGGCCGCATCGTCCCGCTGCGCCACCAGCTCAAGAACGGCGACATGGTGGAGGTGCTCACCAGCCCGCACCAGAAGCCGAGCAAGGACTGGCTGCAGTTCGTCAAGAGTGGTCGCGCGCGCAACCGCATCCGCGCGTACATCCGCCTGGCCGAGCGGGAGAAGAGCGCGCAGATTGGCCGCGAGCTGCTGGACAAGGAGTTCAAGCGGTTTGGCCAGAACTTCAACAAGTTCGAGAAGAACGGCGAGCTGGTGAAGGCGTTTGCCGACGGGAAGCACCGCAACCTCGAGGACATCCTCGTGGCGGTGGGCTACGGCAAGCTCAACCCGCACCAGGTGGCGGAGAAGGTGCTGCCGCCCGACGTCATCCAGAAGGCCAATGAGAGCGTCCCGCCCCCCGCGCACGAGACGCCGCAGCAGAGCAAGCTGGGTGCGCTGCTCAGCAAGGTCCCGCTGGGTCGGAGCGGTGGTTCCAGCGGCGTCAAGATCGAGGGAATCGACGAGATGATGGTGCGGTACGGCAAGTGCTGCAATCCGGTGATGGGTGACCCCGTCGTGGGATTCGTGACGCGCGGCCGCGGCCTCACCATCCACACCAAGGACTGCCCGCAGGCCACGGAGATGGACCCGGCCCGTCGCATCGACGTCAGCTGGGACAACAAGGTCCGCTCCGCGCGCCCCGTCACCATCCGCGTGGTCACCGAGGACCGCGAAGGCATGCTGGCCGACCTCAGCCAGGTGTTCACCCGCAACGGCGTCAACATCACCGTGGCGCATTGTCGCGCGCTGGAGGATGGCGGCGCGGTGAACAGCTTCAAGGTGGGGATTGTCGACGTGGAGCAGCTGCGCAAGGTGTGCAAGCAACTGGAAGGTGTCCGCGGCGTGCACAAGGTTGACCGCGCGCGTGGTGAGATGGAGCTGGAGAGCTGAGGCTCAGCGCAACGTCCACACCGCCAACGTCCCGTCCTCCATTCCCATCACCACCGTGCTGCCCTGCGAGACCACCGCGCGCACCGGGGTGCTCGACGCCGTGAACGTGCCAAACACGCCGTTCTCCGCGTTCCCCACCGCCACGGTGCCGTCGTACGTGCCGGCCACCACCTTCTGACCTGTGAGCGTCACGCACGTGGGGTCGCCCGGCAGGTCCCACTCCTTGACGACGTCACCGTTGATCCGGCTCAGACGCATCTTCCGGTCCCCTCCCACGGAGGCAATGCCCACCGCCGGGTCCACCGCCACCGCCGTCACGCCGCCGCTGTGCGCCTGGAAGGAGCCCACCATGATGCCGCTGGTGGGGCCGTAGCGACGGATCATGCCGTCGGCGCTGCCCACCACGAGCGCGTTGTCGTCCTGGAACGTCAGCGTGGTGGCCTGCTGGTTGATGGTGGTGGGCGTGGTGCCCTGGAACACCTTGATGGTGTTGTTGGAGAGCGAGGCCGCCAGCAATCCCGACGGGGAATAGCTCACCGCGCGGATGGGGAAGACGGTGTCGCTGAGCGTGGCAATGGCTTCACTGTTGGTGGCGTCCCAGACCTTGAGCGGATTGTTCTGTCCCCCCGTGGCCAGCGTGGTTCCGTCGACGTTGAACGCCGCGGCGCTCACCTGCCCCGCCGCCACCGCGAATCCGCGCACGATGGCGCCGGACAGCTCGCGGATGTCCAACGCGCCGCTCTGGCCCACCGCCACTTCCATCGTCGCCGGACGCCAGGCCAGCGCCGCAATGGCCCGCCCCACGTTGGACTGCGCCTGCAGGTCCGCCACCACCGGAGCACCCGCGTCTTCCGACGTGCCCGCATCCGCCGTGCTGCCGGTGGAGGTGCAGGCCGCGACGGAGAGCAGGAGCAGGAGCGCCGCGCGCTCAACCGGTGACGACGTTGAAGAGGCCATCATCATAGGTGCTCAGCGATTCCATGATCGGCGGGGGGAGCGGGATGCCGTGCGTGGTGATGGTGATGCGCTTGGGCCGCACGCCGTCGAGGAGATAGGCGTGGCGCAGCGCCGGGTCATGGTTGACGCCCTTCCAGAACGCGCCGGGCGTGAACGCCTCGTACTTCGAGACCGCCTCATTGCCCCAGTACTCGACGAGGTACTTGTTCCAGTAATCCGCCTGGATTGGGTAGATGGGGAAGAGATCGATCGGCGAGGGGAACATGTCGTCGAGGGCGGTGAGAAGGCGTGAGCCCACCGCGTCGTGATCACCGGGATGCGTGGTGGCCAGGATGAGCGCGTGCGGCAGGTCCACCGTGGTGCCCTGGTCGGGGCCGATGTCGAGCAACACCTTGGATGCGTAGGTGAAGACGAGCCGCAGGCGCTCCTTGATCTCCCGCGTGTACGTGATCTCCGTGTACTTCTCATACGTGCTGGCGCCCTTCTGGTGGAACTCCAGGCGGCTGTCGTCGCGGAGCCAGCCCACGGCCACCTTCAGCGCCATGGTGTAGCCCGCCACCGCGTGCGCGCTCAGTCGCGGCATGTAGATGATGTGGTCCACGTCGCGGATGATGTTGGGGACGTTGATGGGTCCCTTCCAGTGACTCAGCGACGGAGGCGTGGCCGCGAAGTAGCCGGTCTCGAACGGCTCGTCGTCGAAGAAGTGCACCTCCGCGCCCGCGTCCCGTGACGCCTGCATGAGCCCGTTCTGCTCGAACATGCTGCGGGTGGCGCCCACCTTGCTGTCGGCGCGATAGCGCACCCACTCAATGCCCGCCTGGTCCGCCACCACCACGCGCCCCGCGCCCTTCTCCTTGAGGAAACGCACCATGCCGCGGATGGCGTCGCCCGACGTCGTCGAGGGGTGCTGGTACTTGGAGTTGCTGGCCACCTTCAGCAGCACGCTCTCACCGGGTTTGAGCCAGCTGAAGTCCAGCTTCCGGCACACCTCCACGACGGAATCCGGGCCCTTGTCCAGCTGGGCCAACATCACGTTCCCTTCGCGCGTGCGCGGGAGCTTCTCGTAGTCGGGGCTGGGTTCCTGGTAGTCCACGCCGTCACCGCACGACGACAGCACGCCCGCGGTGAGCGGAACCGCCGCCGCTCCGCGCAGGAGCATGCGACGCGTGAAACCGGGATGGGACGGGGATTCTCGGGCAGGGCGCTTGGGAGCCATTGCCCGGGAGCGTAGCAGAAGTCAGAGGGTGTCGGAGAATCCCCAAGAGGGAGTCAGAAGTCAGAAGTCAGAAGGTGGTCCCGTGACGACGAGGGCGAGCCTTGGGATTCTCCAGACAGACCTTCAGCAATCACAAGGTTTCCCGCGACAACGACGGGTCAGCGCCTTCTGACTTCTGACTACTGACTTCCTTTGGGTTCCCCTTCACGAACGGGACAGCGCCGGCTGCGGCGGCACCGTGGCCACCGCGGGCTCCGGCCTCGGCTCCACGACGTGACCACGCCCCTCATCCAGCACGCGCTTCGGCGGCAGACGCACCTCCCACACCAGCCCCACCGCATGCAGCGCGCGGATGACGTAGTACGTGAAATCAACCTCCCACCAGAAGAACCCCTGCGGACAGCTGGACTGGTAGTGGTGATGGTTGTTGTGCCAGCCCTCGCCCATGGTCAGCAGCGCGAGGAAGAAGTTGTTCTTGCTCGTGTCGGTGGTGGCGTAGCGACGGGAACCGAACACGTGGCTGAGGCTGTTGATGGTGAACGTGCCGTGCCACAGGAACACGGTGCTGAGGAAGAAGCCCCAGAACAACGCAGGCGTACCGCCGACGAGCAGCAACGTCACCGCCATCAACGTGGGCGGGAGCCACCAGTGCTTGTCCAGGAAGCGCAGCTCCGGGAAACGGGCGAAGTCCTGGATCTTCTCGAGCGGCGCGCGGTCGTATTGCGGAGAGAGCAGCCAGCCCATGTGGCTCCACCAGAAGCCGTGGCGCACGGGGCTGTGCAGGTCGGATTCCTGGTCGGAATGCTTGTGGTGATGACGGTGATGGCCGGCCCACCACAGGACGCCTTTCTGCGCGCTCGTCGTGGCCAGGAAGGCCAGCAGGAACTGGAAGACGCGACCGGTCTGGAAGCTGCGGTGCGCGAAGTAGCGGTGATAGCCGCCGGTGATGCCAAACATCCGCAGGTAGTACATGGCCACGCACAGCAGCACGGCCTGCCAGCTGAACCCGACGAAGAACACACCCAGCGCCGCCAGGTGCATGGCCACGAAGGGAATGAGCGCCACGCTGACGGGGAGGCGCTGGGGGGCGCGCGCGGACAACGTCAGGTCCAGCGCGGTCTGGCCCGGTTTCTCGACGAAAGGTGGGTTGCGGGTGCTGCGCATCGCGGTCCTTCACGGGACCAACGCGGTCCCTCACTGATGCGCAATATGGCGAGGGCCTGTCACGGTCCTGTCACGGGTGGCGAACTCCGCCTTGACGATCACCCCGCGTGCTTCCTACACGCGCTGCACGCATGCCCCTGTCCTGGCCCCAAACGTGCCTGCTGCTGGCCTACTACGGGGCCATGCTCTGCCTGGCGGCCTTGAGCCTGCACCGCGTGCTCCTGGCGTGGCCGTGGCGTTCACGTCGTCAGGTGGGGGCGCCGCCGGAGCTGCCGGGGTCCCTGCCCCGCGTGACCGTCCAGCTCCCCGTCTTCAACGAGGCCGACGTGGTGGAGCGTCTCATTGACGCCACCGCCTCGCTGGACTGGCCGCGCCACCTGCTGGAGATCCAGGTCCTGGATGACTCCACCGACGAGACCGTCACCCTGGCGGCGGCGTGCGCGGCGCGCTGGCGTGAGCGTGGCGTCGAGGTCCACCACATCCGCGGCGACCGCACGGGATTCAAGGCCGGCGCGCTGCAACGCGGGCTGGGCCTGGCGCGGGGGGAGCTGATTGCGATCTTCGACGCCGACTTCGTCCCGCCACGCGACTTCCTCCGTCGGACGGTGGGCCACTTCAACGCCGCCGACGTGGGCCTGGTGCAGGTCCGTTGGGGCCATCTCAACGAGGGCGCGAGCCTGTTGACGCGCGTGCAGGCGCTGATGCTTGACGGTCACTTCTGCGTGGAGCAGGCGGGCCGTTCCGCGCGCGGTGCCTGCTTCAACTTCAACGGCACGGCCGGCGTGTGGCGACGCGCGGCCATTGAGACCGCGGGCGGATGGCGCGCGGACACGCTCACGGAGGACCTGGACCTCAGCTACCGCGCGCAGCTGGCCGGTTGGCGCTTCATCTACCGCGACGACGTGGTGGCCCCCGCGGAGCTCCCCGCCGAGATGGCCGCGTTCAAGGGCCAGCAGCACCGCTGGACCAAGGGCTCCGCGCAGACCGCGCAACGGCTCCTCCCCGCGTTGTGGCGCTCCAACCTGCCGCTGCGCATCAAGCTGGAGGCCACCGCGCACCTCGTCAACAACGTGGCCTACGTGCTCATTGCGCTGCTCGCGCTGCTCATGCCGGTGGTCCCGACCGCGGCGCGTGAGATGGGCCTGCGCAACCTGGGCACCCTCGACGCGGCCTTGTGGCTGCTGGGCATGGGCGCGTTGAGCGTGTTCTACGTCGTGGCGTCACGTCGTGCGGGAAGGAGCCCGTGGGCGGCGCTGGTGCGACTGCCGGCGCTGGTGGCGCTGGGTGCGGGCATCTCGGTGGCCAATGCGCGCGGTGTCGTCGGAGCGGCGCTCAGCGTTCCCTCCCCTTTCGTGCGGACGCCCAAGCGTGGCGACGCACACGTGCCGCGCTACCGCGCCCGCGTGGGACTGCTTCCGCTCATGGAGCTGGGGCTGGCCGCGTGGCTGATGTCCGGCGTGGTCAGCCTGGCGCAACAGGGCCTCTACGCCACCTTGCCCATGCTGGCGGTGTTCAGCGCCGGGCTGCTCTGGGTGGGGAGTGCGTCGCTGCGCCAGGTCTTCACGTCGGTGAGGAACCCGGCCAGCAACACCGTCCAGATGACGGGCGCGGTCCAGGAGGATTCCTCCCAGGAGACCTGCGCTCCGTCGGTGCGCCAGACCGCGTAGGCCAGCGGCAACACGCCCAGCGCCGCCATGGTCGCCGGGGCACGGGCCAGCACGCACAGCGGCAGCAGGATCAGCGCGTACCAGGGATGCACCGTGGGTGAGACGGCCATCAGCGCCCCCAACGCACACAACGCGTACCGCTCCCGAACGCGCGCGTACGAGCGCAACGCCAGCCCCAGCGCGAGCAGCAACAGGCCCGCACAGATCATCCGCGCCACCAGGCGCCCGTCGACGACGACACGAGTACCCTTCAGGGCAGCCCGCGCATCCCCCACCGCCAGCCGCACCTGCCCCGCCTCCTCCACCACGACGTCCATCCCCGAGCGCCACAGATGCACCCAGCGTCCCTGGTCGGCGCGCGCCTGGAACGGCGGTGACACCGCGCGCTCGACGACACGGTAGAGCCCGGCGTTGAACTCCCAGCGCGTGGCGTATTGGCCCAATCCGCCCAGCAAGGCACCACCGGCGCGGGCGTAGGGAAGCGCGCAGAGCAACATCGCCGCCGCGCACGTTGCCAACGCACTCCACCGCCGGGCGGCAATCCACCACGGGGAGAGCAGGATGGCCCATGGCTTCACCACGGTGGACAGCCCCACCAGCGCCCCGTGCCCGCGCCCGTTCCCGACGAGAAACGCCCCAGCCAGCAGCAAGCCCGCGAGCGCGTCGAGGTGCGGGCCCAGGGCGGACTCCAGCAGCGCCACCGGGTGCAACGCCAACCCCACGACGAGCGCGTGCGCTCCCGCGCCCTTCCCACGCGCCCAGCGGAGCAGGAGCAGCGCACAAAGCGCGAGGTGACACAGCGCCAGCAGGAGCTGGAAGGCGTGCGCGCCAAGGCCGGTGACGTCGGCCAGGGATGCGCCAAGCCACAGGAAGAGCTGCGCCCCGGGCGGATACGCGGCGGTGACGTCGGGATGCGCCACGCGGGCACGGGAGCCGGTGGGCTCGTCGGGAATCACTGGGGAGGCGGGCGGCAGGACGTAGGGGGTCTCCGGCCCCAGGCGCTGGGCGCGGCCCTCCCAGAGGTAACGGTGGACGTCGTCGGAGAGGGAGGGCGTGCCCAGCGTGAGGATCCCCGCCGCCAGCGTGGCCACGCCGAGAGCCCGCCACGCAATCCGGGCGTGGTCGTCACCGCGACGCCACGTGTCCCAGACGCCTCCGACCGCGCCCACGCCGGCCAGCGCCCACGCCGCCAACGGCAACGCCCGCGCACCGCGGAGATCTCCCGCCCAGATCACGGCCAAGGCGCCGGCCAGGCTCGCCAACGGCCACAGCCAACCGACGAGAAACCCGCCCACGCCCCCACCGGGCGTGCGGGCCGCGGTACGGATTCCAGCGTAAATGGCCGATTTCACAGCGACTTCCCGCCGGGGAATTCATTTGACTGCATTCCGGCGCTCCCCTAGCATCCAGCCGCCTTTTCCTCGCGGCGTGCGACCTGCGCCGCCCTTCCTCCGGGACCCACCGCCGTCATGAGATTGCCCTTCCATCTGCTGCTCGGGGTGGCGCTGCTTGTGCCCGCTGCCGCGCACGCCACCTCACTCCGGGGCAAGATCACCGTCAAGCCCCAACCCGCCAAAGCCGGCGAACAGAAGCCGGACTGGCGCGTCCGCACCGGCCTGGACACGCCGCCGCCTTCCCCGCCCGTCACGCCCACGGTGGTGGTGGCCATTGACGGCGTGCGTACCGCCGCGGTGGTTCCGCCCACGGAGCCCGTGGAGATGCGCAGCGTGGGCTTCCGTCTGCAGCCCTCCGTGGCGCCGCTGGTGGCGGGCCAGGGCGTGGTGATCGTGAACGCCGACGGCTTCCCGGTCACGCCGGTGGTGGGCGGCACGGCCAAGCCCAGGCTGGCCCCCGACGCCAAGTACCAGGACTCCTTCTCCAAGCCCGGCAGCATGGCCGTGACGGCAAAGGAGTGGGACAGCGTCAAGGGCACCATCCTGGTCCTGCCCAACCGCTACTTCGCCGTGGTGCAGCCCGACGGGAGCTTCGTCATCGACGACGTGCCGCCCGGCAGCTACACCGTGAAGATCTTCGTGGAGAATGACTGGGCGTTCGAGAAGAAGGACGTCGAGGTCCCGGAGCGTGGCGGGGTGTGGCTGGAAGGCCAGGTCAAGGAAGACGCCAGCGTGGAGGCGGAGATCAAGGAGGCGGACCTCAAGCCCATCCGTCCGGACTCCCCCGCGGCCGGCGGTGGTGGTGCGCCGCCTCCGCCTCCCCCGCCGCCTCCCCCGCCGCCGCCG
>JBFMGU010000146.1:0-27029 GCA_040752415.1 Myxococcota bacterium
CGTTCATCTCGCTGGTGCGAATGCCCGCACCCGCGTGACCTCGTGGAACGTGCCGGCCCCTGGCCAACAGGATGAACGCGTCCGGCACTTTCGGACTGCGGTATGAAGTACCGCTTTCGCTCGGACCGCCAAGATCATCACGCCCCGAATGACCCGCGCCAACCGCGGTGTTGCGCGCGGATGGGCAACCTGTGGTCGTCGGTGCGGATGAGTCGGTGATGGCTGGTGGGGTCAACGCCCGACCCGCTTCCGTTCCCGCGGCGTGCGGCCTGTCTCCGCGTGCTCCGCTCCGTGCGGAAGCTCCCGCGGTCTCCCCGCCTCCACGACGTGAAAAGCCGGCCCTTCCCCCTTCAGCGCCTCGTACTCCGCGCGACAGGCGGAGCACACATCCTGGTCGCGGGTGCAGGAGTTCGGAGCGTCACAGATTGCGCAGGGGGAGTCGCAGACCCGGGCTTCAACGCTCATGGCGCGCTGACGGCTCGTCGTGGAAACGGGTGCTTACGCGCGGATGGGCACCGGCGTGCTGGCGGGCATCTTGGGACGCAGGATGTACAGCTTGTCGCCGCCGCTGTTCTCCCAGCACTTCTCCTGCGCGTTGTAGCTGAAGTCCTTGAGCCACGCGCCGCGGTCCTTCTCGTACGCGCCGTCGTGGTGCGCGCCGGTGGTCTTCATGTTGCCGGTGGCCGGGTCGTAGCCGCTGATGACCTCGGTGTGCGCGGTGGACTCGCCGCGGCCCGGGTAGTCCAGCACGAACACGTCGCCCGGTTTGATCTGGCTGGGGTCGGTGATGCGGTCAAAGTGCTTGTTGTACGTGGGCAGCCGCTCCGCGTTGACGTAGTGCTCCGTGCCGTTCTCCATCTTGAAGGTGGGCATCTTGAAGCCCGCCTGCGTCAGCGAGTCCCCCACGAACTGGTTGCACTTGTTGTTGTCCTTCAGCCACGACGGGCGGCTCTCCCCCGGCACCTTGTTGCCCGAGAGGTTCTTGTACGGGCTCGTGGGCGCGTTGGCGTACGCGTAGCCCGCACTGTCCTTGTTGGCGCGGTCCAGCGCCGCGGTGGCCACCTTCTCGGTGTTGGCGGGACCCGTGCTCACCGTCCCCACCGTGGCCACGTTGCCGGTCTGCCCGGTGCGCGCCTGCGTGCCGCTCCTCAGCGCGTCGTAAACCTTCCCCGCGTTGCCCTCCGCCTTGAAGCTCTGCCGGCTCCCGTTGCGGTCAAAGTCGTCGACGAGGTTGAACGCCTTGTCCAGCTCCGCGCCCGCCAGCTTGCCGTCGCCGTCGGTGTCCAGGCGCTTGAGGTCGGCGGTGGAGACGCCGGTGCCCTGCAGGCCCTGCGCAAGGTTCTGGCTGTTGAGGTCCACGCCGTTCTGCAGCGTGTTGCGGAACTGGTTGCGGGTCACGGTGGTCACGGCAACACCCTCCAGGCGCGTCAAGGCGCCGAACAGCCCCGCAATCTAGCCCAGCCCACGCCCTGGCAACAGGTTTTCCCGGGGGGGCGGATCCATTGGACAGCGACGGTGGGCACGCGCTGTAATCCGCGCCCGTGCGTCGGCTGGTTCCGCTTCTTCTCGTCGGGTGGGGATGTCAGCTTCCTCCGCCGGAGGCGTCCCTGGTGGTGCCGGAGGAGGTGGTGGCCAACCAGCAGTTCATGGCCGACGGACGTGGCTCCCGCGCCACCGCGCGCCCCATTGCCCGCTACCGCTGGGAGTTCGGCGACGGCACCCCCACGCTCATCACCACCTCGCCGGTCACCACGCACCGCTTTGGCGCACGGGGTGAGCACCAGGTGGCGCTGATTGTCGAGGACACCGAGGGGAACGCCGCCGTGGCCGAGGCCACCGTGCGGGTGGTGCTGGATTTTCCCACGCCGGACGCCGGCCCGCTTCCCCCGCGTGACGCCGGCCCCCGCCCCGACGCCGCCCGTCCCGGTCCCGACGCCGGCGTGGCACCTCCCGACGGGGGCCCTGCCGATCCCGACGCGGGCGCCCCCACCACCTCCTGCACCGACAACCTGCGCAACGGCGCGGAGTCCGACGTGGACTGCGGCGGTTCCTGCTGTCGGTGTGAACAGGGTCGGCGCTGCGCCCTCGACACCGATTGCGCCACCGGGGTGTGCGGCGACGGGGTGTGCCTGGCGGCGGGCGGGGTGGGCGTGAGCCTGCTGCAGCAGCCCGGCGCAACCATCGACATGTGGCCCACCCACGTCGTCACCGGGCACCTGGATGGGGACTGCCGGGTGGACCTGGTGGTGGGCGGCATGGACACCGACCACGTCAGCCTGGTGCGCGGCCACGCCGAGGGTTTCCCGGTGGTGCAGCACCTCTCGCCCGCGCCGGGGCACCTCTCCGCCTGGACCGCGGCGCTGGGGGACTTCACCGGCGACGGCGTGGCCGACGTGGCCGTGCTGGAGCGCGGGTCGCAGCGCATCTCCGTGGCCGTGGGCCCCATCGAGGCGGAGGGCGTGCCGGACTGGCAGCTGGTGTTGTTCACGCGCGGCGCGCTGGACCTGGTCAGCGGGGACTTCAATGGTGACCACGTCGTGGACCTGGCGGTGACCCATGACACCGCGGTGGGCCGCTTCCTGGGCACGCCGGTGGGGCTGGTGCCGGTGGCGGAGACCGAGCTGAACGCCGGCGTGGTGCTGCGCGGCGCGGCGGACTTCGGCCTCGACGGACAGGATGAGCTGGTCCTCACCGGGGGCCTGCTCGAGCTGCAGTTGCTGCGCTTCCGCGCCGACGGGAGCTACGTGCTGGACGCGCTCACCCTCCCCGCCGGGCCGCTTGCCCTGGTCACCGCCGACTTCACCGCGGACGGGCTTACCGACGTCATCACCGTGGACACTGGCGACGGGATCCACCTCCTGGCCAACGCTGGCGACGGCACGCTGCTCTTCAAGCAGAGCTTCTCCGCCGGGCTCTTCGGGCAGCAGGCGCTGGCCCAGGCGGACCTGGACGGGGAGGGGCACCCGGATCTCGTCGTCACCCACGCGGGCTTTGACGTGCAGCTTGTCAGCGTCCTGGCCTGGGACGCCGCGCTCGGCACCTGGAGCCTCGTGGGCTCGTGGGAGACCTGCTTCAACCCCAGCGCGGTGGCCGCCCGGGACTTCACCGGGGACGGCCGCCCCGACGTGGCAGTGGCCTGCAGCAGCGGCTTCGTCCTGATGTACGTGAACCTCCTGCCCTGACGTGACGTCGTCGCCGCGCCCCCACCGCGGGCCGTGCGTGGTGGTGGTGTGGCCCACCGGTGACCTCGCTAGAAGGTGCCAAGGGGGAAGGAGGGCACGGCCAGGGGAGGTGGGAATGGGCTCGACACGGCGAGCGAGGGTGGAGCGGACCCAGCGTGAGCTGCGCCTCCAGCGCGCACTCTATGAGCTGGCGCGTAGCGACAAGTCCCGCCTGGACACCACCTTGCGGTTCATCACCGAGACCGACGCCCGCGCGCTGGACGTGGAGCGGGTGGGGGTCTGGTTCTTCGACGACAACCGGAGCGCCATCCGCTGCCACGACTGCTTCCGCCTGCAGCCCGGTCAGCACCTGGCGGGCACGCAGCTCCTGGCCCGGGAGTATCCCCGCTACTTCCACGCGCTCGAGGAGCAGCGCACCCTGGCCGCGCACGACGCCGTGCACGACGACCGCACCCGCGAGTTCGCCGACGCCTACCTGCGACCGAACGCCATCACCTCCATGCTGGACGTGCCGGTGTGGCGGGGCGGCAAGATGGTGGGGATTGTCTGCCACGAGCACGTGGGACTGCCGCGGGTCTGGACCCTCGACGAGCAGGACTTCGCCGCGTCGGTGGCGGACATGGTGTCGTTGGCGCTGGAGGCCTCCGAGCGGGCCCGCGCCGAGGCGGAGCGGGAGCAGCTCCTGGTCCAGCTGGGGGAGGAACGGCAGCGCCTGGAGCAGGTGTTGCGCCAGCTGCCTTCCGGCGTGGTGATTGGCGACCGGGCCACGCACCGGGTGGTGTTCGCCAACGCCGCGAGCGAGCAGATCTGGCAGCGTCCGTTCACACCGGGACAGGACCTGGACACCTACCGGCTGGGAGACATCCGGCGGCCCGGTGGCCAGTCCTATGGAGCGGGTGAGCTGCCGCTGGCGCGGGCCACGCGGACCGGTGAAATGATCGTGAGGGAGGAGCTCCAACTCCGTCGTGGCGACGGGACCTGGGCCTGCTGCGAGGTCAACGCGGCGCCCATCCGCGACGCGCAGGGCCAGATTGTGGCCGGCGTGGTGGCCTACACCGACATCACCGACCGCAAGCAGATGGAGCGGCAGCTGGAGGAGGCGGCCCGGATGCGGGAGCGCTTCATGGGCATCCTGGGCCATGACCTGCGGACCCCCCTCACCGTGATCCTCATGTGCACCCACCTGCTGCAGCGCATGGCGGTGGACGCGGAACGGCCGCTGCTGCAGCGCATCGAGGCCAACGCCCGACGCATGGAGCGCCTGGTCCGCGACCTGCTGGATCTCACCCGCATCCGCGCGGGCGGGATTCCCGTGGTGCCCAAGGCCATGAACCTGGTGGAGAGCTGTCACGCCGTGGTGGAGGAGGCGCGCGCGGCCCATCCCGGACAGGAGATCCGCCTGGAGGTGGAAGGCGACTGTCACGGCGTGTGGGATCCCGACCGCCTCACGCAGGTGGTCTCCAACCTGGTGAGCAACGCGCTCAACCACGGGCTGCCGGGCGGGCGCATCTCCGTGGTGCTCCACGGCGAGGCCACGTCGGTGGTGCTGGAGGTCCACAACGAGGGCGCCCCCATCCCGCCCACGTTGTTGCCCCACCTGTTCGAGCCGTTCCGGCGGGCCCGCGAGCCGGCGCCGTCGTCGGCAGACAGCGGGCTCGGGCTCGGCCTGTACATCGTGCGGGAGATTGTGCAGGCCCACGGCGGCGAGGTGTCGGTCCGCTCCAGCGCGGAGGCCGGCACCACCTTCACCGTGCGGCTGCCCCGTCGCGCCGAGCACCGCCCCGGCCCCCGGGAGGCGCGCCACCCCTTGACGGTGTGAACGCCGCCCACCCCCTTGTCGCCGCGCCACACCTCCCGCATCCTGCGCCTCCACGACGAGGAATCCCATGCTCCCCACGCGGACCCGCCGCCACGCCCTTGCGCTCTGTCTCCTGGCGTGGAGCAGCGCCTGCACATCCTCCCGCACCCCGCCCGCACCTCCCGCGTCGCGGGCACCCGCGCTGGAAGCCTCCGCTCCCGGCGCGCTCGACGCCGTGGTGCGCGGCAAGGTCCGCGTGGCGGGGAGCCTGGCGACGGGAAGGGTGCGGGGAAGGTTGGCGGTGGCGTGGGCCACGGCGGAGGAGGCCCGTGCTCTCTCGTCGGGGAAGGCGGACTTCCACCTGCTGGCGGACCTGTTTGGCCGCTACCGCAGCGCGGGCGAGGTGGAGCTTGGTGCGGGGGCGGAGGCGCCCTACCAGCTCGCGGTGCCGGCGGGTGACGTCGTGGTGTTTGCGCTGCTGGATGTGGCCGGGCAGTTCGCGCGCAGCCTCATCAAGGGCGACGTGGCGGGGAACCTCACCGGCCAGTCCCTCTCCCCGGTGCGGCTGGCGCGCGGTGGCACCGCGGAGCACGACGTGGAGCTCACCGCGGCGCAGCGCGCGCGCGGGGGACCGGACCCGTGTACCGGGGAGCGCTTCCAACGCGTCGAGCTCGACGAGCCCGCGCTGGCGGGTCGCGTGCGCAACGCCACCACCCGCCGCTTCTGCATCTACCTGCCGCCCTCGTGGCGCCCGGGCACCACCCGACGCTGGCCCGTGGCCTACCTGCTCCCCGGGCTCATGAGCGCGGAGACCGCGCGGTTCGGCTGGCCCCATGCCGGGCGCATCGCCGACTCGCTTGCCGACGAGACCGGGCGCGAGCTGATCCTGGTGGGCGTGGATACCTCGTCGGCGCTGGGGAGCACCTACCTCGTCGACTCGCCCACCACCGGCGCGTGGGAGACGTTCTTCACCCAGCGCATGGTGCGGGAGCTGGATGCCACGCTGCCCACGTTGGCCACGTCGAGCGCGCGGGTCCTGGTGGGCCACTCCACCGGCGGATTCAACGCCATGGTCATGGCCCTGCGGCACCCGGAGGTGTTCGGCGCGGCGGTGGCGTCGTCGCCGGACGGGTTGGACCTGGAGGCGTGGATGCGTGAGCCCCACACGCAACAGGCCATCCCGCTCGCGGTGCGGTGGATGCGCGTGGAGGATGAGCTCGGGGGCGGGGGTCAGTTCAGCAGCTACGGCGGGGACTTCTCGCCGGATGACAGCCCGCGCGGCTTTGCCTGGCCCATTGATTTGACGACGGGAACGCTGGTGGAGCCGGCGTGGTCGCGCTGGATGGCGCACAGCCCCGCGGTGCTGCTGCGGGAGGAGCGCGTGCGGGCGGGCGCGCGGGAGCGGCTCAGCGGGCGCATCCTGCTGATGGTGGGCCGCCAGGATGAGTTCGGCCTGCATCCCCCCACCGAGCTGTTCAGCCACCAGCTCACCCGTGAAGGCGTGGCGCATGAGCTGGTGGTCGACGAGGGTGGGCACCACCTGGGTGAGGTAAAGCTGCGCGCCCAGCTCAAGTGGGCGTTGGGGAAGCTGGACGCGGCGCGGGAGTGAGCGGGTCTCCCACGCGCAAGGCCTGCGCGGCGGTTCACCGCGTTGTTTCTGAACCTGGCGGAGGCGGACGTTACATGGCCCGGGCAGGCGACCCCCCGCGTTCTCCCGAGGACCAACGTCCTGCGGACCGGGATGCCGGCCTGACCTGTGGGGCACGACAGCCATCTGCCGTCCGCCACCCACCATCATTCCCAACGTCAGGCGTGGTGTCCCTCCCACGGGGCGCCTGCTGCGCTCCAGCGTGACCTCGCGGGCTGCCACGCCGACGGCGCGGAGGCTTCCGGCCGCATCAAGCCCAGTTTAGCCCCAAGCGAAGTGGCCACGAAGCATCCCTGAACATCCCGAAGTCCACGCGCATTCACCACGAGGAGGTTCGAAGATGGGGGTTCCCAAGAAGAGGTTTGTCCGACTGGCCTCCCTGGCCTCCGCCCTGGGAGCCGGAGGAGTCCTGGTCTCCGTCCTGTTGGCGGGCGGCGGCGTCACCGCGCAGTCACCCACGTTGGACCCGGCGGCGGTGCGGGCCGCGGCGTTCGAGGCGGGGTTGGATTCGCTGGGCAACGTGGTGATCCAGGACCCGGGCGGCCTCACCGACTTCGTGCGCACGGGCAACGGTCCGGGAGGCATCGACCCGGCGGCCCGGCAGGCGCTCATCCAGCTGGGCAAGGCCTTCTTCTGGGACCGCCAGGTGGGTAGCGACGGGCAGGCGTGCGGCTCCTGTCACTTCGTGGCGTTCGCCGACAACCGCACCCGGAACCAGCTCAGCCCCGCGCTGCGCAACACCGATCCCCAGGAACGCGTCACCTTCGACGCCATGTTCACCGGCTCGGTGGGCCCCAACAACGAAGTGTTCGCCGCCGACTTCCCGTTCCACCGCATGGAAGACCCGCTGGAGGAGAACTACCTGGAGCGCGACGTCTCCTTTGACACCGACGACGTCATGTCCTCCCAGGGCGTGTTCGCCGCGGTGTTCGCCAACGTGCCCCCGCCCAACGTGATGGTCGACGAGGCCACCCCCATCACCGACCCGGACGGATTCCAGATTGACCTGGATCCCGGGCCGGGCACCAACCTGGTCAACACGCGGCGGGTGGAGCCGCGCAACACGCCCAGCAACATCAATGCGCTGTTCAACTTCCACAACTTCTGGGATGGCCGCGCCAGCTTCTTCTTCAACGGCGTGGACGTGATCGGCCCGCTGTCGACGGCGCCGTTCCTGTGGTCCAACACCGGCGGCTCCCTGACCCAGGTGCCGGTGGACGCGTTGGGGGTGCTGAGTCAGGGCAGCCTGGCCTCGCAGGCCGTGGGACCGCCGGTCAACCGCGAGGAGATGTCCTTCATCGGCCGGACCCTGAAGGACGTGGGCCGCAAGCTGCTGCAGGGACCCACGCCGTACTCGTCCTATCCTTACACCACGCCGGTGGACTCCCTGGACGCCACGCAGACCCGTCGGCCGCTCCAGTTCCAGGAGGTCGACGACACCGACAGCCATCTTTCCGAGCAGCTCCTGGGGGAGGACGTGGACCGGCTGGGCGCGGACGGCCTGGAGATCACCTTCCCCACCGCCACCATCGCCGCCAACTTCCCCGACACGGTGTTCCCGACGGGCATCACCGCCAACATGCCCATGTACCAGGCGCTCATCCAGATCGCGTTCCAGCCGCGGTGGTGGAACGCGCCCACCACCGGCGTCATCGACCCCCAGCTCGGCGGAGAGCAGCAGGAGCGCATTGGCGGCTACACCTTGATGGAGCAGAACTTCGCGCTGTTCTACGGCATCGCGGTCCAGGTGTACGAGATGTCGCTGCGCGCGGACCGCACGCCGTTCGACCTGTTCATGGAAGGTGATGACACCTACGGCGCCACCGGCAAGGGCGCCGCGTTCGGCATCACCGACGAGGAGCTGCTGCAGGCGCGCCTCCGTGGCCTGCTCACCTTCATCAAGACCGACCAGTTCTTCCAGCAGCAGGATCCCATCTTCAACGGCATCCGGGACGGCAATTGCATCTTCTGTCACGGCGGTCCGGAGCTGACCAACGCCTCGCTCGCCGGCCTCGCGGAGGTCGAGTTCGAGATTGAAGTCCAGCTCGACCATGGCCGGCTGGTGCGGGAGTTCAACCACCTGGGCCTGGAGGAGGATGCGTTCGCCAACATCGGCGTGCGCCCCTCGCGCGAGGACCTGGCCCGCACCGGGAAGGAGAACGGCTTCACCCTCTCGTCGGTCGAGGCGTTCCTCCAGGGCACTCCCGGCGCGGTGCCGCCGCCGCGGGTGGTGGTGTCGCCCAATCCCTTCCGGACCCTGGACGACGGCGCCTTCAAGGTCCCGTTGCTGCGCAACGTGGAGCTCACCGGGCCCTACTTCCACAACGGCGGACAGCTCACCCTGGCCCAGGTGGTGCAGTTCTACATCCGCACGGGAGACTTTGCCGACGTCAACGTCAAGGACGTGGAGCCCAACCTCGCCGAGGACCTCATCCAGATCGAGGAGCCCGACACGCCCTTCCTGGTCCACTTCCTCCTCTCACTCACCGACGAGCGGGTGCGCTTCGAGCAGGCGCCCTTCGACCACCCGGAGATCGACGTCCCCAATGGTCACCCCGCCGCAAGCCAGCTCCTGACCACCGGCGTCACGGTGGCCGCGGATGACCTGCTGAACATCACCGCGGTGGGGGCCGCGGGACGGGTGGCGCCCAATCCCAACTTCCTGGGCGTCTCCAGCACCCCGGTGGCCGGCGACAGCAACGACCACTTCGACCCTCAGCCCACCGTGCTGCCGTGAGCCGACGGAAGACCGGATACGGAAGGGACCTTTCATGAAGACATCCTTCTTGGGGAAACTGGTTTTCCCGGCCCTGGCGGTCTGCCTGATGACCACCACCGCCGCGGCGCAGTCCGCACCGGCGGCGCCCTCCGACCTGAACGTGGTGGTGGTCAACGCCGGTCAGGCCAACCTGAGCTGGACGGACAACTCCGCGGATGAGACCGAGTTCCGCATCCAGCGCGCGGATGACGAGGAGTTCGAGGATGAGCTGGTGGAGATCGTCGTGGGCGCGGATGTCACCGCCTACACCGACTTCACCCTCGTGGGCCTGCACACCTACTTCTATCGGGTGTTCGCCGTGAACAACAACGGCGCCTCGCCACCGTCGGAGGAGGCGCGGATCTTCACTCCGGCGTCGTCGCCCACCATTGCGGTGGTGGAGCCGCCCGGCGCGCCCGCGGTGTTCCAGAGCGGCGTCATCAATGAGATCGAGGCCACCGCCACCGGGGTGGGCGCGGACATCGCCACGGCGGAGTTCCAGCTGCTCCTGGACGACGCGCCCGGGACGTTCATCGCCCAGGACATCGAGGCGGAGCCGGACCAGGATCCGTTCGTCATCCCCGCGCCCATCTTTGGCAGTCCCATCTCGGATACCACCCCCGTCCCGTCGCTCCCGCCCGGGGCCATCCTCGAGCTGCAGCTCTTCGGGCGCGTGTTCCAGGCGGGTGACCTCGGCAATGGCTTCGAGTGGCGCGTTGGCGACCCCACCGGTGTCAACTTCATCGTCTACGAGAGTGTCGACACGGTGCACCCGCGCCCGCGTCGTCCGGCGGTGGATGACACGGTGTGGATCGTGGCGCACCGCAGCCAGGCTCCGGGCCCGCTGGTGGCTGAGCGGATCGTCTTCCGCACGCCCGCTCCCACCCCGGCGCCTTCCCCGGCCCCGCCGGCCTACAAGCTGGCGGCGTTGTACAAGGGCGTGGTCGAGTCCTTTGAGACGGCCTTTGCCGCGCCCGGCGTCAGCTACGGCGGCGCCACCGTCACGCTCTTCAACGCCTCGGACAACCTCAGCGTGCCCTTCCGCGTGGATGCCCACACCCACCCGGCGTTCCCGGCTTTTGTCGACGAGGGATTGATCCCGGGCAACGCCGTGGAGGTGCGGTTCTGGGTTGCCTCGCCGGTGACCGCGCTGCCCATTGCGCGCCAGATCTTTCCCCAGAGCCAGCTCCCCGACACGCCGCCCATCAACCCCGATCTCTCGTTCATCAACGACGACCCGGTGCCGTTCGGACTGCCGCCGGGCACCCAGCTGCAGTTCATGATCGTGGGCATCATCACGGGCATCGACTTCGACCTCAAGACCTGGCAGCTCGGCGACCCGGAAGACCCCATCGTGGTCTATGGCCACGCGCTGACCATCCCGGTGACCGACGCGTTCCGGGTGGTGCCCGACGTGGGGGATGAGGTCATTGTCACGGCGCGGCGCACGCTCACGCCCGGCCCGCTCATTGCCGACCAGATCCTGATCCTGGCCGACGGCCCGGCGCCGGAGTTCGAGCTGGGCGAGACGCGCACGCAGATCACCTACCGCTACAACGGCACGGTGACGGACGTGGGACCGCTCAACGGCGGCACGCGGTGGCAGGTGAGCACGGGCGGGATTCCGCAGGAGTTCATCCTGGATGACGCCGACGAGCCCGCGGTGATCGACGTGGGGCCGCTCACCGCGCTGGGGCTGGGCTCGGCGGTCACCGTGGAGTTCCTGCCGGCCACCCAGGTGCTGCCGGAGGACAACTGGGCTGAGCTGGAGTTCAACCCCGACACCAGCCGGTGGGAGCTGGCCACGCTGCTGCCGGCGGTGGACGCCACGCAGACGGGCTACCTTTTCGTGCGGACCACCGACGTGGCCAACCAGGGCAGCACCGTGGTGATTCCCGCGGAGCTGTTGGCGGGCGTGGAGGACACCGTGCCGCCGGATGTGACGCTGCTGGTGGTGCCCAGCGATCCCACGTTCGACACGTTCCCCGACTTCGAGTTCGCCTCGACGGATCCCACCGCCACGTTCCAGTGCTCTTTGAGCCAGGGCCCGGACGACTTCGCGCCCTGCACCTCGCCGTTCACGGCTCCGGAGCTGACCGACGGGTTCTGGCTGTTCAAGGTGCGGGCCACCGACGAGGCGGGGAACTCCAGCGACGCGGACTACCTGTTCGAGGTGGTGGTGGTGGACCTGGATCCGCCGGCGCTCACCGAGCCGGTGCCCACCTTCGTGGAGCTGGCGCCGCTGAAGACCTCGACGGTGCCGGTGCTGATCAGCTGGTCTGGCACGGATGACAGCCCGCCCATCACCTACGAGCTGCAGGAGAAGAAGAACGCCGGCTCGTTCTCCCGGGTCCGCCTGGCGGCCAGCACGGACACCGAGGTGACGCGGTACCTGAGCGCGGGCAACACCTACCAGCACCAGGTGCGCGGCACCGATGCCGAGCTCAACCAGAGCGTCTTCACCACCGGGCCGGTCTTCCAGGTGCTGACGTTCCAGGAGAACTCGGCGTCGATCTCGTACGTGGGGGTGTGGACCACGGCGAACCTCAGTGGCTCGTTTGGCGGCAAGGTCCGCCACGCCAGCAGCGCCGGCGCCAGCGCCACGCTGAGCTTCACGGGCAGCTCGGTGGCGTGGGTCAGCACGCTGGGCCCGGACCGCGGCCTGGCGCGGGTCTACCTGGACGGTGTGCTGGTGGGCACCGTGGACACCTACAGCCCCAGCACGCTGAAGCGGCGGATTGCGTTCACCGCCAACGTGAATCCCCTGGTGCCGCACACGTTGGAAGTGCGGGTGCTGGGGACGCGGAACGCGGCGTCCACGTCGGACCGGGTGGATCTCGACGCATTCCTGGTGTTGCAGTGAGCTGAGCCTGCCCGCGGTCTCGTCGCGCGCCCGCGCCCTGGTGGTGCGGACGAGGCCGCCGGTGCCTCAACCCGTTGAATCCACGACATCATCGAGCCCCGGCCGCCTCCACGTGATCGAGTTCGACCCTGGGTTGCCACCACAGTGAGTCCCGCGCGGTGACCCTTCCCTCGCCGGGATCTCCTGCGGTGAAGCGCGCGTTCAGATTAGTCCTTCGCGCGCGACGCGGAAACCGCCTTCACGAGCCGCGCCGCCTTGGGGTCGTAGACGTAGTTGGTGATCGTCCCGTCCTTGATGCGCTCGACGGCTTCGTCCACGACGAACAAGGGAACGAGGAACCATTCCTGGGGCTGCACAGGATTGCCGAAGCGGTCTTTGATGGTGATGTCTAGTCGCGCCGACGCAAACAGCCTGTGAAACAGGTTCTCCATGCGCGTGCGGTTGATGCCTGCCAGTTTGTAGGTGGCAACCACCTCCACCTTCGCCAGAAGGTACGTGGCGTGATGCTCGGCGTCCGCGATGCGCGTCTCCACCTTGCTGCCGGTCACGCCGATCTTGTGGATCAAGTCGCGGTGCTGCTCGACATAGGGATGATCGGACAAAGAGCGCAGGACATAGATCGTGCCGCTCTCAACGTCGTCAGCTTCCAACTCGCCGCCGAAGGACAACTGCCCGCTCTCCGGCGAGACCAGCCGCCGCGCGGTGGGATCGTTGTAGAACGCGCGCTGAAGCGAGCGCAGCAAAAGGTTGCTCTCGGTCCCGTTGGCGAAAACGGCCCGCAAACGGCGATCCACTTCGCCCGCGGGGGTCTTCCACGGCTCGCCCACCTCGGCGATGTACAAGGTGATGCCATCGAGGACGAAGAAGTCTCCGGCCTCGATAGCGCGACGGCCGGCCTCGATCGCTTGGGCTTGGCGCATGCCAGTCTTGAGGTCGGCAGTTACGCGCTCAAACAGAGGCTTGAACTTTTCGAAATCGTCGCACCGCTTTCGGTCGGCGATTTCCTCGGCGGCGCGCTTGTCGGCGCTGGTGCGGACGTGACGCAGAACGGTGATGTCATCGACGTCGGTCGCGCTGCCGAGTTCGGCAGCCAACTCGTCCACGTTATAGTCAGCCGAGGGCTCGGCGACATACATCGAACCAGCACCAGCAAGCAGACCTTGGTGATCGAGCGGCGTCAGCAGGGTGTGGCAGTCGGGCAACGTGCGCAGGCGGTCAAGGCGCACGGCGTAGAGCCGCTCGAAGATGTCTCGGTCTTCCCCATGTTGCGGAGCCCGACCGTGCCTCTCGACAAAGCGCTGGATTTCCTCGAACCCGGCGATGATGCGCTCCTCACGCGGCGGACGTCCGCCCTTGGGTTCGGGGGCGGCGAACTCCCCAAGTTCCGCCTCCAGTTCGTCCAAGTTGGGGTCACTCATAGCGACCCTCCTTCTTGTAGCGCATGAACGCGGCGGCACCTTCTGCCATGCGTCGCTCCCACGCATCCTGCGAATCAAGGGCGGGCACACGCCCGCGCTCCTTCTTGAATTGGACGGCGCGGACCGCGAGCTCCTTCGCTTCGTCTGGTGTGAGATTCGCGCGTTTGGCGGAGATTGCCGCCGCTACCTGTTTCAAGCTGTCCTCGCTCATCGTCTTGGCGAGGATGGCGTAGGCTTCGCCGAAAGGGTTGATACGTTCAATCAGGTCGATATCCAGTTCGCGCACGTCCATCGCAAAGCGGCGCACGCCTTCAATCAGTGCGGTGTTGGGAGCCGCCTTGTCACTTTCACTGCCCGCTGCAAGCTGCTTTGCCTGCTGCGTCAGGTTGAGGGCGGCGATGGCGTGCTGGCGCACGGCTTCCTGATCTTCCGCGTCGAGGGCAGGGTATTTGTCCTTGATGATCTTGCCCATGCGGACCTGCGTCAGTTCCTCCGGCACCAGCTCTTCATCGAACAAGCCACGCTCGATGGCGGTCTTGTCCTGAATGAAGGTGGCGATGACCTCGTTCAGGTCCTCCTGACAGATTCGCGTGGCCTCCTTGCTCTTGGGTTCGGCGAGGCCCTTGATTTCGATCTCCACTTGTCCGGTCTGGTGATTGATACCGACGTTGGACTTCTCGGGGTCGTAGCCGCCCGCGCCGTAGTCGAAGCCAGGCGTCGGCGCGCTGTCGGCGTTCTTGGGCTTGAACTCGAAGCGTGGGGCGAGGACCTGCTCCATGAGAAGACTCGCGGCAATGGCCTTCAAGGTATCGTTGACGGCCTCAGTGACTGCTTCCTCGGAGGCGTCCGGCTCCGCGATCAGGTTGGTGAACCTCGCGCGAGTCTTGCCGGGCGCGTCACGAGTTGCGCGACCAATGATCTGCACGATCTCGGTAAGGCTGGCGCGATAGCCGACAGTCAGGGCGTGCTCGCACCATATCCAGTCGAAACCCTCCTTCGCCATGCCCAGCGCGATGATGATGTCCACGTAGTCCCGGTTGTTCTTTTGTGCCGGGTTCTTGAGCGCGGCGGACACGCGATCGCGCTTCGCGGCGTCGTCATCGACAAGATCGGCGATGCGCAGCACCCTGCCGTCGGGCCTTTTGACAAGCTGGAAGCCGGTCGCGGCTTCGATGCCCTGCCACTCACCGAGTGCCTCGATGATGTGTTCCACTTCACGCACCTTGTCCTTCGTGCTCTCGCGTGAATTGACGTTGGGAATGTGGATGATCGTTTTCTCGGCGGGGTCGAGGACCCTGAGGATGTCATCGACGTAAGGTCCGCTGTAGAAGAAGTAGCCGATGTCGAGCTGCTTCAAATACTCGTAGCCGTTGAGCTGCTCGTAGTAGGTGTAGGTGACGGTATCGAACTTGGCCTCGTCGGACGGGACAAGCACGGCCTCGGCGTCACCCCGAAAGTAGGAGCCGGTCATCGCAACGATGTGCGTGCGGCCGCGGGCAATGAACTGCCCAAGATGGGTACCAAGCTTGTTGTCAGGGTTGGCGGAAACGTGGTGGAACTCGTCAACCGCGATCAACCGGTCATCGAACCTCTCCACGCCGTAGGCATCCACCGCGAAGCGGAATGTCGCATGGGTGCAGACCATCACTTTGTCGTCACTCTCAAGGAACGCGCCGAGCGCCTTCACCTTGCCGCCGTTGTCGTTGCCGGGCGCGTTGCAGAGATTCCACTTCGGTTCGACATGCCAGTCAGCCCAGAAGCCGAACTTGGAAAGCGGCTCGTCGTTGAAGCTTGCCCCGATGGACTTCTCAGGCACCACGATGATCGCCTGCATCAGGCCTTGATGCTCAAGTTTGTCGAGCGCAATGAACATGAGAGCGCGGCTCTTGCCCGACGCGGGTGGCGACTTGATCAGCAGGTACTGCTCACCGCGCTTCTCGTAGGCGCGTTCCTGCATGGGTCGCATCCCAAGGGCATTGGCCTTGGTCGACGCGCCATTGCGGGCATACGTAACGGACACGAAGGGGACGGGAAGCCGTTCAGTGCGTTTCATTGGGGTATTCCTGGCGTTGGTAGGTGATCGGTGGCTCCCCAAACTCTCCATTAGATGATGTGACCATAGCGCCGGCCGCCAGCCATTACCCGCACTTCGGCCAATCGGTCTCCAAAGGCGGTTTCGAAATCGTCAGCCTCCAGCGCCCGCATGACGAAGCGACCCCCCTCGGCCCGTTGGAATACCAAGATCTTGCCGTCATAAATGTCGAACCCGTGCGTCTCCGGGATTGGCAACGAAATCTTCTCCATCATGTTGTTCCCAAGTCGAAGGTTGTTTGCCACGATCGCCCCAGTTGGAGTTTCAAAGACGACCTGTCCGATGACCGATTTGATCGGGAGGTCTGCCGGAGGGTTAAACCCGAAGTATCTAGACATTCCCCTAGGGAAGTCGATCTGGTTGCCGGGATGGTTCGGGCCCCGGTTTCTGGTTACATATCCCGCCTCGATCCAGAACGCAGGCGTCGTGCCTGGGTCAATCTCGACGTGGGGGGGATACTCAGCGCCACGCCGAAAGAATGAAGTGCTCCACCGTTCCTCGTAGACATCCAGGATATCGGCAACAGGCGTGGCCTGGTTCCACTGCAGTTCGGCGGCGGCGAGGGTTGGGCCAAGCACCGACTCAAACTCACCCGAGCCGTGCGTGAGTATTGAGGCACCCGCCTCGATGCTTTTGCGAAGGCCGTTCGAGGAAAAGTTGCCTGAGCCCACCACCATGCCAGACAACTCGCGCCCGCGATCCAGCAGCATGGCCATCTTGGCGTGGAAATCGCGCCGGGGGACGAATCCCCGTTGGTCCACGACGTAATCGCCGTCGTGGATCCTGACCTCTGCATTTGGTCGCGAGCGTAAGAGCCGAAGAGCCTGTGGCTGGGTTCGGCCGTAATCAATGCCGAAGAGCCAACGCGAGGAAGTAGAGGGCCAAAAACTTCCGCCTAACTCCAAGTCGAACAGGGTAGCGCCTGATGTGGTAGCATAGGCATACAGCCCGAGAAAATCGGAGGTGGCGATCTCGTCATGAAGGCGCCGAATCTCCGACATCGTCGTCGGTGCGTGAGCGTCGTGGTGCAAGAATGGTGACAGATACACGATTCAACTCCAATCTACGCCAATCTGGCCAGGGCGGCTCGCCGACACCTTAGGCGACATGCACTCATAGAGTTCAAATAGTCTCTCGAGGCGCTCAGTGTCGTTCTTAAACCTCCGCCCCACGTAGATCCGCTCCAATGTCTCGTCGTTGAGGTCATGTGCGCGACGCAGGTCTGCCGGCATCGCGTCCGGCGCATAGAGCTCAGCAATGGTGTGTGGGTAGTGATGCTCACGCGCCAGCAAAATCTCCTGCGCGGACCTGGTGAGATCGCCGATGTTCTTTTCAGTCAGCCTGGGCAGGGGAAAAGTGTTCCAGCCAAGGGTGTTTGAGTAGCGAAAGTCGGTTTTCATTTTTCCACACACAGTCGCAATCCAGACTAGATGCAGCCGAGAAGCCGCCAACGCCATGTTCCACAGCGGGGCGTCATACAGCGCGAACAAGAGGTCACTTACTATCGTCCTGTTGTCCACGATGTCCACTGGCAGGTAGGGCCGGCGCTCTGAGGAGACCTTCGCCACCACGAGCGAGTGCCGCTTCGCAGTGCCGGCGATCTGAACGAATCGATGAGGACGCGTCGCAAAATCGCGAGTAGAACCGGCCGCGCTGGCAAGGCGAAACCTGCGCACCTTCTCTAACACGGCCTTCAGGTAAGGGTGTTGCTGCGCACAGGCAGCATCATCGTCCTCAATCCATAAGCACCATCGGGCCTTGCCTTGGATCAATTGCTCCGATCCCAGGTACGGGCGGACGAAACGTTCGACTTCCGGGTACTGGTTCAACACCCGTGCTCGTTCCTCGCCATCCAAAACAAACGCACCGCCGTCACGGGGCATGTTCCCGAACACCATCGGCGACACCCCGAACATCGGCCGACGAGCTTGCGTCACCGAGTTGACCCTCCCGGGCACCAAGTATGCATTGATGTAAGCTACCTGCCTCTCCTGCATTGACCCGTCTTCAGCTACAGAGAACAATCGCTTGATGGGTGGCGGCTTTACCGAGATGCCCACGATGGCTACAGTCACACCGGCGTTGTTGCTCGCGAGATTGGTCCATTTGAAGGACGTATGCGCGAATGTGATCTGATGCCCGGTGGCAAGAATCGCGGGCCAGAGGATGGGAACCTGGAGGCCTTGGCAAATCGAGTTGGTGGAGACGAACGCCGCAACCGCCTTGGTATGTTGGCCGTAAGCGGCAGCTTTCATAAACCAGCCTGAGACGTAATCCAGCGATTTCCAGGCAACCCCACTGCCCTCGAAGATCACCCTTAGGTCGTCCTTCTGTTCGTCAGACTGCCACTTGCTACCCAAGTATGGAGGATTGCCGCAGATGTAGGTCTCGCCGCCTTCGTTCTCGAAGTCGATCTCGGCCTGATCAAGTGGCGTGCCGAACAGATCATCAGCCCGCACCTTCACGGTGGTACCGGTCGGCGGGCAGATGCTTAACCAGTCGAGCCGGAGCGCGTTGCCGCACGTGATCCAGTTCTCGTTGCGCAGGGGCAGGAACTCGGCCAGCGCCAGCTTTTGTCCGCGATAGAGCACGTCACACTGATATTCGGCGATGACTAGCGCCAAGCGGGCAATCTCCGCCGGAAAGTCGCGCAGTTCGATCCCACGGAAGTTCGTGAGCGGGATCTCAGAAGCGCGATCCGCTTCGCCGCGTCGCTTGTTGATCTCGGCCTCGATTGCGCGCATCTCCTTGTAGGCGATGACAAGGAAGTTGCCGGAGCCGCAGGCCGGGTCGAAGACCCTGATCTTCGCCATGCGCTTGCGCAGATTGAGCAAGGTGCGGGGGTTGTCGCCCGCTTCCTCAAGCCGCGCCCGAAGATCGTCGAGGAATAGCGGGTTGAGCACCTTGAGGATGTTGGGGACACTCGTGTAGTGCATCCCAAGCTCCCCACGCTCCTCATCCTCGGCGACGGCCTGGATCATGGACCCGAAGATATCAGGGTTGATTTTGGTCCAGTCGAGGCCGCCGACGTGCAGGAAGTAGGACCGAGCGATTTTGCTGAACTTCGGCACGTCCATGCTGCCCGAGAAAAGACCACCGTTGACGTAGGGGAACCCGTCAGCCCAGCGAGGGATTTTGGCCGCCGCGCGGTTTTCCCGCTCGGTGTTCATGGCAAGGAACAACGTGCCGATAACCTCGTGGGTGTTGGACGAGTCCTTCGCGCTCATCTGCGCGGCAGTTTCGGTGAATTTGCCCTTGCCGGCGAAGATGCCCGTGTCCTCAGCGAAGAAGCAGAATATCAGCCGCGCCATGAAGTGGTTCATGTCGTGGCGGCGCTCGGCCTTGCCCCAATCGGGGTTGTCTCTCAAGAGTTCAACGTAGAGGCGATTGAGGCGGCTGGTCGCCCGGATGTCGAAGGCGTTCTCGCTGATCTGCCGGACGGTCGTGATGCCCGCCAGCGGCAGAAAGAAGCCGAAGTGGTCGGGGAAGTCCTTGAAGGCGCAGGCGACCGTCTCGCCGCTTGCCAGGTCTTCCGCCTCGAAGTCCGTGCCGTCGGTGGCGAGAATGAACTTCGCTTTGGCCCTGGCTGTCGCGGGGCTTTCCTTGAGCGCCTTGAGCGCCTTCGGCACCTGCCCTGGATCGCAGGTCAGGATGTGGATGTTGTTGGTCTGGAGGACGCCGCCGAGGTCGGACTTGTTCGACGCCCCGGCGCGAAGGCGCTTGATCGTCGTCTCCTTGTTGCCGAAGGCTTCAAGGAAGGCATAGGCGAAGTTCGCGGGGTCAAAGCGCTGCTCCGCGAGGTCGGTAATGGCCTGCTCAATCTCAACCGCGTTCAATGGAGGTAACCCCCTCGTGTGGACATCTCAATCTTCGGGATGGGGAAGCCCGGAGATGCCGAAGCAAGGACTGGCCTACCATGCTGAGTTTTTGCTGGTCCAGCGGAGACCTGACTTTGTGGATACGCGCGTCGAACGAATCGAGACAGGCGCATGGTGGAGTTGCCCTGTTTTGTGGACACCCCAGATACGCCGAAAGCGTGAAGGATGTCCCCACGACACGCAGACCGAGACGTAGGTTCACCAAGCAGTTCAAGGCAGACGCGGTGCAGTTGGTATGGAAAGGGCCGGAGCATCCCGCACGTCGCCAAGGAGCTTGAGCCGCCCTTCCTCGCGTTGCAGTGAGCTGAGCCTGCCCGCGGTCTCGTCGCGCGCCCGCGCGCTGGTGGTGCGGACGAGGCCGCCGGTGCCTCAACCCGTTGAATCCACGACATCATCCGAGCCCCGGCCGCCGTCACGGACGCCGCCCTGGATGGCGGGCGGGGAGCTGCTATGGTCCGCGCCACTCACAACCAACCCACAGGGGAGTGGACCATGGATGTTTCCCAGTTTCGCAGGTTCGGGACGCTGTCGTTGATCAACGTCGGGCGGAAGCACGCGGAGAAGCTGGCCGCGCATCCCGACGGACCCATCAAGAACCGCAGCGAGGCCATCGTGGTGCTGGTGAACGGCCTGGAACAGGCGTACCAGGCGCGCCGCCCGCTGCGCGCGCTGTGGGTCGACGCCACCGCCCGCAAGGACGCCGCGGATGACGCGCTGGACGCCGCCATTGCCGCGTTGAGCTACGACCTGCTCTCGCCTTCCCATCTCAACAAGAACCGCGCCGCGCCGGAGTACCGTGCCGTGTTCCCCGACGGAAACACCAACTTCATCAACGGCCCGGAGCGCGCGCAGATTGCCCATGTCAATGGGATGGTGGACTACCTGAGGGCCAACCCGGGCCATCCCATGGCGGGTCGGGCGGCAGAGTTGGCCGAGAAGAACGCCGCGCTGGAAGCCGCGCTGGCACCCCAGGCCGCGGCCGAGCGCGCCTACCGCGCGGCACAGGAAGTGGAGCGCAACGCCCGCGAGGCCCTCTTCCGCGGCCTGCGCAAGTCGGTCACGTTCCTGCGCGGCCAGTTCGACGGTGACGAGAAGCGGGTCGAGGCGTTGTATCCCACGGTGGCCGAAACGAAGGTCAAGGAGGAGGAGGGGGAGGAAACCTGAGGGGGCCTCCGTCCGCAGCACCGTGACGCGCTGGCCTCCACATCCCAACGCACCCGGAGATGCACGCCGGGTTCTGGCGTCCACCTTCCAACGCACCCGGAAATGCACGCCGGGCACCGGCCTCCACCTTCCCACGCCCCTGGAGGTGCACGCCGGGCGCCGCCTCCCACCTCCTGACGCATCCCGAGGTGCGCGCCGGGCGCCGCGCTTCCCCCCATGATGCGACCCACTCACCACGAGGGTCCGCAACCGGAGCGGCGCACCTGCTGCACGGCACGGCGTGGTCCGCCCCCGCTTGACTCATGGTGTCCCCTGTAGGATACGCGCGCACCTTCTCTCACAGGGCGCGTGGCGCGGGGATGGATGTCATGGCATTGCGGCGGCGGTTGCGGATTCGTCGGTGGGTGGCGGCGTGGCTGGGTGGCTGGGCGGTGGTGGCGGCCACGGGGTGCGTGACCCCGGCGGAGGAGGACGGCTGGGAGACCGGGGAGCTGGAGGAGCCGGGCCTCAGTGAGTCCGCCGTCTACGACGAGGCGCTGTGGCGCGTGGTCCCCGACGCGGCGCTGCCCGAGAGCGCGCACCCCTACGCCAACCGCGCCGACGAGAGCACCGTGGTCACCACCGCGGAGTGCGTGCAGGCGGTGCGCGTCCACTTCGAGAAGGTGGAGCTCAAGGGCGGCGACAGCCTGACCATCTACAACGCGGCCGGTCGCCAGGTGCAGCGGCTCAGCAACACCACGCGCACCAACTTCGTGAGCAATCCCGTCGAGGGCAACCAGCTCACGTTGCGCCTGCGCAGCAACCGTTCCACCCGCGGCTGGGGCTTCAAGGTGGACCGCGTGGAGGTGGTGGAGGGCGCGGTGGTGTGCAGCCGCATGATGTGGCGCTCCTGCGCTCCCGACCAGGTCACCCTGGCCCCCGCCGAGCGCGGCCTCTGCCAGTGCCCGGCCCAGCCCGTCTGCGCGCCGCTCAGCGAGTTCGAGGCGTCCTACGGCGCGGGCGGCGGGTTCACCGGCGGGTACAGCGGCCGCGTGCTGCGTGGCAACGGGCAGATCGTGGCGGTGCGTCAGCTCACCGCGGGCGACCCCGTGCAGGAGACCGTGATCGCCTACGCCAACGCCACGCGCCTGCAGACGCTGGCCAACGAGGTGCAGAACACGCGCTTCCTCACCAGCACCGTCGAGAACGTGCCTGGGAACATGACCTCCCTGTTCAGCGCGCGGCAGGGCACGCAGAGCCGTGAGCGCTTCTGGCCCACCGGCGAGACCACCCCCGCGGACATGGAGACGCTCATCACGCTCTTCACCAAGGCCACCAGCTGCGGCCCCGACGCCGACATGGCGCGCTGCGCGCCCGGCCACCGCTGCCAGGACGGGGAGTGCGTGGAGACGCTGTGCTCCTGCGCGGAGATCTTCCAGCCGGTGTGCGGCGTGTACGGCAACTTCTACGAGAACCCCTGCATGGCCTCCTGCGCCAACGAGCCCATCAAGCACAACGGCTGGTGCGGCCTGCAGGGCGACGAGTGCGGCGGTCTGCGCGGCCTGGAGTGCGCGGAACACTTCCTCTGCCAGTACACCGACGGGACCAACACGCCCTCCAACTCCGTCGAGATCGGCACCTGCGTGAGCGCGGAGCCGGGCTGCGGCTGCGGCGACGTGAACGCGCCGGTCTGCACCACCGACGACCAGACCTATCCCTCGGCCTGCCACGCCGGTTGCGAAGGCAAGGAGATCCGTCACCAGGGCGCGTGCGGCAGCACCGGCGACACCTGCGGCACCATCCGCGGCCTGACCTGCGCGCCGGGCTACCACTGCGAGTACGAGGGCGGCGTGACCACTGCGCCGTATCCCGACGCCGGCGGCACCTGCGTGGCGGACCAGGGCTGCATCTGCCCGCGCTTCTATGACCCGCAGTGCGGCGACAATCAGGTCACCTACGGCAACACCTGCGAGGCGGCGTGCGCCAACGTCGGCATCGTGCACCGCGGGGAGTGCGGACAGGATGGGGATGCGTGTGGGGGGCGGCGCGGGCTGACCTGCGCGGAGGGCTTCAAGTGCCAGTACAGCGGCGGCAGCTGGGAGGTGACCTTCCCCGACGAGGTGGGGACCTGCCGGCCCACCCCCGGCAACTGGTGCGACGTGCCCACCGAGTGCGGCCTGACCGTGCGCCTGTCCTGCCCCGCCAACTGGTTCTGCGAGAACCACCAGTGCCGCTACGAGTGCATTGTCACCGAGCACTGGGAGCTGGAGAGCGCGCGCTTCGAGACGGCGCATCCCTACCGCAACAACCAGTCCCTGGCCTGGACCGCCACCGGTGAGGTCGACACGCAGGCGGTCCGCTTCATCTTCGAGAGCTTCTCGCTGGAGGAGGGCTACGACTTCGTCCTCCTCTACGACGAGGGCTGGAACGAGGTGGCGCGTTACACCGGCGAGCTGGGGGCGTTCACCAGCGCGGAGGTGTCCGGGCGCGTGGCGCACCTGGTGTTCCGCTCCGACGCCAGCGTGGTGCAGCAAGGCTTCGTGGGCGTGGGCGTGGAGTACAAGCGCCCCTGATGGTCACCGGCCGCGTGCCCGGGTGGGGGTGGAAAACCGCCACCGCGGACGCGGTTGTCGTCGGGAAGGGGTGCGGCGGCGTGGGCTCGGGCGACGGGAGGAGGGCGCGTCACCCTGCGGGCGGGGTTAGTCTGGGCACGGGGTGGGTGCCCACGTGGACCTTGAACCGCGTTTGCTGTTGGCAATCCTGGAGGGCCTTCCGGAGGGCGTGATTGCCGTTTCTCCGACGGGGCGGGTGCTCGTCTGCAACCCGGCGGCGCGGGCGCTGACCGGTTTCTCCTCGGAAGCGTTGCCTCCGGCGCAGGCCGCGGCGGCCCTGGGACTGCTGCTGCCCGACGGGAACACGCCCCTTCCCGCGGAGCGCTTTCCGCTGGAGCGCGCGCTGGCCGGGGAGCGTGGCGACGAGGTGGAGGTGGTGGCGCGCCCCCCGGGGCGGGAAGGCGGGGTGCACCTGGGCGTCACCGCGCACCCGGTCCACGACGGGAGCGGCCAGGTCTGCGCGGGGATCATCCGCTTGCGGGAGACCGGCGAGCGCAGGCGGCGCGAGGAGGAGCTGCGGCGGGCCAACATGTTCCTGGATTCCATCGTCGAGAACATCCCGGACATGATCTTCGTGAAGGACGCCACGCGGCTGCGCTTCGAGCTCATCAACCGCGCCGGGGAGGAGCTGATTGGTCGCACGCGGGAGGAGCTGCTTGGCCGCAGCGACCACGACTTCTTCCCGCGTGAGCAGGCCGAGCACTTCACCGCGCGCGACCGCGAGACGCTGGCGGGGCGGAAGGTGGTGGACATCCCGGAGGAGCCCATCCACACCGGGCACGGGACGCGCTGGCTGCACACCAAGAAGATCCCGCTGCTCGACGCGGCGGGCCGGCCCCGCTACCTGCTGGGCATCTCCGAGGACATCACCGAGCGCAAACACGTGGAGCGTGAGCTGCGCGCCGCCCGCGACGAGCTGGAGCTGCGGGTGGCCGAGCGCACCGAGGACCTGGCCCGCGCCAACGAGGAGCTGCGCCAGGAGATCGAGGAGCGGCAGCGCGCGGAGGAGGCGTTGCGTCGCAGCGAGGAGCAGCTGCGGCACGCGCAGAAAATGGAAGCGGTGGGCCGGCTGGCCGGCGGGGTGGCGCATGACTTCAACAACATGCTCACCGCCATCATCAGCTACACCGCCATGCTCACCGACGCGCTGCGCCCCGACGATCCCCTGCAGACCGAGCTGGGACAGATTGCCCGCGCCGCGGACCGCGCCGCCGCGTTGACGCAGCAGCTGCTGGCATTCTCCCGTCGGCAGATGCTGCGGCCCAAGGTGCTGGACCTGGGCGTGGTGGTGAATGACCTCGACGACATGTTGCGTCGGCTCATTGGTGAGGACGTGGAGCTGGTGACCAGCGTGGAGCCGCGGCTGGGGTGCGTCCACGCCGACCCGGGCCAGATGGCGCAGGTGCTGATGAACCTGGTGGTCAACGCGCGCGACGCCATGCCGCGCGGTGGGCGCATCACCATCGGGCTGCGCAACGTGGCGCTGGAGGTGGATTGCCCGTCGGGGATGGTGCCGGGGCGTTATGTCTCCCTGGTGGTCAGCGACACCGGCGTGGGGATGGACCAGCAGACCATCAGCCGCATCTTCGAGCCGTTCTTCACCACCAAGGAGGTGGGCAAGGGGACGGGGCTGGGCCTCTCCACGGTGTACGGGATCGTCAAGCAGAGCGGCGGGGAGATCACCGTGGAGAGTGCGCCGGGACGGGGGTCGCGCTTCCAGGTGTACCTGCCGGTGGTGGAGCGGGAGGCGGAGGCCACGGTGACGCCGGTGGTCCCCAGCGCGGGCCGCCCGGCCACCATCCTGCTGGTGGAGGACGAGGACCTGGTGCGCGCGGCCACGCGGGATGCGCTGCGCGCGCGGGGGTACACGGTGTTGGAGTCGCGGCGTGGCGACGAGGCGTTGCGCTGCTGCCAGGAGTACGGCGGTTCCATTGACCTGGTGCTCAGCGACGTGGTGATGCCGGGCATGGACGGACGGGAGCTGGTGGAACGGCTGCGGACCATGCGGCCCGGGCTGCGCGTGTTGTTCATGAGCGGCTACACCGACGTGGGGGAGCGCCAGCATCCGCCCGGCGCCGCGGGGCTGCTGCGCAAGCCGTTCACGCCGCAGATGCTGGTGGAGAAGATCCGGCAGGTGTTGGAGGCGCCGGTGGACGCTTAGCCCGCTTAGCCTGGTCACACGTTTCACGAAGTGGGTGAACGGTCGAGCGGCGCCCTGGAGTGCGGTGCCACGCGCCCAAGCGCGCCACGACGTGCAGCACCGCCCTGGTTCAGGTCACCTGTCAGCGACTCCTAAGCACCTGGCCAGAAGTTCCTTCACATCTGGAAGACTCCGGTTGAGCCCGAACAGCTCCGACCAAAGCGGTATTTCAGACCGCACTCCCAGGGTGCCGGCCGCGCCCATCCCATTGGGCGGAGAAGCCGGCACGCAGAGTTTCCCGACGAGCAGCCGCGGTGCGGGCACTCCGATGAAAGCGCACT
This sequence comes from Myxococcota bacterium, assembly GCA_040752415.1. Lineage (GTDB taxonomy): Bacteria > Myxococcota > JACRCW01 > JACRCW01 > JACRCW01 > JBFMGU01. The sequence continues at coordinate 25,874 of JBFMGU010000146.1, forward strand.
CACGGCGCCCGCACCTTTGGGAGCGCGGTCTGAAATACCGCTTGGGCTCGGGCTGTCCGGGCTCACCGGAGCTCCTCCATATGTGAAAGAACTTCTGGCCAGGTGCTCAGCCCGCCCGGCGCCTGTCGTGGCGTGACCGGTTGCGTGGGGGTCTGGTACGCCTGCGTGCATGACCACCCGCGTGCTCCTGGTCCGCCACGGCGCGACCACCCTCACCGCCGAGGACCGCTTCGCCGGTTCCACCGACGTGCTGCTCTCCGAGACCGGCGAGCGCCAGGCGCAGGCCCTGGCCGAACGACTGCGCGACGCCGCGGTGACCGCCGTGTACAGCAGCCCCATGCGTCGGACCATCCGCACCGCGGAGATCCTGGCGTTGCCCCACAACCTCACCGTGCAACGTGTGGACGCCCTGCGCGAGATCGATCACGGGCGCTGGGAGCAGCGCACGCGCGCGGAGGTGGAGCGCGAGTACGGTGAGGAATACGCGTCGTGGGAGGAGGACCCGTTCACGTTCGCGCCCGTCGGGGGAGAGTCCGGGTTGGCGGTACTCGCGCGTGCGCTGCCCGCGGTGCGGGAGCTGGTGCAGCGGCATCCCAACCAGACCGTGCTCGTGGTCTCCCACAAGGCAACCATCCGCCTGCTCATCGGGAGTCTGCTGGGGTTTGACCTGCGCGGGTATCGCGACCGGCTGGACCAGCAGCCGTGTTGTCTCAACGTGCTGGACTTCAAGGACGCCACGCGCGCGCGCCTGATGCTGTTCAATGACGTCTCGCACTACGAGAACCAGCCCACGCCGAGGACGAGCGCGCTCAGCAAGTGGTGGGACACCAAGGCGTGATGCGGCGGGTGGGGGTTGGCCGCTCAAGCGGAGGCAAAGCGGTACTTCATACCGCAGTCCGAAAGTGCGGCCGCCGCTGGCGCGCTGTTCGTGGGCCGCACGTGGTGTCGTCGGAGGAATGAAACCGTGTGCCGGTCATGACTCCACGGCAGAGCGCCGGCACACTCTCGGACTGCGGTATGAAGTACCGCTTTGCCTCCGGTCAGCAGGCCGAGCGACCCAAGACACCCGCCTCGTCGTCGTCGCACCGGAGAGCTCGAAGCCAAAGCGGTATTCCAGACCGCACTCCCAGAGTGCCGGCCGTGGGTCGCGCTGGGC
>JBFMGU010000147.1:0-26343 GCA_040752415.1 Myxococcota bacterium
GTGTGCGCTCCCTGGTCCGCGCAAGACTAACGCGTCGGTGGCCGCTGTCACGCGTGTCCAAGTCGGGTTATGCGTCGGGCGCCAGGGGAGACCGGATGGCCACGCAGTCGAGCGGCAGGCGCGAGTTCTACTTCTTCCGGGATGAGTCCGGTCGGGACCACGTCGTGGATTCCTTGGAGCTCGTCCCGGAGGCGCTGCGGCCGCGCGCGGAGAAGCTCACCTCGGAAGCATCGTTCGAGCCGCCGCCCAAGCAGCCCGGTCCGCACGGCCCGCCGCCGCCCAGCCGACCATTCTCCCCCCAGGCTCCCGTCGTCAGCTCGCCCGGCCTCTTCGTCCAGGGGCCCGCGGCCACGTCGGAGATCCTGCCGGTGATGCACTTGCCCTCGGTGGGCCTGGGCGTGGTGGTTGGCGTGGTGCTCACGGTGATCTGGACGGCGCTCAAGCCCTTCCGCGGCTTGCGCACGATGATGCTGTTCACGCTGGCGGCCTGCGTGCTCGCGGCAGCGTACAGCGGCCTGAACACCCGGGGCTCGTCGGAGATGCCCAGCGTGGGAACCGTCCTGCAGCGTGCGCCGGAAGAAGCCGCCAAGGCACAGCAGAAGCTCGTCGACGAGGAGAAGCAGCTCAAGCACGCCGTGGAAGGGACGCCATGAAAGCGCACTTCATCCTGTACGTGGCCGACCAACAGCGCGCCGCGCGGTTCTACTCGTCGGTGCTGGGCGTGGAGCCCACGTTCGATGTGCCCGGGATGACGGAATTCACGCTCCACGACGGGTGCATCCTGGGTCTCATGCCGGAAGCGGGGATCAAGCGCCTGCTGGGCGAAAGGCTGCCCGATCCAGCGAGAGCCGCCGGCATCCCGCGCGCCGAGCTGTATCTCCACGTCGACGATCCTGCTGCGTTCCATCGGCGTGCGCTGGAACACGGTGCTCGTGAGCTGGCCCCGCTGGCGCCGCGCGACTGGGGTGACGATGTGGCCTACAGCCTGGATCCCGACGGCTGCGTGCTCGCCTTCGCCCGCAGGATGTCCTGACCTCTCACGGGAACCCGGTGGCGAACCGCACGCCATCCAGCGCGGCATCCAGGATCAACACCGCCACCGAGCCGTCGACGACGCCACGCATGGCCGCCTCACCCACACCCGACGCATCCGGTCTTGCGGAGAGCCCCGCGCGTGCACCCATGACGCTGACGGCCAGCCCGAAGACCACGGCCTTGATCAGTGAGAACCACAGGTCTCCCGCCTGCAGCGCGTCGAATGCCACGAACGACGCGGGCTCCACCTGGAACGCCATCTTCATGGTGAACACGCCCGCAATCTCGCCGGCCAGCAGCGCGGGAGGCGCAAGCACCGCCGACGTCACCACCGACGCGATGATTTCGGGCAGCGCGAAGACCCGCACGGGGTCGTCCCCCATGAGGGTGAGCGCGTCGGTCTGGTAGGTTGTCTTCCTCGTCGCCAGGCGAGCGGCCAGGCCCGCGCCACCCCGCGCGGCGAGCATGGTGCCCACCATCAGCGGCGCAAACTCGTTGGTCATGATGACGAGGTACTCCGGGCCAATGAAGCTCTGGTCGCCCAACACCCGACGAGCTTGCCATGCCGCTTGCCAGCACAGGCTGGCCCCCACGAACCCCACGGCAGCGCACACCAGCATGAACGAACCGCTCAACGTCTCCGCGGTGGCCTGCAGCACACGCCGGTAGGGCACGTCTCGTCGTCGGAGACAGTCCACCAGGCTCACCAGGATGCGGAGCGCGGAGACGTGGTTCATCCGGCCGTCCACACGGTGAGCGCGTAGTGCACCGCGCTGATCACCAGCAGCGAGGTCACCGCCGTCTTCATCACCGCCGTGCCCACCGCGTCCGCGCCGCCGCGCGCTGCCAGGCCCAGCGCCGTCGACGTGAGCGCGGCGAAGAGCCCATACACGGCCGCTTTCTCCAGGCCCAGCAGCAGGTCCGACAGCAACGCGTAGCGCATGATGGACGCCCACGTGGTCCACGGCGTCACCCCGCCGGCAATCCAGGCGAACACCGTGGCGCTGACGAGCGAGATGCCATCCATCCACAGCATGAGGACGGTGGCCGCAATCGGCATCGCAATCAGTCTTGGCGTCACCCACACCGACGTGGTGTCAACGCCCAGCGCCTTCATCGCGTCGACGCGCTCGGTCACCGTGAGTGCCGCGAGCTGCGCCGCGTTCTGGGCGCCCAGTCGTGCGCTCAGGGAAAGGCCCAGCAGCAGCGGCCCCACCTCCCGGCACGCCGCGAAGTACGCCGCCCAGCCGTACACCTCCGGCGCGCTGTAGCGCTGCGCGTAGTCCATCCCCTGCACCGCCACGATGCACCCCACGCAGATGCTGGCGATGATGATCACCGGCAGGCTGGTGGCGCCGTTGGCGTGGACCTGCTTGAGGATCTCCCGGAGCGGGACGCTCACGCGGAGCAGCGTTCCCATGGCACGCCACGCCAGGAGCGCCATGAGCCCCGCGGTCTCGACGATGCCGAGTGCCGCGCGCCCCGCGCTGGCCAGGAGCTCAGAGAGTGTCCGCATGCGGTGGACGTCGACTACTCCGCGGGCTTGTCGCGCTCCAGCGCCTCGGTGGATTCGCACGAGGATCCACCGGCGCAGGCATGGCCAGCCTGGTGACGGCACTCCCACCGAGCCCATGAGTTCGTCGGCATGCGCCGCGGACATGGCACACGTGGCCGTTCAGCGCGCCCGCTTCGTCGTCGTCCGAGGCACCTTAGGCGTCGCGCCTGTGGCCTTCTTTTTCGCAGCCGGCGCCTTCTTCTCGGTCGTCTTCTTCGAGGCGGCGGTCTTCTTCCTGGCCTCCATCGCCTTCCTCGCCTCGGTCATTTCGCCCCGCTTGAGCGCGAGCACCGCAGCGATCCACTCCGGCGCGTAGCTCGACGTGCAACCCTTTGGGACCGGTCGCGGATCCCAGCGGCCAAGCCGCTCGCCGATCGCAATTGCCTTCTCGGTGTACCCGGGCACGCGCGTGCCGATCCACACGAGGCAGAAGTTCATGCCTTCCTTCGCGCGGAACGGCGCGGACGGCAGCTCACGCTCGATGCGCGCGAGGGTCGCGTCCAGGTCGACGTCCTTCGCCTCCCCGCGCGCGATGCGCCCGGCGAGGAGCTTCCACCCGGCGCGCCGCCGCAGCTCATCCTTCGCTTCCATCCACCGAGCCTGCAGCGCCTCCGCGACCGGGGCCTGCACGAGCACGCGCCCGACGAGCTCGTCGACGAGCGTCGGGTTCTTGAGTGGCTCGAGTAGCGCCCGGGCCTGCTGCTCGGTGAGCGACGCTGGGTCGAGCAACATGCACGCGAGGATCCGCGCCTCGTGGTTGCCCGTCTCCCACAGCTCGAGCCCGAGCTCGTGGTTTGTCCCGAGCGCTTCCGCGAGGCCGCGGATCTTCCCGAGCATCACCCCAAAGACGTTCTCTCCCGCGCCATCGCGCACGTAGCGCTGCCGAACCTTCTCGTCGGCCCACCCTTCGAGCTGCTTCATCACCTCGGGAACGGACATCGTCTTCGGCATGGGGACCTCTGTTTCGCGGAGAGCGCGGAAGCGTGGCACGTCGGCTTGAACGCGGGCAATTTCGCACGAGTCGACTGGCCCCGTGCAGGACGAGATCGCCGGCAGACACATTCGCGGGCCGTCGTCGTGATTGGCGCGCACCGGCCGCACGCCGCCCTGTCCGCCGTCGCAGACGGCACGCTCGTTCGCTTGTTGATGGTGCACGCGCAGATGCTGCGCCGGTTGAAGCCAGGACCACCGTCCCGATAGCGCCGCGGCTGACCAGGCCCTCGGCCACGACCGGAGCACGTCGTTGTGATGTGACACCCCTCACGCCCGTGCCCGCGTCCTGTCGACGTTGACGAGCACCGAGCGACGTGGGACTCGACGGGCCGTCCCGTTCACCCAAGCAGGAGGCAATGATGCGGCTCTTGACGGCAGGCCTCGTGACCGTGCTCGTCGTGGTGGGTTGCGGACCCACCACTTCCCCTTCTTCCGGTAGCCGCGCCAGCATCGTCGGGCGCGTGGAGCTTTCCACCGTCGACGGGCTCAACGACATGAGCCGGGTGCGCGTGGACATTGGCCGCGGCGAAGGCGGGACGACGCCGTCCGATGACGGAGAGTTCGAGTTCACCGACGTCGAGGCGGACGTATACGAGCTCACCGTCACGTACGTGGGCGGTCTGAGCAGCACCGCATCGCGTTCGGCGTACCAGCGCTTTGCGCAGCGGGTGGTGGCGCGCGCCGGTGGCGACGTCAACCTGGGTGTCATCCGACCGGTCCTCGCGAAAGGCAAGGTCAGCGGCAGCGTACCCGCCACCGACGGCGTGGACCCGGAAGGCGCCACCGTGGAGCTTGAGTCGGCCGATGGCGTCGTGAACCGCACCGTGGTGAGCGGGGGCTCGTTCGTGTTTGAGGAGGTGCCGGTGGGCCACCACCGCGCGCGCATCCACAAGGCGGGCTACGCGCAGGCCAGCACCGCGTGCTCATCGGACGTCAGCGTGGACGAGGAGGACGCCGTTGCGGTGGTGACGGGCCTCTCGCTGGCAGACACGTTCGTGGGCCTGGTGCCCGGCAACGGCGACGTGGTCACCCAGGAGCCGGACCTGTGGTTCTCCACACCGTCACGGGACTCCGTCACCGCGCAGGTGGTGGCGCGCTACCCACGCCAGGGCCGGGTGTGGCTGGCCTCCGAGCAGCCGGGCGCCTACCAGCCGTTCCTCGCCAATGGGTATCCCCTCTCCGTCAGCAGCGACGGACGATACGACTTCCGCCTGCAGTTCACCGACGGGTGTGCGTACGAGTCCCCCGTGCACGGCATCACCGTCATCCGCGACGGCGTTGCGCCGGAGGTGCTCAGCGTGCGGATCAACAACGGTCTGCCCTACGCCACCGACGACACCGTGGGCCTCCTGGTCAGCGCTGTCGACGCGCTGTCACCACGGCTCCGGATGCGTCACGTGGTCTGCGTTGGCGCACGGGATGCCGCGTGTGAGGCTGCGCTGGCGGCCGCGCCGTACGTGGACTTTGCCCCGGATGGCGTCCTTGCGCTGGACGGTGAGGACGGGGAACGCACGCTGCTGCTGGACCTGCAGGACCTCTCCGGCAACGTCAGCGACGTGAGCGAGACGCGCTTCACCCTGGACCGCACCCCGCCGGTGGTGACGCGCTTCGCCCTCAACGGCGGTTCCAGCGCGCCCACGTCGCTGCGGCGCGTCGGCGTGGACATCTCCGCCACGGACAACCTTGGCGACGTGCAGATTGCCCTCTCGGAATCCCCACAGGACTGCGCCGCCGCGCAGTATTCGCCCCTGCCGGTGGGCGTGGAGTTCGAGCTTTCCGGCGCACAGGGGGAGCGCTTCTTGTACCTGTGCGCCCGGGACGGTGCGGGCAACACCACGGCCTCCCGAGCCTCCGACAACGCCGTCTTCCTGGACACGGTGGCTCCCTTGGCGGGTGTGCTCACGCTGGCGGGTGGCGCCGAGTACGTCGTGGGTGCGGAGGACGTGGCGCTCAGCGTGACCGGCGGTCAGCCCGGACTGCGGCTGGTGCTGGAGGGTGACCTGACGTCGCTGGATGTCCCGGCGGAGTCCGTCCCGGCCACTCTCACGCTCAACGCCACCGAGGGCCAGCGGACCGTCACCGCGCATTTTGTCGACGAAGCGGGAAACCGCTCGCCGCCGTTCGGGGACTCGGTGATCCTGGACCGCACGCCGCCGGTGCTGACCGTGGTGCGTCTCAACGGCGGCGACCCGTTCCTCCGGACCACCTCGGCGAGCCTGGAGGTCGACGCGCGGGAGGGGCTCTCCTACCCGCTGCAGATGCGCCACACCGCGTGCCCGCGTGCCCGCGATGCCGCGTGCGACGCCGAGCTGGCGCAGGCGGGCTTTGTGGCCTTCGAGACGTTGCGCACCATTCCGCTCGGTGACCAGGACGGGCTGTGGACCGTGCTGGTGCAGGTCCGCGACGGCGCGGGGAACGTCAGCGAGGCCGGCGTGGATACCATCGTGTTTGACAATGATCCGCCCAACGTCACGCGCTTTGTCATCAACGGCGGTGAGGATGACGTGGAGCTCACCGCGGAGCGGGCGGTCACCGTCGCGGTCGACGCCACGGACGCCATCTCCGACGTGGAGGTGGCCCTCTCCGAGCAGGCGCCGGACTGCGCCACCGCGGCCTACTCACTGCCCGGTGTGTTTGAGACCGGCTATGTGCTGACCGCCGCGCAAGGGGCCCGGCGCCTGTATCTGTGCGCGCGGGACCAGGCGGGGAACGCCACCAGCGCGATTGCGTCGGACAACCAGGTCCACCTGGACAGCGTGCCACCGGCCGCGGGAGTGCTCACCCTGGCCGCCGGCAACCCGTACACCCGCACGCCCCAGGCGGTCGACGTCGTCATCACCGGGGTGCCGGCCGACGGATCGGTGGAGCTGAGCGGTGACATCACGCAGCCCGGCGTGTTTGCCGCGGACGGGATTCCGCCTTCGGTGAGCGTGACGGACGGGGAGGGCCTGCGGATTGTCCAGGCCATCATCCTGGATGCGGCGGGCAATCGCTCTCCGCCGTTCCAGGGACGCATCACCGTGGACGTGACGCCGCCGGTGGTGGAGCAGGTCCGCCTGGCGGAGGGCGCTCCCTACACCACGTCGGAAACGGTCCCGCTCACCTATTCCGTGCGCGACGCGCTCTCCCTGGAGGTGCAGGCCCGCGTGGTGCCCTGCAACGGCGCACCGGACAGCGCGTGTGCGGCGCTCCTGGCGCAGCAGCCCTTTGTCGACGTGGTGCTTCCCTTTGGCGCCGTCTTCCTCACCGACAACGGCGAGAAGTCGGTGATGGTCGAAGCGCGGGACCAGGCCGGCAACGTGTCCGCGCCAGCCACGGACTCCATCACGCTGGATACGCAGCCGCCCCGCATCAACCTGTTCACCCTCAGTGATGCCCAGACGCTCACCACCAACAACCGCGCCGTGGCCGTGCACCTGGACATCCAGGATGACATCTCGTCGGTGGTGGTGGCGCTCGCGGAAGGCGCACTCGACTGTGCCACCGCGCAGCACGTGTACCCGCCGGTGGGGGATTTCACGTTCGTGGTCTCGGACGCGCAGGGCCCGCACGCCCTGACGTTGTGCGCGCGGGATGAGGCCGGCAAGTCCGTCACCACCACGTCCAACACCATCACGCTGGATACCGTGCGACCGCTGGCCGGCGAGCTGCGCATTGCTGACGGGCGCACGCACGTGGCCAGCACCGTGGTGTCCGTTTCCGTGGACGGCGGTGAGCCCGGCGCCGACGTGGTGCTGGGCGGGGACGTCACCGCCCCGGGGACCTACCCGCTGGCGTCGTTCCCACGGAACTTCACCCTGAACGTGGTCTCCGGTGCGCTGGCAACCCTGCACGCCGAGCTGCAGGACGCCGCGGGCAATCGGTCCACGCTTTCTTCCGCATCCATCACTTTTGACGACGAGGCGCCCGCTCCCGGCCGCGTGGTGTTGGCCGGCAACCAGCAGAGCGTGAACACACAGACGGTGCCGGTGAGCATTGAAGACACGTTGCCGGACACCATGCTCTTCTGGGACGCCACCAGCGCGGGGATGTGCACGCCGCAGGCCTGTGATGACAACGCGTTGCGTCCCTTTGCTCCCAACACCACGGTGCAGCTCTCCGACGGTGTGGGCACCAAGCTGGTGTGCTGGCAGTTCTGTGACCGCGCCGGGAACCTGGTGGTGGACAGCCAGGAGATCGAGCTGGCGCCGTACCTCAGCCGCCCGGTGCCGGTGCTCGCTTCGGTGACGCCGCGCTCGTACGTGGTGGGATCCTCCGGGGACACGGTGGTGGCGACGGGGCGGGGATTTGCCGCCGACAGCAAGATCATGATTGGTCCCTTCGTGCTGGACTGCACGGACACGGCGTGGGCCACCGAGTGTCGCGCGGATGCCGACGGTGGCTGCGCCGCCACGGGCGTGTGCGCGGACAGCTGCGCCGAGCGCTGCGAGGTGACCATCCCCGGCGCCATCAAGCGCAATTCCGGCAACTTCCCGGTGCGCATGGTCACCCCCGCTCCCGTGGTGGGAACCGGCGAGTCCGACGTGCAGTTCCTGGTGGTGGTGGCGCCCACGCCGCACATCACCGACGTGCTGCCCCGCGGCATCATCCGCCAGGGTGCGTCCCAGGACGTCACCGTGCGGGTCTTTGGGGAGCGCTTCATGGACAACGCGGAGATCCGCATTGGCAACATCACTGGCGAGGTCGAGGAGATTGTGGGTGAGGACCCGGTGGGGCTGCGCAGCGTGCGGGTGCGCTTCCGCGCGCTGGACCTCGCGCCGTTGCATGACAACCCCTATCCGCTGACCGTCAAGAATCCCTCGCCGGGCGGCGGTGAGGATGCCACGGACTTTGGCGTGAACCCCGCGTTCCACGACTGCGGGGGCCAGACCTGCCAGTCCCAATTGCGCTGGACGCGCGGCCGGCTGCCACCCGTGGACTCGACGGTGGAAGCGGACGGGGTGCGTCCACCACTGCTGGCGCAGGGCTTTGAGGACGACTGGACCGGCGGCCTCCTGGCGCTGGGCGGGGAGCGTGCCCAGGTCTTCAGCCGCGAGGCCGGAGGGACGCGCTCGCTGTTGTCGGGGGTGCGGCTCAAGCCGCAGACGAGTTTTGTGCCGCTGCCGTGGGGAGCCACCGCGGTGCGCGTGGAGGACGGCGTCGGAAGCGGCCAGCGGGTGCTTCTCTCCGAGAAGTTTTCCACCGCGCCCCTGGCCATCCCGACTTCCCGCTTCAGCGGCGCCGCCGCCTGGTCCCCCGCGCAGGACATGGGGCCGTGGTGGCCGGCGGTGCAGAAAGCAGTGGCGGTCACCGACGCGCGCGGTGCGCAAGGCATCCTGGCCTGGAGCGCTACTCGCAACAGCGTGCTGCTCACCCTGGGTTCTGCCGGACCCGTTCCCCAGGAGATTGAGATGGGGAACAGCATCACCGGGGCGGCGCTGGCGGACCTCAACAACGACGGGCTGACGGACCTGGTGGCCGCGCACCAGGGCAGTCTCAACGTGGGCGTGCGCCTGGGGCTGCCCAATGGCGTGGAATACGCGCCAGCGGCGTTCTGGCCTTCCTCCGGCATCCATCCGCTGTACGCCCTGCAGGTTGCGGACATGAACCGCGACGGGCGCCCGGACGTCGTGACGGCGCACGGCTACGGGCCGGTGGTGATGCTGGGGAATGGCGACGGCACGCTGCGCGATGGCTCCTTCAACACCGACGTGCCGCTGCCTCCCGGCGGCACCACCGCGCTGGCGGTGGCGGACGTGGATGGCGACGGGAACCTGGACATCATCCGCGCACCCGGCGTGGGCGGCGGCGCGCGCCCGGGGCGTAACGTGGCGGTCTACCTGGGTGACGGTGCGGGCGGCGTGACCAGCCGCGCCTACGTCGAGGTTGCGGGCTATCCCATGGACCTGGAAGCCACGGACCTCAACCACGACGGCGCGCCGGACCTGGTGGTGCGCACCGACACCTATGACGACGGAAACCAGGGTGGCGACGTCCCGAGTGTGAGCGTGGTCCTGAACCAGGGCGACGGGACCTTTGGCAGCGCGATCAGCACGCCGGTGCCTGCGGGCGGCAGGTCCATCTCCGTGACGGATTGCACGGGTGACGGCCACGTCGACGTGGTCAGCTTTGGTGCCGGCGGGGCCACGCTCCATCAAGGCGCGGGCGACGGCACGTTCACCGACGGGGGCACGGTGGGCGGGGACGGGCCGGGGCTGGTGCTGGACGTGGATGCCAACGGTGCACCGGAGGTGGTGGCGTTCCGGGACCAGGGCAGCTCCAGCCAACCCCGGAGCGCCACGGGCGTCGGCCACGGAGGCCTGCGCTCTCCGTTGCTCGTTGCGCAGCAGAACATCCTGGGCCGGATGGCGTCCTGGGACAGCTTTGAGGACGGCAACCTGGACCTTTTGGCCGTGGACCCCTTCGCCAGCCGCGTGGTCATCATCGACGACGGCGCGCGCGGACCGGGAGAAGCCAACCCGACGGCGTTCCCGGAAGCGTACCTGCCGCCGGGCGGCCAGGGTGCGGTCAGCGTGGCCGACTTTGACTTGGACGGCCTGCCCGACGCGCTGGTGGACCGGAGCAATGACTTCCTGATCGTTCCCGGCTCGGCCGCGCCCTGCGAGTTCCCGGTCCCCTGCCAACGCCCCGTCTCGCTCTATGGCTCGCCCATCACCTATTCCAACACCGTGGCTGGAGGCGCCAGCCGCGCGGCCATGGTGGTTGCGGACTTCAACCGCGACGGCCGCCCCGACCTGGTGCTGAGCGAGGACGGCAGGCTCCGCCGACTGCGTCACGACGGCGTCACCGACCCGGGGATCGACCCGCCGCGGCGCGCGCGCTTCGTGGCCGAGCCCGACGTGGGGGTGGGCGCCGTCATCTGGCAGCTGGCGGTGGCGGACATGGACCGCGACGGCTTCCCGGACGTGGTGGCGCGCCTGTTTGCGCCGCCCGCGCCCGGCCTGGCGCGGCTGGTCTTCGTGATGGGCAGCGACGGGCGGGTGGTGCAGTTCCCGGAGCAGGACGTGCCCCAGGCCACGGGCGGGCTTGCGGTGGGTGACGTCAACGGCGACGGGTACCTGGACGTGGTCAACGGAAGCACGGGCTGGCTGGTCAACCTGGGTCTGCCCGGAGCGCAGCTGGCTCCGGCCTTCGCCGTGCCGTCCGGCTTGGATCCCAACGGAAGCAGTCTCATCGCGGTGGCGCTGCGGGACATGAATGGCGACGGACTGGTGGAGCTGATTGGCAGCGACGTGTTCACCGAGAAGGTGGTGGCGGCGCAGGCGGTCTGGGGTGCCGGCTGGCCGGCGGTGACGGCTGAGTCGTGGAAACGCACCCTGCAGGTGAGCGCCAACGTCAGTCCCGCGCGCTCCGCCAGTGACGAGCTGCTGGTCAACGACATGGACGGCGATGGTGTGCCCGACGTGGTCACCTCGCCCAGCTACGGGGGCCGGGCCGGCGCGTCCGTGCGCTACCAGCCCAGCGGAGCCCTCCAGGAGCTCGTTCTCTCGGACATGCCGGCCATGACCGTGGTGGTCCCGCCGGGTACCACCCTGCCGCTGCCTTTGGGCCAGGCCCAGACCTACGTGGCGGCGTTGTCCGCGCGCGTTCGCCTGCGCGCCGCGGCACCGGTGTTGGGCGACGTGGAGCTGAGCCTGGTTGCCCCGGACGGACGCAGCGTGCTGCTCGACGACGGGACCAGCATGACCGACCGCGCGCTCTGGCAGCACAGCTACGTCGACATTGCCGGCCTCACCGGTTGGCAGCCGGAGGGCTCCTGGGTCCTGGAGGTGCGCAACACCGGCTCGTCCGAGGTGGGCGTGGAGATGTTCGAGCTGCGCATCATGGGGACGCACCAGCGGCCCAACGGCTCAGGCCATCGGCCGGAGAGCGCGGAGCGCGTTGATTTCCCGCCGGGCATCGCCACGCGGGTGCTCTCCGGCAGCACCATCATGCGCCCGGACCTGACGGATGTGTCGTGCGCGGGCAGCGCCGGGGGCGGAAACCACTTCTACGAAGTCACCCTGGCAACGGCGCAGTCGGTCACCGTGCGCGCGGTGGGCACGTTTGACTCGCTGCTGGAGCTTCGGGAGGGGACTTGCGCCGCCAACGGCGCGGTCGCGGCTTGCAATGACGACGCCCATGGCGTCAACCCGGAGGTAACCGCACCGCTTGCCGTCGGTACGCACTGCATCGTCGTGGACGGTGATGGGACCGAAGGTACGTACGACCTGACGGTCACGCTGGCCCCGATCTGAGCCGCTGTCAGCTCCCGTTGTCCGACGCAGTCCCGTCGCCGAGCGGCACGTTCGCTCCGGCAAGTTGAACAGCGCGCCGATTCCGAAGGTGCGGCTGAAAGGGCATCGCCCACAGCATGGGTTGCTGGTGGATGGTGGATTTCCCGTCGTGGTCTGGAGCCTTGGTGCGGAAACCCGGTAGGGGCTGCGTCAGAACAAGCTGCCCATGGGGACTGCAGACGTCGTGAACGGACCGCGACCTGGAGTGCGGCGGGCCCTCGCCGCCCTGGCCAGCGCCGAGCAGGTTCCGCACCCGCCAACGGTCGACCAGGCGGCGCCGCTGGCGTTCCCTCGTCGTCGCGGAGTCACGGGCTCCGCGGTCGGCCGTTGAGGACGCTCTCGGTGCTGGGCATGGCGGCGAGGGCCCCGCCGCACTCCAGGTCGCGGTCCGATCACGACGTCTGCAAGCCCGATGGGCGTCTTGTCCTGGCGCAGCCCTGACCTTGTCGTCGCCTCGCACGCCAGCGTCTGGATTTGTGGAAGCCCCCGTGAAGTGCTCCTATCTCGCCCATGAGAATCCCGTTCGACCTGCTGTGGAAGTGGCTCCTCGCCGTCACCGTCCTCAGCGCGTTGATGGCCGTGGTGCTGATGGTGGCCCCCGACTCCGCCATCATGCGTGAGTACAACGCCACGTGGTCACGCGCTTTCTACGGCGCGGACGTCCTTCCGCCCGCCGCGTTGGCGCAACACAAGATGTCCATGGGTGTGTCCGGCGCCGGCGTCCTCGGGTGGGCGGTCACGCTGCTTTTCGTCGTGATGGGGCCCTACCGTCGACGGGAGCCATGGGCGTGGTGGAGCATCGCCGTGTCCGTGCCCGCGTGGGCGGTGAGCGACCTGGTTCTCTCGGTGGTCCACGGCGTCTCGGGTGAGGTGCTGTTCGCCGGCGCCGCGCTGGTGGGAATCATGCTCCCCGTCCTCCTCGCCAAGCCACATTTCCCTCCGCGCTGAGTCGCCCGTGACGACGTCGACCTCCCGGATTCATCCCGATGCCGCCGCGCTGGTCCAGGCCCTGGATCTGCAACCCCATCCGGAAGGCGGCTTCTTCCGGGAGGTCTACCGCGCGCCGCTGACGCTGCACGGCCTGCCCCACGGCGGACCGCGCGCGGCGCACACCGCCATCTACTTCCTGCTGCCCGCGGGCACTTTCTCGGCGCTGCACCGCGTCGCATCCGACGAGGTCTGGCACCACTACGACGGCAACCCGGTGGTCCTCCACCTGCTTCGCGACGACGGCGAATACTCCCGCGTGCGCCTGGGACGCTCCATTCGCGACGGTGAAAGACCCCAACACGTGGTCCCGGCCGGAACCTGGCAGGCCGCCGTTCCCGACGGAGAACGTTACGCGTTGTGTGGCTGCACCGTGGCGCCGGGGTTTGAGTTCGCGGACTTCGCCATGCCTTCGCGGGAGGAGCTGCTGGCGCGTTTTCCCAAGCACGCGGACGTCGTGCGCAACCTGACGCGCTGACGCGCATCACCCGGGGTGCGTCGTGCCTCCGTGTTCGAGCGCGCGCGTCCAGTCCTCCGGCCCGCCCTCCAGTCGCCGCAGCCCGCGATCCCGGATCATCCACGCCTCGTCCGCGGCCGCCGCCACGCGCGCCACGTCGTTGGTGGTCACCAGCACCGCGGTTCCGTGACGACGTGCGGCATCCAGGATGAACCCAATCGCCGACTTCGCCGTGATGGGATCCAATCCCGCCGTCGGGTCGTCCAGCAGCAGACACACGGGACGGTGCACCAGCGCGCGCGCCAATCCCGCCCGTCGACGCATGCCACCGCTGAGCTGCGCGGGCATCTTCTCTCCGGCGTCACCCAGTCCCAGCTCGCCCAGGATCGCTTCCACGCGCGTGCGCACCTCCGACTCATCCACGCCATGACGACGCAGCCGATACGCCACGTTGTCAAACACGTTGATGTCATCCATCAGGCCGGGCAGGCCCAGCAGCACACCCAGCTTGTCCTGGACGACGCTCCACCCCTCCCGCACGCTGGACGTGCCCCCGACGAGAACCTCGCCCGCCGCCGGCTGCAATCCGCACAGCGCACGGATGAGCACGCTCTTGCCGCTGCCGCTTGGCCCCAGGACCGCCGCCGCGCGCCCCGCCTCCACGACGAGGTCGACACCCGTCAGCAGCGTGCGCTTCCCCAGCCGGACGGTGAGGGCGCGCGCCTCAAGGACGGTCATTCTTGCCCTTGAACAGGCGCATCAGCGTGCGCAGGCTCGCCTTGGGGATCTTCCCGTCGAGGAGCACGTAGAGCACCACCGCGGAGAAGAGGATGAACGCGCCCAGCAGGGACAGCGCGGGCACCAACGGAATGCCCAAGACGCGCAGGTCCAGGCTGCTCAGCCCCTCCACGCCCGACGTCACCAGGGCCGCCGCAATCCCGCCCGCCACCACCAGCAACCCCAGCATGCGCACCGCGCGCGTGAGCTCGCTGATACCAGGGCCCTCCACGCGCACCGTGAGCTTCCCCGCCTCGAGATCCAGCAGGATCTGGCTGAGCTGCAGCGGAAGATCCTGCACGAACCCCAGGAGCTGCAGGAACAGTCGCGGAGCGCCGCCTTCCAGCTTGCGCACGTCGTAGCGCTCGCGGAGCAACTGCGTGGCGTAGGGCATGGCCAGCGCCGCCACGTCCAGCTGCGGGTGCAGGTCCCGGATCACGCCTTCAAACGTGATGGCCGCCTTCCCCAGCACCGCGTACTCGCGCGGGATGCGGATGCGGTGTTTCACGACGAGATCCATGAGGTCCCGCATCAGCGCCTGCGTCTTGATCTCGCTCAGTGCCAGGCCCATGTAGCGGTCCAGCAGCTCGGCCACGGCGCTGCGGAAGCTGCTCAGCGTCACGCGCTCGTCGCTGTCGCCCAGGCGGTAGAGCAGGCGGGCCACGCTGTCGGGGTCACGCAACGCCACGGCCAGCAGCAGCGCCACCAGTCGATCCTGCGCGTCCCGGCTCAGTCTCCCGACGAGACCAAAGTCCAGCAGCGCAATGTCGCCGTTGGCCATGATGAGCACGTTGCCCGGGTGCGGGTCGCCGTGGAACAGCCCGTCCACGAAGACCTGGTCAAACGCGGCGGCAATGAAGCGCTCGGCCACGGTGGCGCGGTCCACGTCGGGGGGAAGCTCGGAGAGACGCGTGCCGCGCATCCGCTCCATCACCAGCACCGTGCGACTGCTCAGCTCCGGGTACACCGTGGGGATGCGGATGCGCTTCTTGGGCCCGTGCACCTGCTGGAACGCCTGGATGTTCCGCAGCTCCTGCGTGAAATCCAGCTCCGTCTTCAACGCCGTCTCGAACTCCTTGACGACGAGCTTGCTGCGGTAGACGCCCGCCTCCTCGAACACCGCGTCAAACACCCCCGCCAGCGTGCCCATCAGCGAGATGTCCGCCTGCATGCGCGCGGCGATGTTGGGCCGCTGCACCTTGACCACCACCTCCTCGCCGGTGAGCAGCGTGGCGCCGTGCACCTGCGCAATGGACGCGCTGGCCAGGCAGGTGGGGTCCAGCTCCTTGAACACGTCGACAATGCGCTTCCCCAGCGAGCCCTCCACGACCTGCTTCACCACGTCAAAGCCCAGCGGCGGCACGTGATCCTGCAGGCGACTCAGCGCCTCGATGAAGTCGGGGGGGAGCAGGTCGGTGCGCGTGGAGAGGATCTGGCCCAGCTTCACGAACGTGGGGCCCAGGTCCTCCAGCATCGACGCAAAACGTTCGGCCGCGGTGCGACCTGCCTGGCTGGGATCCGGTCCGTCGTCGGAGGCGGCGGCGCGGCGCAGGGCGCTGGTGGTCATGAGGTGACCGAACCCGTGGCGGATCACCACGCGAGCGATCTCCTGCAGACGACCCAGATCCGTGACGGCGCCCAACACAGCCACTCAGTCCTCTCCCCACATCTCAAGCTGGGCCTGCATCTCGGAGGCGGCGTGCTTGTCGCCCTTCTGACGGGCCACGCCCACCCCCTGCTTCAGCATGGCCACCGCGTCGTCGCGCTTGCCCTGCTCGTCCAGCGTCATGCCCCCCTGGAAGTACGCCGGCACGTAGCCAGGGTCCACTTCCAGGCACTTCTTGAACGCCGCCAGCGCGTCATCCCGGTTGCCGCGGCTGCGGTGCTCCATGGCCAGCCCGTACCAGACAATGGGCTTGTGGGGGGTCTTCTGGGACATGGCAATGAGGTCGGCCAGGCGGTCGACGGGCATGAGGGGAACCTCCGGTAGCGGGCGGATGCAGAACAGTTGGTACGCCGCCCGGCTCTGGCTACCCTTAGCGCCCTCCGCCTCCAACGACGAGCAGCGCCATGGCTGAACAGCACCGCCGCGTCGAGCCCCGCAGCATCATCGGCACCGGCATGGCCACCGACCCCGAGCGACTCCGTGACATCGAGGAGCGCGCCGCGCGTTTCGAGCGCGACCGCACCCTCCCCAGGCGCAAGTTCGGCGAGGTCATGAGCGACGCCGGACCGCAGCCTCCGCCGGGGACGGAGCTGGTGGACGCGCCGCCCCCCGAGCGTGAACGGAAGGGCGCCAAGCCCAAGCCTGAGCCCGCGCCTCGCAAACCGCCCATGCGCATGCCTCCGCCCGGGGTGAAGATCGTCCGGCCGCCCGCCGCCGCCGCGCCCAAGCCGGAGACGCCGCCCGCGGATCCCGCGCAGGCCTCGTCGGAGAAGCCCGCCGCTGCGCCCGAGCAACCCAAGACCAAGACCACGCGCCTGGAGAACAGGCCAACGTTTGCCAAGAAGGTCTGATGATCTCCCGCCTCGTTCCCGCCTTGTGCGGCGCGCTGTTTCTCGTCGGGTGCCCGTCGCTGGAGCCCACGCTCCTTGAGACGCGCCTGGTCTCCGACACCAACGTCACCGAAGGCGGCTACGAGGTGCAGACGCTGGTGCGCGACCTCAGCGGCGTGGCCCGCGCGCGCATCCTGTACACCGGCATCCCCGTCGAGCAGACGGTGTCCACGAGTGGTGAGAGCCCCATGCGGGAGGCCGGCTCGTCGGCGGAACAGGATGCGGACCGTTGGGTGGGCGTCATCCCCAGCGGCTTTCCCATCGGCACCACGGTCCGCTACGCCGTCGAGGTGTGCAACCGCATGGGCCGCTGCACCCTGGAGCCCGCGGGCTGGCCCAACAGCGAGGCGTTCTCTTTCGTCGTCGGGACGCTGCCCTCGCAGCCGTTCGTGACCAGGGTGACTCCCGCGCGCGGTCCCTCCACCGGCGGCATCCGCGTGGAGGTGGAAGGCCTGGATTTCCGTCCCGGCATGCTCCTGTTCTTCGACCAGGCGCGCGCCACCCACGTGGAGGTCATCCGTTCCACGCTGGCGCTGTGCACGCTGCCGCCGCATGAAGCCGGTGTTGTCGACGTCACCGCGCAGAACCCCGACAACCAGGAGGGCACGCTGCGCAAGGGCTTCACCTACTACCAGGCTCCGCGCGTCATCCGCGTGACGCCGCCGGAAGGGCCCACCGCGGGCGGCACCTTCGTCGTCATCGAGGGGGAGTTCTTCATCCCGGAGGCGCGCGTCACGTTCGAGGGGCGGCACGCGCGTCACGTGGTGGTGCACGGTGACACGGTCATCAGCTGTGAGACGCCGCCCGGAAACCCCGGCTTCGCCGACGTGGCGGTCATCCACCCGGAAGGCGGGGAGGGTGTGCTGGAGGATGGCTACCGCTACATTCCGCCGCCCATCGTCGACGGCGTGATTCCGCCCGACGGCCCGGACTTCGGCGGCCAGGAGGTGGTGGTCACCGGTGAGAACTTCATCGACGGCGCCACGGTCACGGTGGGTGGCGCGCCGTGTGTCGACGTGGAGTTCATCTCCTCCGAGGAGCTGCGCTGCACCGTCCCGCCGGGCACGCCAGGCGCCGCCGACGTCACGGTGACCAACCCCGACGGACAGAGCGGCACGTTGCTGGGCGGGTACTACTACAACGGTCCGCCCGTCGTGGTGGCCGTGGATCCCGACGAGGGGCCGCTGGTGGCGGGCCAGGAGGCCATCATCTACGGCGCCGGCTTCCTGGGCGGAATGACCGTGTCCATCGGCGGTCGTCCCGCGGTGGTGCTGGGAGACATCAGCCGCGACCGCGCGCACGTGCAGATTCCCGCCGCCGCGGAGCCCATCAACCCGCCGCCGCCCGACGGCACGCGCCCCGTCGACGTCAGCGTGACCAACCCCGCGCCGGATGGCCGCAGCGCCACGCTCCAGAATGGCTACACCTATGTCTGGCCGCCGGAGGTCACCAGCGTGGAGCCGGACCGTGGTCCCACCCAGGGAGGCACGGCGGTGGTGGTGCGCGGTCGCTTCTTCCGCTCCATCAATGAGAGCCCGCTCGTCGTCAGGTTCGACACGCCGGAGGTGGCGGCGCTGCAGGTCATCAGCAACACGGAGCTGCGCATGGTCACCCCGCCGGGAGACCCGGGCTTCGCCGACATTGGCGTGCGCAACCACCCGCTCTCGGAAGGCGTGGGCCTCCAGCTCTATCTCTACGTGCCACCTCCGGACCCCCAGCAGGTCATTCCACCCGACGGGCCCACCTTCGGCGGCGACGTGGTGACCATCATTGGCGAGTGGTTCCAGCCCGGCGCCACCGTGACGTTCGACGGCGCGCCCTGCACCAACGTCCAGGTCTCCGCCGACGGCACCACCATCACCTGCACCACGCCCCCCGGCGAGCGCGGCCCCGCCGACGTGGTGGTCACCAACCCCGACGGACAGCGCGGTGAGCTCCCCGCCGGCTACACCTACCTGCCGCTGGTGGTGCGTCCCGACGGCGGCTTCGAGGCCGGCTTCACGCGGACGCGGCTGTTTGGCGCGGGCATGCACCCCGGCGTGGCGGTGTTCTTCGGCACCACGCAGGCCACCATCGTGCAGCACGTGAGCGAGCGGGAGATCGTCGTCGAGAGTCCGCCGCACGGGCTGGGCGCGGTTGACGTGAGCTTCCGCAACGCCGACGGGACGGGCGAGACGGCGGAGGCCGCGTTCACCTATCGGACGCTGGCGGACCGCTCCAACGGGCGCATGCCGCTGGAGTTCCGGGTGGGCAATGACGGTGAAGCCGCGGACGTGGATGGCGACGGAGACCTGGACGTCATGGTGGCCAACGGCGGCGTGGACCAGGCGGACATCAGCGCGCTCTACCGGAACCAGACCGTGAGCCCCGGCGCGCCATCCCCGGGCAGCTTCTCCGAGGAGACCCTGGGGCCCATCCTCACCACCAACCAGGTCAGCTTTGGCGACGTGAACGGCGACAACCGCCCGGACCTGCTCTTTGCCGCCAGCCAGGAGAGCCACTTCTTCCTGAACGACGGGAGCGGCAACTTCGTCGAGCAGCTCATGGTCAACGACGGAGACGGTGCTTTCGAGGGCGTGATCGTCGATCTCAGCGGCGACGGCGTGAAAGACATCTTCCTGCTCAACATCGGCTGCAGTGAGGGCAATGACCCCAACTGTCCGCCGGACATCCGTGGACGGGACACGCTGCTCATCAACGTCGGTGGCGGTGCGTTTGATGACCGCAGCAACGTGGTGCCGCACGCGCTCGCGGAGGTGCACGACCACAAGCTGGAGACCTGGGACCTCAACGGCGACGGGCGCCTGGACCTCATCATCACCGTCGACAACAAGAACTTTGAAGGCGCCAACGGCCGCCCCAACCACCGCGTGCTGCTCTCCCAGCCCGGCGGCGGCTACTCCGACCCGGTCTTCCCGCCCGACTTCAGCAACATCATCGGCGACGTCTACGGCATTGCCATCGGGGACCTGGATGGCGACGGACGCCCGGACCTGGCGCTGCCCAGCTACCACCCGGACTTCGTCGGCGCGCTCGGTTTCCAGGGCACGCCGGGCAGCCACATCATCCTGCTGGGCGGGCAGGGCGCCAACTTCACCCGCGACGACACGCGCCTGGACACCGGCATCATTGACGAGCCCACCATCAACACCGTCATCTACGACATGGACGAGGACGGGGACCTGGACGTCTTCTATCTGAACCTGGGCGAGGTGCCGAACCGCCTGTACATCAACCGTGGCGACGGGTTCTTTGTCTACGCGCCCACGGCCCTGCCCTCGGAAGCGCGCCAGACCACCGACGTGGTACCGGGTGACTTCGACCTGGACGGAGACGTTGATCTCGTCGTGATCAACCAGGACCGGGACCAGCTCCTGCTCGCCGGGCCGGAGTTGTGAGAGGGCGTGGCACCGCGCGTTGTCTACTTCGGGATGGATTCGGAGTTCTCCACGCGGCCGCTGCTGGGCCTGCTGGAGTCCGGGGTGCGTGTGCTCGCCGTGGTCAAGCCCATTGGCGGCATTGCCATGCGCAAGACCAACGTGGCCACCCGCTACCCGTCGTTGATGACGCGCATCCGCGAGCGGCTGGACAACCTGCTCAAGCCCGGTCCGTCGTCACCGCTGGTGGCGTGGGATGCGCCGCAGGTCCCGGATGATCCGTTCACCATCGCGGAGGCGTCGGGGATTCCGTGCATTGTCGTCGGGGATGCGTCGGGGGACCGCGCGGTGCGGCTGTTGCGCCGGTTTGATGCGGATGTCTACTGCGTGGCGTTCTTCAACCAGCTCCTCCGTCGACGCGTGCTGGCGCTCCCGCGCCTGGGTGCGGTGAACCTGCATCCCTCACTGCTCCCGGCGTACCGCGGTCCCTCGCCGTTGTTCTGGATGTTCCGCGACGCGCCCGCGGAGACCGGCGTCACGCTGCACCTGCTCTCCCCCGGTGAGGATGATGGCGACGTGCTGGCGCAGGCGCGGGTGCCGCTCACCGACGGGATGCGCGGCCCGGAGCTGGTCCACACCATGGCGCTGTTGGGCAAGGAGTTGATGGTGAAGG
This sequence comes from Myxococcota bacterium, assembly GCA_040752415.1. Taxonomy (GTDB): domain Bacteria; phylum Myxococcota; class JACRCW01; order JACRCW01; family JACRCW01; genus JBFMGU01. Next base: position 20,687 of record JBFMGU010000147.1, read on the forward strand.
GCGTGTGGGACCTGTACCGCGGCGAGGAGACGCGGAAGGCGCAGGATGGTGCGCGCGCGTTCCGGAGCCCGCGGCCGCAGCCGGAGGATCTGCGCGTGGATTTCCGTCGGCCCGCGCGTGACGTCTTCAACTTCGTCCGGGGCGTCAGTTCCTGGGTGCCGCTCTACGCGCAGGTGGGGATGGACCGGTTGGAGATCCAGGATGCGCAGGCGTTCGAGCCTGGTGTGAAGCTTCCGGGCGAATTCTCGTTGAGCGGCAACATCCTCATGGCCCAATGCCTGGATGGAACGGTGGTGTTGCGCATCCGGTCACGCGGTTGGACGGGCGCGGTGTGATTTCGACGCAGCAGATCGGGCTGGGGCGGAGACTGGGGCCTGATTGACAAGGTGCATGCGCTGCCTTATCTCGCCCGCACCTTTCCGCCGTCACGCGGCGGGAGCTGACCAAGAATCCCCAACCTTTCCAAGAGGATACCCATGTCTCTGGTTCAGAAGCCCGCTCCGTCCTTCACTGCGGCTGCGGTGATGCCGGACAACTCCTTCAAGGACATCCGCATCGAGGACTACCGCGGCAAGTACGTGGTGCTCTTCTTCTACCCGCTGGACTTCACGTTCGTGTGTCCCACGGAGATCCTGACGTTCGACAAGCAGTTGAAGGAGTTCGAGAAGCGCGGCGCGGTGGTGCTGGGCTGCTCGGTGGACAGCAAGCACACGCACCACGCGTGGCGTCAGACGGCGGTGGAGAAGGGCGGCATTGGCCAGATCGGGTACCCGCTGATTGCGGACCTGACCAAGAACATTGCGCGGGACTACGGCGTGCTGAGCCCCGACGGTGAGGTGGCGTTCCGCGCGACCTTCATCATCGACAAGAAGGGCGTGGTCCGCACGGCGCACGTCAACGACCTGCCCGTGGGCCGCAGCGTTTCCGAGGAGCTGCGCACGCTCGACGCGGTGAAGTTCGTGGACGAGCACGGCGACCAGGTCTGCCCCGCCGACTGGAAGGAAGGCGAGAAGACCATGACGCCGAACGCCAAGGGCGTGGCGGAGTACCTGAGCAGCACCAAGCGCTGATCAGTTTCCCGCAGTCTCAAGGGCCGCTTTTTCCTTCGGGAGGAGCGGCCCTTTCGTTTTTCCATCGTCACAGTGCGCGCGGGCGCACCATCAGACCGCGCCACGCATTCGCCCGCTCTGGGAGTGCGGTCTGCAATACCGCTTTGCGTCAGGCCTTCTCGTCGGGCGCCAGCCCTTTCGGACTGCGGTATGAAGTACCGCTTTGGCTCGGCCCTCACCCGAACGCGGTCCGATAATCGACCCCATCGTGCATGTCGGCGGATTCGGTCTCCTGCGCGCTGCTGAAGAACTGCGCACAGAGGTCATGGACCGCCTCGGGCTCATCCAACCGCATGACGCCGTCGCGGAACGCGCTGCCTCCACGCAACCCGCGGCTGTACCAGATGAGATGCTGTCGGAACTGTCGGACGGCGCGCCAGCGGTCGCCCACGAACTCCACGTGCTCCCCGAGATGCCGCACGATGGTCGCCATGCGCTCAGCGGGTGACGGCGGTGGCAGGTCTTCCCCGGCGGCGAGGCTGCGGAAGATCCACGGATTCCCCAGCGCCGCGCGACCCACCATGACGAAGTCGCACCCCGTCTCCGTCTGCATGCGCTTCGCGTCTTTGACGCTGCGCACGTCGCCATTCCCGATGACGGGCACCTTCACGGCGGCCTTGAGCTGCGCAATGAGCTTCCAATCTGCGTGACCGCTGTATCCCTGGGCGCGGGTGCGCGCGTGCAGCGCAATGGCGGCCACGCCGGCGTCCTCCAGGCGCTTCCCCATGTCCACGCAGGTGATGCTGTGGCTATCCCAGCCGGCGCGGATCTTCGCCGTGACGGGGACCTTCTCCCCCACGGCGGCGCGCATCTCCCGCACCACGTCGGCGGCGCGGGCGTGGTCGCACAGGAGCGCGCTTCCGGCGCCGGTCTTGGTGACCTTCTTGACCGGGCAGCCCATGTTGATGTCCAGCATCTGCGCGCCGGCCTTGACCGCGGCCTCGGCGGCAATGGCCATGCTGCGCGGTTCCCCGCCAAACAGCTGCACCGTGAACGGGATCTCTCGAGGGGAGTGGTCCAGGTACTGCCGCGTCCGACGGTTCTGGTACTCGAGCCCCTTGGCGCTGATGAGCTCGGTGGGGGCCAGGCCCGCGCCGTACTCCATGGCGAGGACGCGGAAGGGCTTCTCGCTGACGCCCGCCATGGGGGCGAGGATCCAGGGGTTGGGGAGGGTGATGGGACCAATGCTGGGCATGCGGTGGGTCGGGGTACGGCGTGACCCGTCGTCCGTCAACCGCGTGGTCACGGCCATGGTCGAGATGGGAAGCGGTCTATGGTGGCGTGATGGGTCGCTGGTGGTGCGTGGTGTTGTTCGTGGCCTGGGCGGGCTGCGCCTCGGAGCGACCGGTCCACAAGTCTTCTCCGTCGTCACCCCCGTCGTCGTCGCCGTTGCCGCGCGAAGCGCCACCACATCACCCGGCGTTCCCCGCACCGGTGCTGGCGCCCGCCTCCGGTGAGGACGCACTGCGCGCCGACGAGATCCTCCAGGACATCCGCTACCTCGCCGACGACGCGCGAGAAGGTCGCGGCCTGGGCACGCGCGGCCTGGAGGAGGCCACCGACTACGTGGTGAGGGCGTGGTCGTCGTTGGGCCTGCAGCCCGCGGGCACCAGCGGCTACTTGCAGCCCATCGAGGTCACCACGGGGATCCGGCTCGGCCCGTCCAACAAGCTCGTGGTGGAGGGGCAGGCCTACCTGCTGGGTGAGGACTTCACGCCGCACGGCTCTTCCGTCGACGGCGACGTGCGCGCCGAGGTGGTCTTCGCTGGCCACGGCATTACGGCCCCGGAGCTGGGTTACGACGACTACGCCAGCGTCGACGTGCGCAACCGGATTGCGCTGGTGATGACGTCGGTACCGCTGGCCGAGGACCCGCACAGCATCTTCAACGTGCGCGCCTCCCGTGGTTATCGCGAGGTGCACTACAAGCTGATGAACGCGCGGGAGCACGGTGCACGCGCGGTCCTGCTGGTGCCCGCCCCGACGTCACCCCAGGGTCGCCACGGCACCCTCCCACGACGCACGCCCGCGCCCCGCCTGGAATCCAGCGGGCTGTTGGCGGCGGAGATCACCACCGGGATGGCGGACGCGCTGCTCGGCGCACCGGGCCAGCTGCGTCACCAGTGGGGGGTGGTGGAAGCGCACGGTCGCCCGGCGAGCCGGCATACCGGCGTGACCGCGCGTCTCGTGGTGGAGCTGGTGCGGACGAAGGGGACGGTGAACAACGTGGTGGCACTCCTGCCGGGGGCGCACCCCGTGCTGCGCGGGGAAGCGGTGGTGATCGGCGCGCACGTGGATCACCTGGGTGACGGCGCGCTGCACGCGGTCCAGCCTGACGTCATGGGCACCACCCACAACGGCGCCGACGACAACGCCTCCGGCACCGCCGGCCTCCTGGCGCTGGCGCGCGCGTTCGCCAAGGGGCCGCGTCCGCTGCGCAGTGTGGTGTTCGTGGCCTTCACCGGCGAGGAGTCCGGCCTGCTGGGCAGCGCGCACTACGTGCGTCATCCCGCGGTCCCGTTGGAGCAGACGCGGCTGATGGTGAACCTGGACATGATCGGCCGCGCCAACGGAGCGCGCCTGCTGGTGCTGGGCGCCGAGAGCGCCGCGGAGCTGCCGGATCTCGTCTCCCGCGCCGACGTGGGCCTGGGTCACGCGCTGCAGCTGGATGGCAACACCTACGCGCCCTCGGATCACCTGAGCTTCCAGCTCAAGGAGGTCCCGGTGCTGTCATTCTTCACCGGCCCACACCAGGACTGGCACCGCCCCACCGACGACGTGGAGCACATCAACGCGGACGGCGCGGCAGCCGCGGTGAAGCTGGCCTACCGCGTGGCGCGCAGCATCTCGGACGCGCCGGAGGGCACGCGGCTCTCGGTGTTGCGCCAGCGGCTCCCGGCCAATCCCGGTGACCACGGCGGCGGCGCGGTGCTGGGTTGCGTGCCCGACTTCGCGGCGAGCATGGAGGGCGGGGTGCTGCTTTCCGGAGTCCTCGAGGGAAGTCCCGCGCAACGCGCCGGCCTCAAGGCGGGAGACCGCATCACCCGGCTGGGCGGGCGGGCCATCCACAACGTGCGCGACCTGGCCTTCGTGCTGCGCGAGCACCAGGGTGGCGACGTAGTGGAGATCGTGGTGGTGCGGGGAGAAGGGGAGCTGACGCTGACCGCCACGCTGGGAGCGCGGTAGACGAAAGCGTCAGCCGTCCTCGCGGAAGATGCCCATGTTGGGGCTCATGCCGCGCTGCTGCAGGTCCTCGTAGAAGCGCGGGACAAAGCCGGTGGCCAGGAAGCGACCCTTGCCCGCGCCGTTGTCCTCCGCGCCTTCCCGTCGGTACGTGAAGATGTCCTGCATGGTGATGATGTCCACCTCCATACCGGAGACCTCGCACACCTGCGTGACGCGCCGCGACCCGTCGGAGAAGCGGGTCACCATGATGATGACGTCCACCGCGTTGGCAATCAGCTCCCGCACGGCCTTCACCGGCAGGTCCTGACCGCCCATCAGCACCATCATCTCCAGGCGGGCCAGGCAGTCGCGGGGGCTGTGGGCGTGCACGGAGAGCAGGGTGCCGTCCTGGCCGGCGCTCATGGCCTGCAGCAGCGGCAACGCCTCTCCACCGCGAACCTCACCCACCACGAGCCGGCCGGGGTGCATGCGCAGCGCGCTGCGGACCAGGGCCGCCAGGTCCACGCCGCCGGCGCCATCCGGACGCGGCGGGCGGGTCTCCAGGCTCACCACCTGCGGCTGCGGCAACACCAGCTCCGCCGCTTCCTCGACGGTGAACACGCGCTCGGAGTCATCAATGAGCGAGGCCACCGCGCCCAGCAGCGTGGTCTTCCCCGCGTCCGCCGGCCCCACGATGAGGACGTTCCGGCGCGCCTGCATGCAGGTCTCCAGGAACTCCACCATGGGCTGGCTGATGGTGCCGTTGGCCGCCAGCTCGTCGACGCTCTGCGCCTGCGTGCGCGCGCGCCGCCAGGTGACCACCGGGCCCTTGGGGGACACCGGCGACATCACCGCCAGCAGCTTGGAGCCGTCCTTGAGTCGCGCGTCCACCACCGGGATCTCCGGTGAGGGCATGATGCCGGCGCGGGACAGCAGCCGGTTCACGATGTCGGTGAGCGACTCCTCGCCGGAGAAGTACAGGTCGGTGAGGCTCTGCTGGCCGCTGCGGGTCACCGCCACGTAGCGCGGTCCGTTGACGAACACTTCCTCCACGGACTCGTCGGCCACCAGCGCTTCCAACGCGCCCAGGCCCACCACCTCGCGCTCCACCAGCTCGCTGAGCGCTTCCTGGGTCACGCCCTTGGGAAGCTCCACGGTGACCTTGGGCAGGCACTCCTCCAGGCCCTGGCGCACCCGTTCCAGCAGCTCGTCCTCCGGCATCAGCGTGGGGTCCACGCCCTGCTCGGTCATCCACAGCGTGAGCGCGTCGTGCAGCTCGCGGGCGGCGGTGGAGGCACGCTCCAGGTTGGCGTCCTGGTCGCGGGAGCGCGCGGGAGCCGGGCCCTTGGCCGGGGCCTCCTGCGGCTTGGCGGTGGGCGCGCT
>JBFMGU010000148.1:0-26277 GCA_040752415.1 Myxococcota bacterium
GGCCTGGCTCACCTGGGGCGCGGGCGCGCTGGGGGGCGGCGGAGGCGGGGGCGGCGGGGCCTTGCTGTAGGTGATCCCGCGCGCGGCCAGCGCGGCCTTGGCCTCCGCGTTGTCCGGCTCGGCGTCAATGGCGGCCTTGAACGCGGCCACGGCGTCGTCGGGCTTGCCGCCGCGCTCATGCAGCCGACCCAGCATCACGTGGCTGGCGGCGTGGTTGGGGTCCATCTTCAGGATGGCCTGGACCTCTTCCACCGCCTTGGGGAGCTTGCCCTGGTCCGCGTACACGCGTGCCAGCAGGATGCGCCGGGCCTTGTCTTCCGGCTTGGCCTTGACCGCCTTGCGGCCCAGCACCATGGCCTCCATGTGGCGGCCCTGGGCGAGGTAGGCGTCAAGCAGCGGGAGGCACGCGTCGGACGTGGGGTCCCGTGCAAAGGCCATCTCCAACTCGGTGATGTTGACCGGGGGTTGAGATGTGCCGGGCTTGTCCGACATGAACGGGCCGCCTCCACAGCGGGTGCTTGGGTGGTCCATCCCGTACGCGCGTCCGCGCCCGGGAGGAGCGATCAGACCGTTGGCGGTGGTACCGCGACGTCGGCCGGGCGGTCAAATCTGCGTCAGCCCTGCACCTCGCGTTCACGGTTGGCCAGCCTCAGGGCCAGCTTCAGCGCCGCCGCCATGCTCCGCGCGTCCACCCGATCGGTGCCGGCCACGTCGTACGCGGTGCCATGGTCGCAGCTGGCGCGCGGGACGGACAGGCCCACCGTCATCTGGCAGCCGCGCCCGCGCTCCCACAGCTTGAACGGCCCCAGGCCCTGGTCGTGGTAGAGCGCCAGCACCGCGCCCGGCGGCGTCCGCTCCCGGTAGCGCGCGAAGTAGCCGTCGGCGGGGAAGGGTCCCTCCACGTCCAGTACCTCGGCGCGCGCCGCCGCCACCGCCGGGGCCACCACGTCCACATCCTCCCGCCCGATCCGCCCGCCCTCCGAGGCATGCGGGTTCAGCCCCAGCACGTGCACGGACGGCGTCTTCACACCCAGTTGATCCCGCAGCCCCCCCGTCAGCGTGCGCAGCGTCGTCAGCAGGCCCGGCACCGTCACCGCCGCGGGCACCCGCGAGAGGGGCAGGTGGATGGTGTGCAGCGCCAGCCGCATCCCCGACGCCACGAACAGCATCACCGGCGCGGGGGACACACCCAGGCGCGCGTGGAAGAGCTCGGTGTGGCCGGGCCAGGGGCCGCCGGGGATCCGGGAGAAGCTGGCCTTGCGCGCCGGCCCCGTCGCCACCGCGTGGATCCACCCGGCCTGCGCGGCGTGCAGCGCGTCGGTGAGGGCGCGGGCGGAGGCGCGGTCGGCGCGTGCGGTGGGGTGGCCGGGGGTGAAGCGCTCGTCGGGCGGGGCGCTGGGGACCAGGCTGAGGGGTGCGGTGGTCGTCGCCACGTCCAGGGCGCGGATCAGGGGCGCCTTCAGGCCCAGCGGCCCGCCCGCACGACGCCACGCCTCGGGCGCGCCGTAGATCACCCAGCGCGCGGCGGTGCGGAGCTTCTCGTCGGACAAGGCCTGGGCCACCACCTGCGGGCCCACGCCGCAGGGGCAACCCAGGGTGACGCCAATGCGGGGAAGATCGCGTCCCACCCCACGGGACGCGGAGGGGCGCGGGACGGCGCGGCTCACGGGGTGGTGGCGGAGGGTGGATCCCGGTGCGGGAAGAGCTTGATGTCCACGCGGTGGTTCGCGCCGCCGGTCACGGCCATCTCCTCGCACCCCACCGCCAGCGGCTGCCCGGGCACGTCCACCTCTTCCCGACGGTCCGTGGTGCAGGCGCCCGGCGTGCGCGTGCCGATCACCAGGATGACGCGCTGCCCCTCGGTGACCTTGCCCAGCACGCGGCTGACCGCCTCCGCGGAGTCCTGGTCCACGCACTTGCGGGCGCGCTCGTTGGTGGCGTCGCGCTTGAGGTCCAGGGCCAGGTTGGTCTGCAGCAGGCGGGCGCAGTTGAAGGTGTCGCTCTTCTCGAAGGCGAAGAAGTCAAACGCGGTGATGAGGTTGAAGCGCTCATCATCCAGCAGCGCGGCGCTGACCGTGGCGTGCTCCGTCTCCACCACCGGCTCCCGGCACGCGCACAACGCAAGCAGGCCGCAGAGGGCAGGCAGGTGTCGCTTCATCATCGCTCCACCACCACGTTGACGCGGCCAATCCGGTTGGGCGTCTGCGTGCCGCACCGGGTCTCATCCACCAGGTAGCAGTACGCCGCCGCGCCGCCGCCCACCGCCGCGCCGGTGCCACCGCCCACCACCAGCAGCCCCACCACCAGCACCGCCGCCACGCCCACGCCGCCCACCACCGCCAGCGGGACAATGGGCGGACCGCCCTCGTCCTCCTCCGCCTTGCTGCCCGACGGGGGACGCGTGGTGGCCGCGGCGGAAGGATCCCCCACCGTGACGCGGTAGATGGGCTTGCCGCCCTGCACCTCGACGGGGTCGCCCACCATGTTCTGGAAGACGAAGCTGTACTCGATGAAGTAGCCCGCCGGTTTCTCGCCGGGGATGGAGGCGGCGGGGTCGGGGAGCTTGCCCTTGTAGACGCGCACGCCCTCCTTGGTGCCCGCGCTCTGCAGCGGCACGTTGACGAAGGCGCCCTGCTGTCCACCCACCACCGCGCGCACCTTGGCGGCGGCCTGCGCCGCGCGACCGAAGGTGTCCTTGAGGCTGACCTGCACTTCCAGGTCCTGTCCCGTCTGCAGCGTGTCCACCGGCGGCGTGTGCTCCAGGCTGACCGCGCTGTTCTTGCGGAAATCCTTCTTCACCTCCGCGAACACGCCGCGGAAGCGCGGGCTGACCGAGGCGTCCATCTCGTGGTTCGGGTCCACGATGAGCAGACGGATGAAGGCCTCGCGCGCCTTCTGGCTGTCGCCCAGCACGGTGTAGGTGAAGCCCTGGAGCTTGTAGATCTCCAGGTATTCCTCCCGCGTGGTCTCCGGCTGCAGCACCGCTTCGGCCAGCAGCGCCGGCAGCGCCTGGTAGTCCAGCTCCTGGTACTTCTGCCGCGCCTGCTCCAGGTAGACGTTGGCGGCGTGCGCCTCCACGGCCGCGCCGGAGAGCAGCAGGACGAGCACGAGGCGGCGCAGCGTGAGGATCATGGTCACGGTTCACACGCCGGCACGCCGACCGCGTTGAGGGAGCAGGGACAGCCTCCGGCGTCGGGGGTGCAGCGCTGGGGGGCATACGGCACGCCGAGGTTGTCCAGCAGGTCTGGCGGCGGGGAGACGGGGCGCGCGTAGAGGTGGAAGGACACGGGCGCGGACTGGTTGCCGCACTGGATGCTCAGGGTCTCATTGCCGCCAAACGCCCCGGTGCACGGCGTGGGCGCCCCGGCGAAGGGCGGATTGGAGAACCCGCTGAGGCCGCCCAGCCGTTCCACGGTGGCGGTGAAGGGCACGCCGCCGCTGCTGGCGCGCGAGATCTCGCAGTCCGCGCTCTGCTGCAGGGTGATGGTGCCCAGGTGGCCGCCGTCGGCGCCCGTCAGGCGGTCCTGCCAGGCTTCCCAGCTCCCCGCCAGGTGCATGCACGCGGGCGCAAACGCGCATCGACCATCCACGCACGCCCGGCCGTCCGCGCAGTCCCCGTTGCCGCCACAGCTCTGCGGGCCGGGGAAGGTCTTCTCCTCGCAGCGACGGGTGAGGCGGTTGCACTGCTGCGTCTCGGAGCACATCAGGTCCGAGTCACAGGTGCTGCTGCACGCCGAGGCGAGCGCCGCGGACAGCAGGCAGAGCAGGGACAGCAACGCGGGATACCGCATGCGGGGGCGCACGCTAGCACAGCGCCCATGGGGGGAGCGCAAGGGCTGAGATGCCCTCAGGTTGGCGGAGCCCATTCCCCCTCCAGCCAATTCGTGGGTTTCAGCGCGTCCACCAGCTTCCGCTCCGGCGTGCCCGGCGCGGGCTGGTAGTTGTACGCCCAGCGCACCAGCGGCGGCAGGCTCATGAGGATGCTCTCGGTCCGGCCCTGCGTCTCCAGCCCGAAGAGCGTGCCGCGGTCATAGATCAGGTTGAACTCCACGTACCGCCCACGACGCAAGAGCTGGTGGGTGCGGTGCCTTGGCTCATAGGCCAGGTTCGCCCGCCGCTCGACGATGGGGAGGTACGCGGGCAGGAACGCGTTGCCGGCGGTCTCCAGGAAGCGGAGGTGGGCGGCCATGTCGGAGCCGTCGCGGCCCAGGTGGTCAAAGAAGATGCCGCCCACCCCGCGCGTCTCACCGCGGTGCTTGAGGAAGAAGTACTCGTCGCACCAGGCCTTGAAGCGCGCGTAGCAGTTGGGATCGTGACGGTCGCAGGCGCGACGCAGCGTGCGGTGGAAATGCGCCGCGTCCTCGCGGAACAGGTAGTAGGGCGTGAGGTCCGCGCCGCCGCCCACCCAGCGCACGCCGCCCTGCTCGAAGTAGCGGAAGTTGGCGTGGGTGGTGGGGCAGAAGGGATTCTTGGGGTGCAGGACCAGGCTCACGCCGGTGGCAAAGAACTCTCGACCCTGCCCGCCCACCTTCTTGGCGAACTCCTCGGGCAGCTCACCGTGGACGGCGGAGAAGTTCACCCCGGCCTTCTCGAAGACCCGGCCGTCCTCCAGCACCCGGCTGCGACCACCCCCGCCGCCCGGGCGCTCCCAGGCATCCTCGACAAAGCGGCCTCTTCCGTCGGCGGCTTCCAGGCCGCGACAGATGGCATCCTGCAGGCGCTGCACCAGGGACTGGGCTTGAGCGGCAAACTCGCTGGTCTGCATCATGGGCCCCCCACTAGTACGACTGCGCCGCCACAGGGTAGGGGCCCTGCCACGCGAGGCGACGTATCCTGCGCCGCGGCAGGTCCATGTTGTGAAGGAGGAACGGAAATGCCCATCTACGAGTACGTGTGCAACAGCTGTGAGCATCACTTCGAGACGCTGGTGAGCGGGAGCCACAAGCCGGAGTGTCCGTCGTGCCAGGGCAAGGAGCTGACGAAGAAGCTGAGCGTGTTCGCGGTCAGTGACGGGAGCAGCACGTCGAGCGGAGGGCCGTCCGCGTGCGGGAGCTGCGGGGATCCGCGCGGGCCGGGCGCGTGCCGGATGGCGAACTGAAGAGGCGCGGCGGGACGATGGTGTCGTCGTCGTAGGCGTGGCCATGGCCGCTGACGGGGCCTTGGCTGGACTTCCGCCCCATCCCGATGCGAGGGGACAGGCATGCGCAGACCGTGGATGTCGTGGCTCCGGGTGGCGGTCGCCGTGGCGGTGGTGGGCACCCTCCCGCTCAACTGCGGCACCGACCGTCGCGTCTGTGAGGCGCTGGACCTGAGCGGCACCTGGACCGAGCAGGGCCGCCCCGACGGCGAGAACAGCACCCTCGTTGTCCAGAACACCAACGGCAAGAACGACGTCACCGTGACCTGGAACCGCACCACGCCCTACCCCAAGGAGAACGTGGTGCTGGACAGCTTCATCTGGCCGCCCGAGCGCAACGACGCGATGGGCAACCTCCGCTTCGGCGAGAACGACAAGCGCGACCCCGCCGGCGACAACCTCGCCCCGCAGACCGGCACCACCCGGCTGCACGTCATGAGCCGCAAGTTCGGGTGTCGGCCCAGCTTCCCGCAGACGTTGTGCGAGGTCCGCTACGAGCTGGTCCTCACCGGGCGCTCGGCGCAGAACGCGCTGTCCGGCACCGTCGAGATCTGGCGCGACCTGCGCGTGGGCCCCGACCGCACGCTGGACCGCATCCGCAGCTTCCCCGTCACCTTCGTCCGCACCGAGCCGCTGGAGTCCGTGCCCGACTGCGACGGCGTCGAGGACAACAACTCCGACAACGGCGGCGGCTGCACGCCCGTCCTCGACGGTCCCGCCGACGGATCGACGGAGGGCACCGGCTCGTCCTCGTCGTCAGGCACGGCCAGCGGGTCCACCAGCTCGTCGGGGGGAAGCTCGTCGGGAGGGAGCGGCGCGCCGGGGTTGGGGCCCATGCAGGTGGACCGCCTCAGCATTGGCCAGAACCTCGCCTCCCCCGACGGAGACAGCGACCATCCCGTCATCAGCGCCGACGGCCGCTACGTGGCGTTCTCCTCCGCCGCCACCAACCTGGTTCCCTCCGACATCAACGGCGCCGTCGACGTCTTCCTGCACGACCGCGTGCTCGGCACCACCTCGCGCGTCAGCGCTGGTGAAGGCGGGGTCGAGGCCAACGGCTCCTCCAACCAGCCCGCCATCAGCGCCGACGGCCGCTATGTGGCGTTCTCCTCCGCGGCCACCAACCTCGTCCCCGACGACGACAACGGCGTGGCCGACATCTTCATCAAGGACTGGCACACCGGCGCCGTGCAGCGCGTCACCGCCTCCGCCAACGCGGATTGCACCGAGCCCGCGATGAGCGCGGATGGTCGCGTGGTGGCGTTCGTCTCCGCCTCGGACAGCCTGGTGACCGGCGACGACAACGCGCTCCCCGACGTCTTCGTGCATGACACGGTCACCGTCACCACCACCCGCGTCAGCGTCTCCTCCGACGGGACGGGCGCCCTGGGCGGCGCGAGTGGCACGCCGGTGCTGAGCGGGAGCGGCCGACTGGTGGCCTTCGCCTCCGACGCCACGAACCTGATCGCCGACGACACCAATGGCGTCACCGACGTCTTCCTGCACGACCGCCTCACGGGCACCACCACGCGCATCAGCACCGGCCCGGCGCGCTCGCACAGCCCCGCGCTCAGCGCCAACGGCCGCACGCTGGCCCTGGTGACGACGGTGAGCGGGACCGCGGTGGAGACCCTGCAGGTGTTCGACCTGTGGACCGGCGCCCCGCCCACCGGCGTGCACACCGTCGATGGCGCGCCACCGAATGGTCCGCTGCTCGCTCCGTCGCTGAGCGCGGGCGGACGCTACGTGGCCCTGGCGTCCACCGCCAGCAACCTGCTCTCCGACGACACCGTGGCCCGCCTGGTCTACGTGCAGGACCTGGGCAACGGGCAGACCGAGCAGGCCTCCGCCTCCCGCCTCAACCAGTCCCCCGACGACGACAGCGACACCCCCGCCCTCAGCGGCGACGGCCTGCACGTGGCGTTCACCTCGCGCGCGGGCAACCTGGTGCTGGGGGATGGACCCGGGACGCTGGACGTGTTCGCCGCCTCCGCGGTGCCGCTCGTCGACGGGGACCGGGATGCCCGCGCCGCGCTGCAGGCGCTGGTGGAACTGGTGGCGCCGCAACGCGACCGGCTGCGCGACGCGGTGGAGGCGTTCGAGGCCGCGGGCGGGTCCACGCAAAACTCCCTCCTCGTGGAGGCGCGCTTCGGGCTCGCGCTGCTGGATCCCTCGTTGACGTCGGCGCGGGCGCTGCTGGGCCAGCCGGTGAGTCCCTCGGTGATCGCCCTGCGGGACGCCCACAGTGAGCTGCGCGCCCGCGCCCTGGTGGCCGACGCGCCCATGTGGTCCTACGCGCTGGAGGCCGCCACCGGGCAGATCCCTCCCGCCGACGCCGGCGTGACCGTGGACGCCAGCGCGGACGCCGCCATCCCCGACGCCGCCCCGCCCACCGACGCCGCCACCGACGCAGGCGAGGGCGGAGATGCCGGCGTGGACGGTGGCGCCAGCGACGCGGGGGCGCGGGACTGAGAACGCGTCCGTCGCCCGCCGGTTGACCACACCGGCACAAAAGGTTGAGCCTGCGCCTCCTGTGACCCTGATCCGGGAGGAGTGTGGCAATGGCCAAGGTGCACGATGGGCCCATCACCAAGGACACGCTGGTGGAGGAGACCCGCTTCCTCCTCAAGACGCTCCTGCGTGACGACCTGTTCGGCGAGGAGGTCTCCCTCACCGAGGCCGAGAAGCTCCTCGAGGCGAGCCTGACGCTGGGCTTTGTGGACTACGCCGCGTTCCTCAAGAAGCGCGAGTACGTGGTCATTGACCGCACCCGCAACAGCGTCCGCGTCACCGCCAAGGGTCGCCTCATTGCCGACGGCATGGACGACGCGGAATTCCACCGCGAGCTGACCGCGCACTTCTCCTCCCGCCTCAACGCGCCCGCGCGGGAGCCGGTGGTGGCGCCGGTGGCCAACAAGGTGGCGCCGCGCCCGGTGACGGCGGCCGCGGAGGATCTGCGGGATGGTCGCTACACGCGGCTGGATCCCATGGGCCAGGGTGGCCTGGGCACGGTGTTCCGCGGCAAGAACATCTACCTGAGCCGCGACGTGGCGATTAAGGAGTTCCGCCACCTCTTCGACTACCTGACCTACCTCCAGCGCGACGAGGTGCTGCGCAAGCTGCGCGCCGCGGTGATGGCCCAGAGCGGCCTGCACCATCCCTTCGTGCTGGAGATCCTGGACCTCAACTTCGACAAGGACCCGCCCTACGTCATCCTGGACCTGGCTTCCGGCGGGAACCTGCGCGCGCGCCTGGACCGTGCCAAGGCCGCCGGCGGCCAGCTGCCCATGCCCTTTGCCACGCGCCTGCTCTTCCAGGTGGCCTACGCGCTGCACCACGCGCACAGCGTGGGGGTGGTCCACGGCGACCTCAAGCCGGAGAACATCCTGTTTGACCGCGCCGGCAACGTGAAGGTGGGTGACTTCGGCGTGGCGGGTGTCGTCGAGAAGGCGCCGGGGCAGGGACCGCCGGTCTACGTGGGCGTGGGCAACCCCAGCTACCTGGCGCCGGAGCAGCTGCACGGGACCTCGTCGGCGGTGCCGGCCTCCGACGTGTATTCCTTCGGCATCGTCATGTACCACGTGCTCACCGGGAACCTGCCGGGCCGTCGCTCGCCCATGCCTTCCGAGGTGAACGCCGGCTGTCCCAAGGCCATCGACAGCCTCTTCGACATGATGACCCGCGACCGCCTGGAAGAGCGCATTGGCACCATGGCCGAGGTGCTGGACGGTCTGTACCAGGCCTTCCCCAAGGAGGAGGTGCTGGAGCGCGGTCACCTCATCCTCTTCGAGAAGGACCCCTATCCACCGCCCGCGCCCGTCGAGCAGCCCGCGCCCGCCAAGCAGAACGACTCCGTGCCGCCCCCGCCCGCCAATGGACCGGTGCTGGTGGCGGCGGGCGCGCCCGCGGGCAATGGCGCTCCGGCGGCGTCGGCGGAGAGCGGCCGCAGCTTCATGAGCCCGGGCAACACCGAGGAAGTCACCGACCCCGGCGCGCAGAAGCGCTGAAAGCCCGCCGCGTCAATCCTCGCGACACAGCGTGAAGTAGTGGTCCAGCGCCTTCTCGCCCTTGTACGCGGTGCCAATGGTGACGTGCTGGGAGACGCCGCGCAGGAAGTCGCGCGTGCCCTTGAAGACGAACATCTGCAGGCCCTTGCTGTTGGGCACCACGGTGGGCCAGCCGGGCACCACCTCGACGTCGGGGACCTGGAAGTAGTCCACCACCACGTCGCCACGCGCGGCCCACTCCGGCTTGTCCGTGCAGCGGTACGCCACGAAGTACCCCGGCCCGACGATGGGCCGCGAAGCGCCCTCGTTGAAGCCGAACAGGCGCGCGCTCCCGTCCTTGGGACGACACATGGGCTTCTGGAAGAAGCGGAACGCACGCGGCAGCGGCAACGTGTTGCGCCCGTGATGCTTCACCTCCGTGACCGCGCCGCGTGACGACGGCACCAGGTCCTCCAGCGTCAAGGACACCTTCCGCTCCGCCAGTTGGTAGAGGCGACGCTGCTGCGCGCGGTTGGTGGCGCTGAGCGCGCTCATGCGCCCCGCGTGGTCCAGGCCGTCCAGCAGCGTGCGCACCTGCTCGAAGGTGGAGGTGGAGGAATCCAGGAGCTCGGACAACGTCGTCATGGGGTTCCTGCGTCGGGGGTGGCGGGCGCGGTCTTCTTCTTGAGCTCGTCGCGGACCTGGGCCTGGTAGGCCTCGAATCCCGGCGAGAGCGAGGTGTGCTCCATCAGCATGGCCTCGGTCTCGCAGTGCGGCTTGAGCGGCCCGTGTTTGTCCCAGAGGTAGACCACGGCGCGGTAGCCCGTGCCCTTCACTGCGCTCTTCCACAGCGGTCGCGCCGAGAACTGCGGGTGGCTCTTCACCCACGCCTTCAGCTGCTGCTTGGACGGGAGACACAGGCCCAGCCAGGCCGCCTCCGGTTTCACCTCGCCGGAAGCGGGCGCCTGCAGCGTCTCCACCAGCGTCACGCTGTCGGGGTGCTTGCCCTTGCCAAAGGTGACTTCCACCAGCGCCACCGCAGTGCTGCGCCCGACGAGCTGCGGCACGTTGAGCCGTTCACCGGCATGGAGGCTGGAGGTGAGGAGCAGCGCGGCAACGAAGGGGGTTGCCCCGCGCAGGCGAGACAGGAGCATGGAAGCGGGATCAGAACGCCTGCTTGGGACGCAGCACGTACACCTCGGTGCCGCCCGGCTGCGTGAAGCTCTTGTTCTGCGCGTTGTAGGTGGTGCCGGCGAGCCAGTCGTTGTTGGACTCGTAGGCGCCGTCGTGGTGCGCGCCGGTGACCTTCATGGGGTTGGTGCCGGTCACCACCTCGGTGTGCGCGGTGGACTCGCCGCTGCCCGGGTAGTCCTTCACCAGCACGTCGCCCGGGCGGATCTGGGAGGGGTCGGTGATGCGGTCAAAGAGCTGGCTGTGCTTGGGCCAGTCCTCGGCCTTGGCGTAGTGCACCGTGCCGTCGGCCATCTTGACCGTGGGGGCCTTCACGCCCGCCTGGGTCAGCGTGTCGCCCACGAACTGGTTGCACTTGTTGTTGTTCTTCAGCCAGCTCAGCTCGGTGCGGTTGGGGATGCCACGGTTGCCCGAGAGGTTGGGGTGCGGGCTCTTGGGCGCCGAGTCATAGGCGTACTTCTCACCCTGGCGCTCCACCCGGTCCGCCGCGGCCTGCACAATGGCCTGGCCAAAGCGGCTCTCATTGGTGTTGCCCTGCACTTGGCCCGCGCCGCCCACGCGGCCGGCGTTGAACGCGTCAAACAGCTGCCCCGACTTGCCGGTGCGGGAGAAGCTGCTGCCCGAGCCGTTGCGGTCAAATGAGTCCACCAGCTTGAAGGCCGCGTCCAGCTCCGCCTGGCCCTTGATCGTGCCGTCGCCATCCAGGTCCGCCTTCTTCACGTCGGCGGTGCTCACGCCGCTGCCCTGCAGCTTGTTGGCCAGGTCCGGGCTGTTGGTGTTGATGCCGTTCTGGAAGTGCTGGTTGAAGTTGCCGCGGTTGATGGTGGTCATGGCGTGGGCGCTCCTGGGCGAAGGACGTGATTATCGTACGTCATCCGTCGGATGTTGCGAAGGGATCCGCCGTCATGGGTTGTCGGGAATTCCCAAAAGGAAGTCAGGAGTCAGAAGTCAGGAGTCAGAAGGTGGTCTCGCGACGACGACGGGCGAGCGCCTTCTGACTTCTGCATTCTGACTCCTGACTTCCTTCCCTGGGGATCATCCGACAGCCCATCAGAACTCGATGGGGCAGAAGGACACGTCGAAGGTGCCGCTGAACGCGGAAACCCGCAGCGGAGGTGAGTGGTAGAGGAACTGGTAACACATCTCCTCCTCGGTCCTCTCGCCGAAGTTCACCGGCTGGTCGCCGTCAAAGCCGGTGTAGGTGCAGGTCACTCGGATGGTGTCGCCGTTGCGGAAGTGCACGTCGGTGGGGAGGTTGGGCTGGGAGTCAAAGGCCCAGTTGTCCACGGCGCCGAACGTCTCCTGCAGCTGCCCGCCGCGCCACCGCTCCGCGCGGATGTTGAGCCCGTGATTGTGCATGTGCGGGAACGCCGCGAAGATCCACGTGTCCGGCATGGTGACCGGGAAGCCGGAGACGGTGGCCGGGTTGCTGCAATCCGCGCTGACGGCGGGCTGGGCCGCGGTGGCCGAGAAGCCCGTGGGACCCACCGCCACCATGCCCGCCTCGTTGGGGCGCAGCTCGGTGGTGGCGTAGATGCGCACGCCGCTGCGGTCCACGGTGCTGGCGCCGGGAGTGGGGTGGTAGTGCACCTGCAGCACCAGGCGCGCGCCGGGGGCCATGGGCATGCCCACGTCGGCGGGGAAGGAGAAGTTGGTGGTGCCGGGAGCCCAGCCGTACATGAAGCTCCAGTCCGCCTGCATGCTGCCGTCGTCGTCACCGCAGCCGAAGGGACCGTCCGGGACGTTGGTGCCGTCCCAGCCCTGGTCCCGGTAGAGCACCATGTGGTGCACCACCTCCGCGGCGTCGAGCTCCGGCTCAAAGCGCGTGATGTGCTGCATGGCTCCGTCGGGGACGGTGAAGCCGAAGCAGCTGTAGACGTTGCGGTCGGGGTCGTCGGGGACGGGGTAGGGGGCGTTCACGTCGGTGTCGTGCGCGCGGATGACCAGCGTGGGCGGGCCGGCGTCGGGGGCGTCATGGTTGCAGTCCGGGGGAGGCTGGGGGCCGCCGCTCACCGGGGTTCCCTCCGGCGCACCGGCCTCGGCCCAGCGACGGATGATGTCGCGCGTGGCGCTGTCCAGCGGGGCGCCGGGAGGCATGGCGTTGGAGACGGCGCTCGTGCGCTCGGCCATGCGCTCGTAGACGAAACCGAGGCCGCTGGGGGCGTCTTCCTGCGTGTCGGCGTAGGTCACCAGGCTCATCGGCGCGCCGTAGCAGCGCTGCGTGCCGTGGCACATCCAGCAGTGCTCCGCGAGGATGGGACGGATGTCCTGGTGGAAGGTGGGCGTGCCGCTGGAACCACCCGACGAGGACCCTGCGCCCGACGACGAAGACGACGCGGCGCCCGAGGAGCTGGTGTTGGCCGCGCCGGATGACGACGAGGACGCGCCGGATGACGACGAGGAAGCGCCGCCGGTGCTGGAGGACGAGGTGCTCCCCGCGCCGTTGGACGACGAGGAGCCGACGGTGCCGGGACCGGCGTCCAGGCCGCCCGAGGAGGAGGCGCTGGGTGTCGACGGAGTGCAGGCCGCGGCGAACAGGCCGCAGGAAAGGGCGAGGGCAGGCAGGCGCATGGTAGCGCGAAGTCTAGCAGCGCGTGGTGGGGAACGCTGCAAACGCGATGTCCGAGCCAAAGCGGTACTTCATACCGCAGTCCGAAGGGCGCGGACGCTCATCCGCCGCGCGCAATTCCGCGCCTCAGCGCGCGTGGGCCAGTCCCACCTTCGGACTGCGGCATGAAGTACCGCTTTGGCTCGGACCACGACGTCAGTTGCGTCGCAGCACGCCGCCCACCGCGGTGCCCAGCACCTTCATCGAGAGCAGCTTCTGCGGCTCCGCCGTCGTCGGGTCGGCCTCCAGCCAGGTGAAGTCCGCCAGCGTCCCCACCTTCAGCGTGCCCAGCTCGTCCTCGTGACCCACCGCGTACGCTGCGCCCTGCGTGAAGCCCTTCAACGCGGTGACGCCGTCCAGCAGCTCCTGCGCCTGCCAACCGCCCTTGGGTTTGCCGGTGTGGTCGGTGCGCGTGCGCGCGGCGTAGAGGCCCCACAACGGCTTCTCGCTCTCGACGGGCGCGTCGCTGCCAAACGCAAGCACCGCCCCCGCGCCCAGCAGGCTCTTCCACGCGTACGCTCCGGCGAGGCGCGCCTTCCCCAGCCGGGCTTCCGCCCAGGGCATGTCGCTGGTGCAGTGCGTGGGCTGCATGGACGCAATCACGCCCAGGTTCTTGAACGCGCGCCAGTCCGCGGGGTCCACCACCTGCGCGTGCTCCACGCGGTGACGACGTTGCGCCGTCTGCGGACCCAGCCGCCCGAACATCTCCAGCACCTCGCGGTTGGCGCGGTCGCCAATGGCGTGGATGGCCACCTGGAAGCCGCGGTCATGCACCGCGCGCGAGCGCTCCTCCAGCACCTTGGGCTCGGTGACCAGCAGTCCCACGTGGCCCTTCTCGTCGGAATACGGGGCCAGCAGCGCCGCGCCGCGTGAGCCCAGCGCACCATCCGCAAACAGCTTCACGCCGCGGATCTCCACCCTGCGCTCCGCGCGCTGGATGCCACCCGGCGGCAGGTGATCCAGCACGCCCTCCTCCATCCCGGCGAGATAGGCGTAGATGCGCAGCGGCAGCTCGCCACGACGATCCAACGCCAGCATCGCCGCCAGCTCGTTGTTGCTCACGCCCATGGCGTGCACGGCGGTGAGCCCGGCGGCGGCGGCGCGCTCGGCGCCCAGGCGCACCATGTCCTCCAGCGCCTTGTCCTCGGGACGCGGCAGCGTCACCAGGTCCATCGCGGTGTCGACGAGGACGCCGGTGGGCTCACCCTTCGCGTCGCGCAGGATGCGACCGCCCTCCGGGTCCTTCCCAAGATCCCGCGCGTGCCCCAGCGCCGCGGAGTTGAGCCAGGCCGCGTGGCCATCAATGCGCTCCAGGAACACCGGCGTGTCCGGCGCCACCACGTCGAGCAGCTGGCGCGTGGGCATCTGTCCGCCGCACGGGGGCTTGCCGCAGGCCCAGTCGTTCTGGTCCCAGCCGCGACCCACCAGCCAGGCGCCCTTGCTGTGCGTGGCCAGTCGCGCCTTGACGCGCTCCACCACCTCGGCGGCGCTGCGCGTCCCGGTGAGGTCCACGTTGGTGAGCGCCTCCCCCAGCCCGCCAACGTGGAAATGCGCATCATGCAGCCCCGGCACCACCACGCCGCCCTTGAGATCGACGAGACGCGCGCCCCTGGGCGCCTCCGCGGGCGCCTTGGCGTGCACCGCGCGGATGCGTCCCCCGTCGACGAAGATGGCCGCGGCAGTGGGTTGCGCGGGGTCCAGGGTGATGAACTGCGCCCCGGTGTACAGCACCGCGCTCCCGGCGGGTTCGGCCTGCAGCGGATACGTCAACCAGACCGCGAGCAAAGGAAGCAGACCCAGGCCACACGAGAAGGGAACACGCATGAGGGATACCTGTGGGGAAGAGGGTGATCAGCCCGGCGGCTGCAGCTCCTGGGCGCCGGCCTGCAGGTTCTCCTGCCACTTGAGGGCCTTCTGTCCACCCACGAGCTCGAACACGTAGCGCCCCGGCGGCAGCTTGAAGTCGGTGACCGGGAGGTCCAGCCCGGTGTCCATGTTGTCGACGAAGAGACGCGCGCCCGCGGGCTCCTTCAGCGTCACCGAGGAGTCCATGGGCTTGCAGGTCAAGGTCACCGAGCGCGTGAGCTCCTCCTCGCCCCTGGGCGTGATCTCCAGCTGCTCCGGCTCACAGCCCGGGCGGGTGACGCGCAGCGTGCCCTTCTGGCCAAACGGGATGCGCGGAATGCTGACGGCACCGCGACCCTTGAACTCGTTGTTCCACAGCACCCCGGCGTCGTCGGGCTGCGGGGCGACGGTGATCTTCGTCAGCGCGAACTCCATCTGCACGTCGACGCTGTAGACCTCATTGGCAATGGCCTTGATCTGCTTCTTCGCCATGCGCGCGTCGGGGTGGGTCAGCACCAGCTCATGCACCGAGCCGGGCTCCACGTCGGAGATCACCATGGGCGTGGCGCCGGGACGGGGCTTCCCGTCGATCTTCACCAGCGCGCCCGAGGGGTTGGAGGTGATGCGCAGCGCGGTGCTCATGGGCTTGCCGCCAAAGGTGACGACGAGCGGCTCCCCCGGATTCAGCTCCACCTGCCTGATGTCCGGCTGGTAGCCATCCTGCGTGATGGTCAGCTTGTGTCCTCCGCTGGGCAGCACCAGCGCGGCGTGGGGCCCGGGCACCGCTTCCCCGTCGTCGACCTGGATCTTCGCCTCCGGCATGGCGCCCACCACCACCAGCGTCCCGCGGCCCAGCAGGGGCGTGCGTTGCAGCAGGATGAGGGTGGCCGCGCCCAGCGCCAGACCGCCCATCAGCGCCAGCAGCATCGTCGTCACCTGCTGCTTGCGTGTGATGCCCACGGTCATGGCGGGACCGGTGGGGGCGCTGTGCAGGTCCTTGTGCGCGCTCGTGCGGACCAGCTCCACCGGCGAGGCGGAGGCCGCGGGAAGGGACGCGCGACCGCCACTGGTGCCGCCGGTCTTCTTGCCCTCGAAGGACTGCTCGTCGGTGATGACTTCCGCGGCCGACTTCTCGACGGCAACGCTGCGCTCCCGCATGGGCGCAACCGGCTCCTCCCGACGGATCTCCTTGCGCGCCGGCGTCTTGATGGAGACCTCGGTGGCCTTCAGCGCGTTGACCGCCTCGTCGA
Organism: Myxococcota bacterium; assembly: GCA_040752415.1. GTDB lineage: Bacteria > Myxococcota > JACRCW01 > JACRCW01 > JACRCW01 > JBFMGU01. Next base: position 16,018 of record JBFMGU010000148.1, read on the forward strand.
GCTTGCGGCGGACGGAGATCTCCAGGGAGGGCTGCAGCGCCGCGGCCTCCGAGCCGTCCATGGTGGGCAGGTCCTCGATGGGCGGTGCGCCCGCGGGGGCGCGGCGGGGATCGGGACCGCGTTTCTCGTCGGGACGCTTGTCCGCCACCGGGGCCGAGGCGCTGGTGGGCGGACGGTCGGGACGCTTGTCGCTGGGCTCCCGCACGCTGGTGGGTGGACGGTCGGGACGTTTGTCGCTGGCCTCGCGCACGCTGGTGGGCGGACGGTCGGCCTTGCGCGCGCCACCCTCGCTGCGCGGGTTGCCGAACGAGGGCGGCGGGGTCTCTCCCTTGCGCGCGCCAGCCTCGCTGCGCGGGTTGCCGAACGAGGGTGCCGGGGCTTCCCCCTTGCGCGCGGACAGGCTCGCCACCTGGCGGGTGGGCAACTGCTCGCTCTCGTCCTCGTCGTCATCGTCGGGGAGGATCTGGCGCGGGTCGGTCTGCCCGTCACCCACCAGCGTGGCGGAATCCACGTCCGGCTTGTCGTCAAACTCGCCGCGCGCCATGCGCGGGTCGGTCATCCCGTCGTCGTGCGGGGCCTGGATGATCGCGGTGTCGGAGCGACGCGCGGGTTTGGCCTTGCGGGGCGGCTCGTCGGGAACGCGGCCGTCCACCGCGGTGCCGCTGGTGGGAGGCCGACGGGGCCCGGGCCGCGCGCCCTCCGGCGGAGGAACGGCGTCCAGGTCCACCGCGGGCTGGTTCACCAACGTGTTGCCGCGGCCATCGTCGTCGTCGTCGCGGCCGCCGGTGCGCTCGTCCTCGTCCTGGTCCTCGTCTTCTTCGTCCTCCGCCTGGGACTGGATGGACGTGGGCTCGGAGTGCTCGTCGGAGGCATCCCCGGTCTCGGTGGGCTGCATGAAGCTCTGCACCTTGCCGGTGAGCGGCTCCACCTCGCCGGTGTCGAACAGCACCGTGCCTTCACCCTTCTTCACCGGCTGCTGCTTGCGCGCCTCGTCGGCATCCTTCTGCGCGTCCTCCCAGCTCACGCGTTGGAAGAGCTGCTGGCGCTGCTGCTCCAGGCGGGCTCCCTCGGGGAAATGGTCGCGCACGTATTCGGCCAGCTCTTCCCGGGAGGGCTGCTTGCGCGAGGAGACCAGGTACCGCTCCAGGTCCGCCTGCATGTTGCTGGCCCACGGGTAGCGGTCCTCCGGCTTGGCGGCCAGCGCCTTCATCACCACGCGCTCCAGGTCGGGCGGCGTGTCCGCGCGCAGCGCCCGCGGCGGGATGAACTCCGCCTTGCGCACCTTCTCCAGGAGCGAGAAGTCGCTGTCCGCCTTGAACAGCCGCTCGCCGGTGATGAGCTCATGCAGGATCACGCCAATGGCGAAGATGTCCGCGCGGTGATCCATCTGCTGCCCGCGCGCCTGCTCCGGCGCCATGTACGCGAACTTGCCCTTGAGGATGCCGGTCTGCGTGCGCACCAGGCGGTTGGCGGCGCGCGCAATGCCAAAGTCGATGATCTTGACGTCGCCGTCGAAGCTGCACAGCACGTTCTGGGGACTGACGTCGCGGTGCACAATGGCCAGCGGCTTGCCCCGGCTGTCCTTGCGGCGGTGCGCGTAGTCCAGGCCCTCACAGATGCGCGTGGTGATGTGCACGGCGAGGGGGAGCGGGAAGCCGCCGCGGGCGCGCGCCCGGTCCCACAGTGCCCGCAGGTCCACGCCGGGCACGTATTCCATGGCGATGTAGTAGCTGTTGTTGATGCGCCCGAGGTCGAAGATCTGCGCAATGGAGGCGTGCGCCAGCTGCCCGGCGATCTTCGCCTCGTCGATGAACATGTTGATGAACTCGGAGTCCTCGCTGATCGTGGGGAGGATCCGCTTCACCGCCACCAGCTTCTCGAAGCCGGCCGCGCCCTGGGTCTTGGCGAGGTAGACCTCCGCCATGCCGCCAATGGCCAGCCGCTCCAGCAGCAGGTAGGGGCCAAAGGGGATGGGCTTGGGGAGCTTCGGGTCCACGGCTCGTCGGTGGCTGGCGTCAGGGGGCCGGACGTTAGGGCAGGACGGGAGCCGCTGGAAGAGGTCATTCAACGGTGACACGGCCGTGGGCTTTGAGCCCGGGCATCCCCCGGCACCGCTGGCGTCCATGCTCGGGACGGTGGGCGGCGGTCAGGAACGCCCCAGGTGAGGCGGCGCGGGCAAGTGTCGTCGGGACGCGCTCAGCGCCGCGGCTCGGACGCGCGCACCGACCACACCACCAGCAACGCAAGCACGTCAGCGTGGGCAGGGGGATGCGCGACAGCCTTCGGCACGCCGCCGCGTGTCCAGCGTCGAGCCACATGGAGTGCGCGACCTACCGCCGGCTTCTGCGCCGCGGCATTCGGAGCGAGCCGGGTGGGCGCGAAGAGCGGCGCCGCCCGTCGCGCGAACGCGTCAAACCTTCCGCAGCGAGCAGACCGTGTCGTACCACGACTGCATTCCCGTGATTGGCGAGGGCTGGATGGGCAGGATGGCGTTGATGTTGAACCCCGCGCCGCTGCCGTCGCGCTTGGGGTCCCACCACAGCGCGTCGGTCAGGTCGGCGTCCTCGGCGAGCACCGACTCGTCGTAGCCGGGGCCCTGCGGACGGGGGCCGCGGTTGGCGGTGGCCGCGCGCCCGTGGAACTGCTGCCCGAGGCTGTTGCTGACCGCGAGCACCCGCGGGTGAATCCCCTCGGTGACAAAGGCGCGAATCCGGGCCGACCCGAGCTTCTCCCCCGTGGCGCGCCACGTATTCCCGCGCGGTCGCCACGTCGTGATCTCCACCATGTCTCCGGTGCGGATTCCGAGGCGCTTCGCTGTGGCCGCATTGATCCACATCGGGTTGTCGTGAACGATCTCGGACAGGTACTTCTGTTGTGCGGTTCGGCCCTGGGTGTGCACGTTCCATTTGAACGTCACCAGGAAGAAGCGGTCCGGCGGAAGGTGCTGATGCGTCGGAATCGGAACGTACGCGGGCCAGCCGTCGTCCTTGACGTTGACCTTCCCCGCGGCGGCGCTCACCGTCGAGCTGCGGACTTCGAAGCGGCGTGATGGCGTCTTGAAGCCGCGCAGGATGCGCTCCCCCTTGCGCAGGCCCACGGCCTCCTCGGTCCCCTTCACGGGGTCCTTGCGGTACGCGATGCCAGTGCGCTCGTCGACGCGGAGCTCCTCGAGCGCACCAGTCACCGGGCGGGCGTAAATCTGATACGCCTTGGGCGTGCTCGCGTCGACGTAGACGCCCCGCTGGCGCATGAAGTCGAACCCGTCGGCGCAATCGCCCGGCGGGATGTTCCGGCACTGGTGGCGCACGTAGTCCTCGTGGTCGCGGAATGCGAAGTACCGCGCCACGTCGGGTCCCAGGCGCTTTCCCAGCGTGATGAGCACGTCGGCGAAGCTCACGCACTCCGCGGGCGGCGGAACCAGGGGCTGTCGCAGCGCAAGGTACGGCTGCAGCTCGTAGGAGTTGCGGGTGTCCAGGCCCCAGCGCTCCGTATAGGTCGCGTCCGGCAGGAGGAGGTCCGCGTAGTGGGCGGTCTCCGAATAGACGACGTCGCTGCACGCGTGGAACGGAATCAGCGACTCGTCCTTGAGCACCTCCACGGCGAGGCTCCGGCCTTCCGGCCACGTCGTGGGGGAGGCGAGCGTATAGGTCAGATACACCTGCAGGCGCGCCCGCTTCTCCTTGAGGTACGCGTAGACGAGCTGGCCGACCTTCATCTTCTGCCAGTGGTTGGCCAGCGGGTATTCGGGCGGGTCTTCGAGGTCCGTCCGGATCTCCGGCTTCGGCGGGACGGGCTGCGGCGGAGGATACTTGACCGGGTCGATGCGCTCGGACTCGCCGTAGCAGTAGCCACCGGGCCTGCCGATGCTTCCCACCAGCGCGTTCAGGGTCACCACCGCGCGATCGTTGTTGAAGCCGTTGTAATGCGCATGGCTACCGCGATTGGTGAACGCCGCGCACCGCGGGCGGGCGCGCGCGAACTCCAACGCAATGCGCTCGATGTCCCGCGCGGCGATGCCGCTGACCTTCTCCGCCCAGGCCGGCGTGTAGGGCTTGTAGAACTCCCGGAGCTCCTCGGGTGAGACGTTGACCCACTCCGCAATGAACTCCCGATCAATCTCGTTGGCGGCGAGGATGACGTGACCCATCGCCAGGGCGATTGCGCCTTCCGTGCCGGGCAGGGGTGCCAGCCACTCATCGCTGCGCCCCGCGGTGTTGGAGAGGCGGACATCCAGCGTGACGAGGCGAGCGCCATTGTCGTACCGACCGCGCACGACGCGGCGCAGGAAATGGATGTGCCCCTGGTGCCCCTCGTAGAAGTTGGAACCGAAGTTGAGCAGGTACCTGGTGTGCTCGGCATCCACCGTCTCCCAATCCGAGTCACCGAGGCACGCGTAATTCGCCGCGCGCTTGTTGAGCGAACACAAGGCGCGGTGGTTGAGCACGACGGGAGAGCCGATGGCGTTCATGAAGCGATCCACCACGTCGGAGATGCGCGAGCGTCCGTAGTGGATGGCGACCTGCTCGGGGTGTCCGGCGTCCATGGTGGCGCGGATGCGGGTGCTCAGCTCGCGGTAGGCTTCCTCCCAGGTCACACGCCGCCACAGCCCCTCGCCCCGTTGTCCCACGCGCTTCAAGGGATGGAGCAGGCGCTCCGGATAGGTGTTGATCGTCACGCCACTCTGACCCTTGGCGCACAGGTGCTGCCCGTTGTTCGGATCACGCGGGTTCCCGGAGAGCTTCACGAGCCTCCCGTCGATGACGTGGCCGATGATTCCGCAGACCGACGAGCAATTGAGGCAGACGCCCGGTACCTGGGTGGCGCGCCGGTAGTCGTTGGGCGCGGTGACACTCGTGGTGGCGGCGGCTGCCAAAGCCACCGTCTCGCCGGGAGTGAGGCGGATGACGTCCCCGAGGGAGAGGCCCGCCAACGCACCGATTCCCGACGTGATGAATTCTCGCCGATCCATGTCGACCTCAACCCTTGCGCGAGGGGGGATCGAAGTTGGCCTGGAGGAGCGCCCAGGTCTCAATCTCATACGAGCGCGGGTCGTGGTTCCGTCCCTCGGGAACTTTTCTTTCCAGGTCCCGATCCACGCCCCGATAGACGACCTGGGGCTTGGTCCCCTTGTCGGGTTTGAGCGGGGTCAGCTCCGCGTCGTAGCGGCGACGGAATGCGCTGATGCGGCTCGCTGGATCGTTGAGGTCTCCGAAGATGATGGTGCCGCCGGGACAGGTCTCGACGCACGCGGGCTCCATGCCCACCGCAACCCGGTGCGAGCAGAAGTCGCACTTGTCCGCCACTTCGGACGCCGGGTCGACGTAGATTGCTCCGTAGGGGCAGGCGTCTTCGCAGGCCCCGGTGCCATCGCACGTGGCCTTGTTGATCCGCACCACACCGTCGGCGCCGCGCTGGATGGACCTGGTCGGGCATGACGTGACGCAGGGGGCGTCCTCGCACTGCTGGCACACCACCGGCAGGAACTGGCGAACCACGCGTGGGAACGTGCCCTTGTCCCGGTAGTACACCTTCGTCCGGAAGTGCCCCAGGGGAACGTGGTTCTCGACCTTGCAGGCGACGGAGCACGCGTGACAGCCCGTGCACCGTTCCAGGTCGAATGCCATGCCGTAGCGCGGGGATGGGTTGGTCACGGCTGTCTCCCTGTTGTGACGGGGCAACACCATCCTCCACGGTGCAGGGGCGACTCAACTCCAGGCCGGCGCACTTCCGCGTTGACCGAATCCCACGTGCTCCACCAGCGTTCCGTTCGGACGGTTGCGCTGCGCGGGGCTCCCCAGCTTGGGCCCGCTGTACATCACCGAGGCGCGGTGGTCGGTGTGGCAGCCCCAGCACGCGACCCACCTCGTGCAGCACCACGGTTTGCAGGTCCACCGCGTCTTCAGGCGGGGGCGTGTCGCCGAGAAACGGTAATGGCGCGCTGTTTTCCGGAATGGCGTGGCTCAATGACCCTCAGTCTACCGCTCCGCTGGCCATGTGCACACGGCCCGAGCGGCCGCTTCTGCCGACCTTTCCCTCAGTCGGAAACCGTTCAGCGCCTCGGCTCGGACGCACGCACCGACCACACCACCAGCAACGCAAGCACGATCAGCGAGGGCAGGAGCACCGCGCGGGGTGAGGGGTCGGCCGGTGGCGCGGGGTACAGCGTGCACACCGCGGTGACGTCGTCCGGTTGCAGGTTGCGCTGCGCGGGGCTTCCCAGCTTGAAGCCGCCGTACATCACCGAGGCGCGGTGCCCGGTGTGGCGCAGTCCCAGCACGTGACCCACCTCGTGCAGCACCACGCTCTGCAGGTCCACCGCGTCCTTGGGCGGGGGGAGTGTCGTCGAGAAACGGTAGGTGCCGTTGAGCAGCAGGGTGGCACCGCGGATCTCGCCGCTGTTGGGATCCGCGTCCACGTTGGTGTGCGCCACCAGCGAGGCATCAAAGGGCCACCCCTCCGTCACCACGCGCACCACCACCGGCGCGTCCGACGTCACCGCGAAGCGCAGCGACGTGCAGGGGGGCGTGGCCCAGGCCTGGAACCCGGCGGTGACGGCCGCCTCCGCATCCGGCGACAACGACGACAGCGACACATCCGCGCGCCAGGTGAGGGCGGGCGTGCGCCAGCGCAGGCGTGCGCCGTGGGGCGACACCTCCTGCTCAAAGGCATGCACGGGTGAGAAGGAGAGGAGGAGTCCCAGTGGGATGAGGAAGCGAGGGAAGGCCGCCATCATCCCACCGGGAAGCCGGGGCAATCAGCCCTCGGGGTCCGTCTCGACGTTGGCGTCGGCCTCGGTGATGTCATCCGCGCCGGTCTCGGCCAGCAGCGCGTCGAGCTCGGGGTCGGCGTCGGCCTGGGCCGGGTCCGCCGCGGTCTCCGGCAGCGTCTCCTCCGCCAGGCCGAAGCAGGTGGAAGTGTCGCCCTCGTTGAACTCGAAGAACCCGGGGCCGCCACCGTCGCTGGCGCCGGCGTCACCCACGCCACCGTCGGGCGGGTCGTTCTGCGCGATGGTGTCCAGGTACGCGGTGCGCAGGCCGCCCGGACCCCAACACTCATGCAGGTGGCCCAGCACCTCCACGGGGAGCGGACGCAGGTGCACCGCAATGGCGTCGGCGCGACCACCCAGCCCGGCCGCCCAGCGCGCGCGCAGCGCGAACAGCTCGATGCCCGCGAGCGGCCAGAAGTCGCCCACGGCGCGCGTGCGCAGGTGACCACCCACGCCCGGTCGACGGAAGAAGTCCACCGCCCAGTCACGCGGGATGGCCTGGGGATCGTCGATGGGACGGACGTTCCGGTAGACCACGCGTCGACCGCGCGCGTCGGTGCGGTGGTTGGCCCAGAGCACGTGCACGCCGCCGGACTTGCCGGGGCCGTTGGGGAACACCTCACTGACCGCGCCCAGGTTCATGTGGAAGCGGCCACCGCCGGAGTTGGGGCCCATCTTGAGGAACACGCCGGTGAGCAGGATGCGGGGCGGCGGGAGCGTTCCGCCGTCGGAGGCGCCACCGTCGTCCGCCACGCCACCGTCGGGACGCGGGGGCAGGGCCACCACCAGGTAGCGCAGGCGGTTGGGCCCCACGCGGGTGATGGTCAGGCGCACCATGGTGCCATCCACCGGGCGCTGCCAGGAGGCGTAGGGATGACCCTCCAGCGTGGTCCCGCGACGATCCGGGGGGACGGTCTGGGCCACGTCGCGGATGAAACGCATCACCGCGCGCGCGTCGGCGGTGGCCTCCCGGCCGGCGGTGGCGGCGCGGTACAGCAGCACGGCGGGGTCACCAATGCGGGCCGCCGCGGCCTCCGGGCTGTCATCCTCGAACAGGATCTCGTCGACGTTGATGACGTCCGTGGCGTCCACCTCCGCGGGTGCGCCGCTGCTGGTGGAGCTGCTGCTGCTGGATGACGACGTGCCGCCCGTGGAGCTGCTGGACGAGGAGCTGCTGGCCGAGGAGGTGGTGGCCCCCGACGACGAGCTGCTCGACGACGAGCTGGTCGTGCCGCCGTTGGACGACGACGAGGAGGACGAGGACGACGACGAGGACGAGGAGCTCGACGAGGTCGTGCCCGTGGTGGTGGTTCCTTCGCCCGTCGTGGTGCAGGCGGTGCCGAGCGCCGTGGCCAGCGCCAGCATCCCGAGAGGACGTGCAACAGCCCGAGTCATTACCAACCTCCATGGTGGGGTTGTTGGTGGAGGATGCGCATAGGCCCCACCCCGATGCGCGGGCTAAAGCATCGGCGCGGCCAGGGCGAGGGTCAACGAATTTTTTTTGCAAAACAAACGCGTGTGATGAGGCGCACGGACAACGAGAGCGGGACCCGGGCGCAAACTCGTGCGTTTGTTGGCTCAGGCGGCGCCGCCGGGGAAATAGCGCGGGTCCAGCTCGGCGGGCGTGAGGCCCATCTGGCGCGCCAGCGCGCTGTTGTGCTCGCGGACGATGCGCGCGTAGTCCTCGGGTTTCAGCTCGTTGTTGCTCAGCGCGTCGAGCACGGTGTTGGCGGCCAGGGACAGCGGCAGGAGCAGCACGCCCACCAGCGCGCCCATGCAGCCGCCCGCCAGCAGCCCGGACACAAAGCCCGAGACGGACGCGTTGGTGGCGTTGCCCAGGAAGCCCTGGGAGAGGCTGTAGGCGGTGAAGCTGATGGCCCCGACGATGCCACCGCCGAGCGCGAAGCACGCCGGTGCTCCCAGGCATCCGCCCAGGCCCAGCTTGTTCACCGTCTCGTGACGGCGCTCGTCGTTGTCCAGCGCCTCGAACTTCTCGCGGATGTCCGGGCTGATGTTGATGGCGCGCAGCTCGGCGTCGTGGACCTTCGCCCCGTCGCCGCGGACCACCCGCACCGACGAGCCGGTCACCTTGAGCAGCAGCGCACGCTCCTCGAAGAGCCGGATGCGCTCCTCGTGCGTCTGCGCGCCCGGCGTGGCGGGAGGCTGCACTTCACCCACGGGCTCGGTGGCCGGCGGCGTGGGCGGCACGGTGGGGATGGGCGGCTCGTCGACGGGCGCGGGCACCGCGGGCGGGGCTTCCGGCGCGGGAGGGACCGGCGGCGCTTCCTGTGCGCGCAGCACGGACGACGACAAGAGGAGCAGGGAGCACAGACACCAGCGGGACATGAGGGCCTCCGAGGCCGCGCATCCGACGCAATGACCTCGGGTGGTGTCAAGGTGCGGGCCCGGTTGTCTCCGCGTCCTCGTCGACCCACATTGGGCCACGGGAGCGGACCATGGTGCGACGGGGCAGGGTGGCCTTCTGGTTGTTCGTGGGCATGGTGACGACGGTGGGAAGCCTTCACGGGATGGTTGCGGGCGGCTATTCCGCGCTGGTTTCCGACGGGGACGGCGGCTGGCTCGCACTCTCCGACGACAAGAACCATCCCCGCATCTACCACCTGGCCATCCCGCTCTCCCGCACCGACGGAGGCGTGGCCCACGTGACCGGCGTAACGCCGTTGCGCGACGAAATGGGTGAGCCGCTGGCCGAAGGGACGGTGGACCCGGAAGGCCTGGCGCTGCTGCCGCCCCACGCGCTGCTGGTCTCCAGTGAGGGGTTTACGAAGCACGGTGTGCCGCCGAGGATCTGGCGCGCGGACCGCAAGACCGGTCGCACCCTGGAGCGCCTCCCGCTGCCTCCCGACGTCATTCCGGACCACAAAGTCTCCGAGGAACAGACCCGCGGCGTGCTGGACAACTACGGCTTCGAGGGGCTCACGCTCTGTCCCGACGGGCGCACGTTGCTCGCCGCCACCGAGGCGCCGCTGAAGCAGGACGGTCCGTGGCCGGCGGCGGGAGGCCGTGGTCGCGTGCTGGTCTACGACGTGAAGAGCGCACCCGCGCGCCTGACCGGCGAGCACCGCTACCCGCTCCAGGCTCCTTCCGCCGGCGCGTGGGTGCACGGGCTCACCGCCATGCTGTGCCTGGACGACGGACGCGTCCTCACCCTGGAGCGCTCCTGGGGGCGCGACGTGGGCTTCGACATCTCGCTCTTCCTCGGACGCCTGCCCGCCAAGGGGCCCGGTCTCGTCGAGAAGAAGCTGCTGGCGCGCATCAATGACCTGGGCGTGCGCATGGACAACTTCGAAGGCCTGGCCCCCGGCCCGCGTCTCCCCGACGGACGCCACACCGTGCTCATCATCAGCGACGACAATTTCCTTCCCGACCAGGTGAGCGAGGTGGTGTGGGTGGCCTGGCGGGATCCGGGCTGAGCCAACAGGTGGTCAGGTCCACCAAATCCCCCGGTTTTCCGGGGTGATTTGACGCCGCCT
>JBFMGU010000149.1:0-26119 GCA_040752415.1 Myxococcota bacterium
GCCGGTGCCTCCGCCGCCGCCCAGCAGCAGGCGGAAGGTGGCGGGGGATGCGCTGGCGCCGCCCTGCGCGGTGACGTCGGGCTGGCAGTTGTTCTTCCCGCCGTTGCCGCCGGCGGTCTGGTTCCCACCGCCGCCCCCGCCACCCACGTCCAGCGCGCCGCCGCCGCCGCCCACGGTGCTGCGCGTGGCGCTGGATTGGTTGTGGCTCTCCGAGCCCAGGCCCTCCCCGTTCATGGTGGGCGTGCCGCAGAAGGACATGGCGAGCGCGTTGTCGCCGGCGCCGCGGTAGCCCGCGCCATTGGCGCTGACCGCGCGGCCGTTGTGGATGAGTCGACGGGTGAAGAAGGCCACCACCCCGCCGTAGGGTGGCGTGTACGGGGCCGCCTCCAGGTCCGTGTCCAGCGTGAGCTCGCTGTACTCCGGCACGTTGCAGAGCTGCGCCGGGTTGGTTCCGTCCAGGTATTGCAGGAACGTCGGGGACGGCGCGGGCTCCACCGTCGCTTCCCAGGTGCCGAACGTGTTCTCGTACGACGTCAGCCGTCCCATGTGCCACAAGCCCACCGGGCCCAGCTGTGCGTCGGTGAGGTTGGCCGCGCCGCTGGTGTCCGCGTTGTCCGACTGCATGATGACGAGGAGCATGCGGTCGCCCACGCTGAAGTAGGGCATCTGCGTCCGCAGCGTGGTGCCGTCCCACGTCACCCCCGCGCAGAAGTTGATGGGGTAGGGCGAGGACTGCTGGTTCCAGGTGCGGGTCCCGTCGCTGGCGTTGCCGTAGCAGCTCGGATCGTCGAAGCACGGGTGGGCGGGCGTCATGCACTCCAGCGGCATGCAGTCGTTCCCTCCGGGCAGGCCGCTGCTGGAGGATGACGCAGAACTGGAGGACGAGGAGCTGGAGGACGACGACGAGCTGGAGCTGGACGACGAGCTCGCTGATGACGAGGACGAGCTGGAGCTGGCTGCCGACGACGAGCTCGCGCTCGAGGAAGTGCTGGAGCTGGTGCCACCGTTGCCGCCGGACGACGAGGACGACGCGCCCGCGGTAGAAGTGGACGTGCCGGCAGCGCCGCTGCTCGCGCTGGCGGACGACGAGAAGCCTCCGTTCGAGGACGAGGTGCCGGAGTTGCTGGTCGACGAGGTGAGCCCGCCGGAGCCGCTGGCCACGCTGGAGGAGCCGCTCCCGCCCGACGAGCTGGACGCGCTCACGCCCGACGACGCGCTGCTGGAGCCACTGGCGCTGGCGCGGGACGTGGACTCCCCGCCGCTGGCCAGGCCGCCGGACGAGGACGAGCGCACGTTGGCAGGGTCGCCGCTGCTGGCGCCCAGCACGCCTCCGTCGGGGGAGAGGTAGACGCAGCGCCCGTCCACGCAGTCCATGGGGCTGCCCGGGTCGCAGTCCTGGCGGTCATTGCACAGCGCGGAAGGATCCCACTGGGTGCACGCGCCCACGACGACAACCAGGCAGAGGAGGCGGGGAAGCCGGAAGGACATGGCAGCGCTCGGACGCCCACCATGCTGCCACCTCCGCCCTCGAGGCGCGAGCCGACGTGGCGATGGCTGACGCAGAAGGCCCAGGGTGGCGGGTGTGGGTTTCTGTCGTCGTGGAAAAGCGCAGCCACGACGGCAGCAGAAGCATTCTTCCCGCTTGTGCCCACACGCGCGGGTCTGGCATGCCGGGCGGTCGCCATGACCCGACACCGCCTGCACCGCTGTCTTGTCTCCTCGTTGCGTCGTCTCGCGCTGGTGGCCTGTGCGCTGGCGCCGCTGAGCTGCCAGCACGCCGGGACCTTTGTCCGACCGGCGCTGACGGAGTGCGGTGACGGCGCGTTGGAGCGCCCGCTGCGGGTGGTCAGCTACAACATCCGCGCGGGTCTCTCGTCGTCCCTCTACGAGGTGGCCAACGTCATCCAGGAGATGGATCCCGACGTCCTGGCGCTGCAGGAGGTGGACCGCGACGTCATGCGCAGCGGGAGCGTGGACCAGGCGCAGTACCTGGCCGACACGCTGGGCTACCACTACGCCTTTGCCGCGGCCATCCGTCGTGACGGCGGGGAGTACGGCGTGGCGTTGTTCTCCCGGCTGCCCTTCCAGCGGGCGGAGCGCGTGCAGCTCTCCGCGCCGGTGTCCAATGAGCCGCGCGTGGCCATCGACGCCACGGTGTGCGCCGGCAACAAGCCGCTGCGGGTGCTGGCGGTGCACGCGGACGTGTGGCCCTGGAGCGGCACGCAGCATGCGCGGGAGCTGAGCGAATACGTGGAGCCTTCCGTGGGGCAGGGCGTGATTGTGGCGGGCGACCTCAATGCCACGCCGGACTGGCCGGGCCCCGCGGCGCTGCGCCACGCCGGGCTCAATGACCTCATTGCCGAGTTTGGCGGCGGCAGCACCTTCGTGGGGGACCCGCTCAAGCGCCGGCTGGACTACATCTTCGTCGACGGACCGCTGCGGGCCCGCGCGCGCGCCGCCGGCGTCATCAACCGCCGCGCCAGCGACCACCTGCCCATCTTCGCCGAGATCGACCTCACGCAGGGCTGGTGAGCATCAGCGCGGCAGGCGCCGGCACAGCTCGTTCATCATCACGCGGTAGCCCACCTCCGAGGGGTGGACCATGTCATTGAAGAGCACGGGGCTCTCACCGGGCATGAGCTCGCGCCCGTCGACGAAGATGCCGCCGCGCTTCTCCACCGCCGCCCTGCGTTCCGCCAGCCACGCGTCGCGCCCGAAGCGCCGGGCGTGCCCCAGGTCAAACGAGGCCACGTCGTAGACGTGCACCAGCGGCGGGCCTTCCGCGGCCACGCGCTCCACGCAGGAGAGCAGCTCGGCGCGTCGTGGGGCCTCCAGGTTGGCGACGGAGCACGCGGCCCAGGTGTCATGCGGCCGGGGGAGGGCGCGAGAGGGCACAAACGCCAGCAGGGTCCCCAGCCAGATGGAGAGCCGCGTGGCGGGCGCGGTGAGGTCGTCATTGAATCCGCCCACGAAGATGCGCTGTCGCGTCGTGGGCAGCCCGCGCGCCACCTGGGACCACGTGTCCGCGATGAAGCAGTGGTTCGCGCCGTCGACCGCGTGGCGCGCGTAGGTGATGCCCGGCCCGCCGCAGACCTCCTGCAGCACGCCGTCCAGCGCGCCCTTGCCGTAGCCCCCCTCGTCGAGGGCCGCGCCGTTGACGGTGGAGTAGCCCAGCACCAGGTGCGTGGTTCCCGACGCTGGCGCGGTGGAGGAGCCCGGCATGTTGCCCGACGCGTTCCAGTGGTTGAACCGCGTGTTGAGCTCCGCGAATCCCTGCGGCCCCACCCACAACAACGCGCCGCCACCCACCACGCCGGTGAGCGCACCCGCGCGCCACCGCGGGCTCACGCGCGCCTTCATCACCACCGTGGCCGCCAGCAGCGCGCAGCCCGCCGCCCCCTTCACCGCCCACAACGCAATCCACAACGGCGTGAGCCACGACGCGGCAAACACCACCACCACCGCGGTGGCATCCGTGCCCACCCACGCGGGCGTGCGCAACGCCAGCCGGTGCACCACCGAGGCCAGCGCCACCAGCACCAGCAGCCACCACCGCCACCGCGTCTCCGCCAACGGCGCGCCCGCCACCCGCTGGATGAGCATGGAGGAGTCCGCGGAAGATAGCGCCAGCTCCGCGGTGACGACGGGAAGATCCCACCGGCACCGGCCCGCTTCCACCTGGAGCTGCGCGCCCTGTCGCACGTGGAAGACCACCGGCTCCTGCGCGGAGAAACAGGTCAGGAGGGTCTGGAGCCGGGCCATGGGCGGCGGCGTGTCCAGCATGGGCTCCCGCGTGGCGGTACCGCTCTCGTCGACGAGCAGGGTCTCGAACGGCGCGGACGTGCCCGCGGAGCGCACCTGCAGGAGCAGCGGGGAGCGCGCCTCGTAGAGCTCCACGCGCATCTCGGTGGCGCCGCCCTCCGCGGTGCGGGCCATCACCGGGTAGCCGGGCGGAACGGTCAGCGCGTTCTCGTCGGAAAACGCGGGCTGGGGCAGCATGGTGTAGGACCACGCCGTGGCACGGGCGGTGATGTGTGAGGTGGGCTGGCCGTGCTCGTCGCGCGCGTAGATGAACACCGCCTTGGAGATGGCGTTGCCCGCCGGTTGCCAGGCGCGCAACAGGCTGTGCCAACTGGCCACGTCCAGCACCGTCAGGGCCGCGAACGCCAGCCAAAGCGCCCGGTCCCGACGAGAGGCATCCATCAGAAGAGCGTGTAGATGAACGGCGCGGCCGCGGAGCCCTGCGTCAGCACCACCAGCAGCCCCAGCAGCACCAGCGCGGTGATGATGGGCGCCAGCCAGAACTTCTTCCGCTCACGCATGAATCCCCAGAGGTCCTTGAGAAAGTCCATCAGAACGGTCCCTCCATGCTGCGCGCGTCCCGCGGACGGCTTGGCACCCGGTATGTGCTAGCAGACTTGTCCAGCTTGCGCGCCATGGGGTCCTTCCCCAGCACGCGCATGATGAGCCCCGTGGGCATCACCACCAGGAAGAAGAACACCCCCAGGATGATGCGGGAGTTGATGGCCCCCAGCACCAGGCCCACCTTCATCCACGCCTGGTAGATGAGGCGCATCAGCGGCAGCGCCACCAGCGCGGGCACCCAGAAGACCGCCGCCACCATCCAGGGCCAGCGCGGCAGGTCCACGCCCCGCAGCAGCGGGATGGCCAGCCCGAACAGGGCCACGAAGATGGCGCCGGTGGTGAGGCCGAACTTGCGCAGCCCCTTGTTGTCCAGCTCGGGAATGACGTGGGCGGAGGCAGTCATCAGTCCAGCTCGAATTCCTTCTTCCAGCTCTCGTCCTTCACCTGCGCCGGCTGGTCCTTCTTGGCCAGCAGGAAGTCCTCCAGCACCAGGTGGTCCATCTCCGTGCGCATGAAGCAGCGGTACGCGTCCTGCGGCGTGCACACAATGGGCTCCCCGCGCACGTTGAATGACGTGTTCACCAGCACCCCGCAGCCCGTCTTCTGCTCGAAGAGCCGGATCAGCTCGTGGTAGCGCGGGTTGGTCTCCTTGTGCACCGTCTGGATGCGCGCGCTGTAGTCCACGTGCGTGATGGCCGGAATGGAGCTGCGCGGCACGTTGAGCTTCTCAATGCCAAACAGCTTCTGCTGCTCGTCCGTCATGGGGATGCGCAGCTTCTCCTGCACCGGCGCCACCAGCAGCATGTAGGGGCTGCGACCCTCCATCTCGAAGTACTCGCCCACCTGCTCCGCCAGCACGCTGGGCGCGAAGGGCCGGAAGCTCTCGCGGTACTTGATCTTCAGGTTCATCACGCTCTGCATCTTGGGACTGCGCGGATCCCCGATGATGGAGCGGCCTCCCAGCGCGCGCGGACCGAACTCCATGCGCCCGCTCAGCCAGCCCACCACGTTCTCGCCGGCCAGGATGTCCGCCACCCTGGGCAACAGCTGCTCGTCGGGGAGACGCTCGTATTTCGCGCCCACGGAGTCCAGGAAGGCCTGGATCTCGTCGCTGCGCGCGCGCGGGCCCAGGTAGGCGCCCTGCATGCTGTCGTGCGGCTCCGGGGTGCGCGGGTTGTCCAGGTACTGGTGCCACACCGAGAGCGCGCAGCCCAACGCGCCGCCAGCATCCCCCGCCGCGGGCTGGATCCACACGTCCTTGAAGCCGCACTCCCGCAGGATGCGCCCGTTGGCCACGCAGTTGAGCGCCACGCCGCCCGCCAGGCACAGGTTCTCGACGTCGAGCTCCTTCTTCACCGTGCGCGCCAGCCGCAGCACGATCTCTTCCGTCACCACCTGGATGCTGCGGGCCAGGTCCATCTCCCGCTGCGTCATCCACGCTTCCGGCTGGCGCGGCGGTCCACCAAAC
The DNA here is from genome assembly GCA_040752415.1 of Myxococcota bacterium. Lineage (GTDB taxonomy): Bacteria > Myxococcota > JACRCW01 > JACRCW01 > JACRCW01 > JBFMGU01. The sequence goes on from JBFMGU010000149.1 coordinate 5,834, forward strand.
AGGTCATGGAACTTCGCGTTGGTCATGGTCAGACCCACGGCGTAGTTGAAGTAGTCCATGTTGAGGTGGAAGGTGCCGTCGTCCTTGAGGTCAATGATGTGCTTGAAGATGAGGTCGACGTACTTGGGCTCACCGTAGGGAGCCAGGCCCATCACCTTGTACTCGCCGGAGTTGACCTTGAAGCCGGTGTAGTAGGTGAACGCGGAGTAGAGCAGGCCCAGGCTGTGCGGGAAATCAATCTCCCACTGCGGCGTCAGTTTGTTGCCCTCACCCAGCCACACGCTGGAGGTGGCCCACTCCCCCACGCCGTCCAGGCACATGACGCCGGCGCGTTGGAACGGGCTGGGAAAGAACGCGCTGGCGGCGTGCGACTGGTGATGTTCCGCCCACAACACCCTGGGGAGCGCGTCCACCTTCATGCCGCCCAGCGCCGCCAACTCCCGACGGAGCATGGTCTTCAGGTACAGCTTCTCTTTGAGCCACACCGGCATGGCCTTGAGGAAGCTGGCAATCCCCTTGGGCGCGTACGCCAGGTACGTCTCCAGCAGGCGCTCGAACTTCACGAAGGGCTTGTCGTAGAAGACGATCCGGTCGACGTCCTTGAGCTGGAGCCCGGCCTCCTGCAGGCAGTAGCGGATGGCGTGTTGCGGGAAGCGCGCGTCATGCTTCTTGCGGCTGAAGCGCTCCTCCTGCGCCGCGGCGGTGATCCGCCCGTCCACGACGAGAGCTGCGGCGCTGTCATGGTAGTACGCGGAGAGGCCCAGGATCTTCATGGCGCATCTCCTCCGACGTGGCGGATGGGTTGGCAGCAGGTGGATGTCACGGCGCGCGCACCATAGGCCGGCTTCCTCTCGGCGTCATGGAACCGACTAGCACAGCACCCCCGGTCCTGGGGGGCGGACGTTGGTGTCCGTCGGTCACGTCCGCGTTCACGGGTCCAACACACCTTGGACTTGTGCCTGGCGGGGGCGCTTGCTCAACTTCTCGCCGTGCGTGGGCTGGGGCTCCTCCTGCTGGTGCTGGCCGTCTCGTGCGTGGGGACCCCGCGCGACGAGGACGCGCTGACGCCGGTGCACGCGCGGCTGGAGTCGGAGCAGGACGTGCTGGACCTGGGCGCCGTCGACGTGGGCTGGGCCCGGGAGGGGACCGCCAGCTTCCGCAACCCCGGCAACGCCGCCACCAACCTCAGCGCGCACGTGGAGCCGGAAGGCAGTCCCTTCACCGTGCTCACGCCCTCCGCCGCCGCCGCGCCCGACCGGCACGCGCGGGTCACGGTGCGTTTCCTGGCCTTCACGGAGGGCAGTGCTTCCGCGGTCCTGGTGGTGCGCCACGACGGGGAGGCCGACGCCAACGGGTCCCGCACGCTGCGCGTGGAGCTGCGCGCGCTGGCCCTCCCGCCGCCCAATTGCGACGACGGCAACGTGTGCACGCTGGATCAGCAGGACCCCGCAGTCCCCGGCGCGTGCCGGCACCTGCCCGTGGCGGGAACGTGTGACGACGGCAACGTGTGCACGCTGGCGGACCATTGCGAGGGCGGCGAGTGCCTGGGCACCCCACGCGTGTGTGACGACGGGATTGCCTGCACCGCGGACACCTGTGACGCCGTGGCCGGCTGCCTGAGCACCCCGGTGGCCACGCTGTGCGCCGACGAGGATCCCTGCACTTCTGACGTGTGCGCGCCCGGCGCGGGTGCCGACGCGGCAGGATGCATTCACGAGCCGTCGCCGACGGGAACGCTGTGTGGCTCGCCCTCGTGCGGGGCGCTGCCGGTGTGCGTGGCCGGCGCGTGCGTGGCCACCACGGCGCCCGACGGGTTTCCGTGTGACGACGGGAATGCGTGCACCGGCGGGGAGACGTGCCAGGCGGGCGTATGCATGGCGGGCAGCGTGAGCTCGTTTGTGCTGGGAACGCCGGTGGTGCTCCGGGAGATTGCCTTGCCGGAGACGCCGCCCGTGCAGTCCATGGACGCGGGGGTCTCCACCGTCGACGGAGGCGGCGCCTGGGAGTGTGACGACGGGGCCTGCGGGGTTCCGCCCACCACGCCCAGCCCGCAGCCGCTCTTCGGCAGCTGGCCCATTGCCGTGGACGCCATGGCCACCGTCCCCACGTACTCCGTGGAAGGCTACAACCTGCTGACGTTGTGGCGCGGCGCGGAAGGCTACGAGGGTTCCTGGTGTTACTCGCACCCGGCGAGTTGCGCGCAACGTCCCCCCCACGCCTGTGAGCCCGTCTACGCCGTCATGCCGGTCACCACGTTGAACGCCAGCATGATCACTCCGTCGGGGGAGGCGCTCTCGCGGTCCACGTTGTCGCTGGAGGCCGTCTACCGGCGCGCCATGGCGTTCACGTCGTGGCCCGTGGGCCCGGAGTCCAGCGTCCCTCCCGGCAACATCCTGGGGGTGGCAGCCGCCGGGCACATGAGCTCCGCGCCCATTGGCGCGGCGGTGGCGGTGGATTTCAACTCACGTTGCGCACCGTGCGGGGACGCGCCCGTGGATGGCTGCGCGCCAGCGGGGGAGGCGGTGGCGGTGGTGCTGGCCAGCATGGCCGGATTCCATCTCTCCGACGTCATCTGGCTGGGTGACGATGGCGACGGCGCGTTCCCAGACGTGCTGGTGCGTGGCCCGGATGGTCTCCCGCTCATGGCGGCGTGGGGAGATGATGCCGCCCTGGAAGTGGCCTTTGCCACGGTTGGGACCGAGCCGTGCAACCCGGTGTGCTCGTCGGAGAGCTGTGAATGCCACAACAACGTGACGCTGCACGTCCGTTCCTATGAGGTGGCGTACATGGACGGGTTGCCGACGGCCCGGTTCACCTCGTCCAACGAGATTCCGCTCGTGCGCCGCGACGACGTGGTGACCGGGGGGCTGTCGTCGCTGCGGTTGGTGGACCTGGGCGGGATGCGTGAGCTGACCTGGCTGGAGCGTTCCACGGTGACGCCGCCCTCGGTGGACTGCGCATTGCCGGTGTCGGCGTTGTGGGACCTGTGGCGGACGCCCGTCGGACAGTCGACCGCGCAGGGCCCGCAGGTCCACCATGCCGGTGTCATGGACGCGCAGCTGGCGTTTGGCACCCGGGCGTTCAACGCGGTTCTCTCCTGGGCGGAGCCCACCACGTCGTGCGAGCTTCCGCAGGTGCTCACTTCCGACCACGGCGGCGCGGTGCAGGAGCTGATGCGCCACACGCTTCCCGGTGTGGTGGTGGAGGGCCTGGAGCTGGTTGTCGCCAACGGAACGCCGCACGTCGTGGCTGTCCACGGAGACGGACTGGTGACCGCCATGACCCTCACCGCGGAAGTCACCACCGCAACCGGCGGCTTCAACCCCAGCGACGACGCGCGCATCCACCCCCAGAGCCCCCTGCGTCCCGTGTGGGATGACTGGGCGTTCCGCGCCGTGGGCGGGATTGCGGAGGTGGGCATCTACCGCGACTCGTTCCCGCTTCCCGCCATGGTGGTGATGCCGGCGGCCTGCGGACCGTGAGCTGCCTTGCCGCGCCTTGCCACGCGTTCCTATAAGCGCCATCCCGACGAGAACGAGGTCCGCCATGAAGGTGCTGGGCTACAACGGAGGCATTGACGGCTACCCCTCACGCTTTGGCGCCAGCCACAATGCCGCGGCGGCCATCATCGTCGACGGGGAGCTGGTGGCGGCGTGTGAGGAGGAGCGCTTCACGCGGGAGAAGCATTCCGGCGCCTTCCCGCGCCACGCCATTGACTTCTGCCTCGCCGAGGCCGGCGTCAAGGATCCCAGTGAGCTGGACCTGGTGGCGTATTTCTACTCGTACCCGCTGATGTTCCGCTCGGAAGTGCTGAGCACCAACGGGCGCGGCATGAATGCGTTGCACAAGGCCAGCGTGTGGACCGTGCTGCGCACCATGCAGACGTTCAACAAGCTCGCGGGCTACTCCGACGACCGCAGCCGGCGCGCCTTTGAGCGCCACATGGGCATCTCGCTGCGGGACAACCAGTACACCGTGGTGCCGCACCACATGTGTCACCTGGCCAGCACCTTCTATGACTCACCTTTTGACCGCGCGCTGTGCCTGACCATGGACGCGCAGGGTGAGAGCACGTGCAGCCTGGCGGCGGTGGCGCGCGGGACGGAGATCACCACGCTGCGGGAAGTCCTCATCCCCAACAGCCTGGGCTACCTCTACACGTTCATCACCGCCTTCCTCGGCTTTGACTGGCACGACGAGTACAAGGTGATGGGCCTGGCCCCCTACGGCAACCGCGCCGCGTACCGCGACTTCTTCCGCAGCATCATCCGCAAGGACGCCGACGGACAATACGAGGTGGAGCAGGGCCTCATTGCGCAGCTGGTGGCCGCCAACGCCATGCCCGCCGGCGACGTCATCTATCCCGCGCGGCTCACGGAAGGGCTCGGTCCCCGTCGACGGGGCGACGAGCCGGTGACGCAGCGACACATGGACATTGCCGCGGGGCTGCAGGATGCGCTGGAGGACACCGTGGTGCACACGCTCTCCGCGCTCAGGGACCAGACCGGGGAGAAGAACCTGTGCATGGCGGGCGGGGTGGCGCTGAACTCCACCATGAACGGCGTGGTGGCGCGCAGCGGCATGTTCGAGAACGTCTGGGTCCATGCGGCCGCCCACGACGGAGGAACCTGCGTGGGGGCCGCCATGTACGGCTACCACAACGTGCTGGGCCAGCCGCGCCACTTCCAGAGGAAGAAGCACCGTTACCTGGGCCCCGGCTTCACCGGCGCCATGGTGGAGGATGCGCTCAAGACGTTTGACGCCAAGATCACGCACCAGCGTCCGGGGGACCTCGTGGAGCACGTGGCCAAGGCCATTGCCGACGGAAAGGTGGTGGGCTGGTACCAGGGCCGCATGGAGTGGGGCCCGCGCGCGCTGGGCAACCGCAGCATCCTCGCCGACGCGCGTCGCGACGACATGAAGGACATCGTGAATCACGCGGTGAAGCTGCGGGAGGGCTTCCGTCCCTTCGCTCCCGCGGTTCTCGACGAGCACGCGCGCGAGTGGTTTGACCTCACCGGCCTTCCCGACAGTCCCTACATGCTCTTCGTGGTGCCCGTGCAGCCGGACAAGCGCCAGCGCATCCCGGCCATAACCCACGTCGACGGGAGCGCGCGCGTGCAGACGGTGACGGAGGCGGAGAACCCGCGCTTCCATGCGCTCATCCGCGCGTTCCACCAGCTCACCGGCGTGCCCGTGGTGCTGAACACCAGCTTCAACGTGAAGGGTGAGCCGATCGTGAACACCCCCGCCGACGCGGTGCGCTGCTTCCTCGGCACCCAGATCGACCTGCTGGTGATCGACGACGTCGTCATCGAGAAGCGGCCGGAGGTGGCGGCGGCGCTGGAGGCGGAGCGCGGCAGGCACGGCCAGCACACCGGGCGCGTGGTGCAGGGCCAGATCAGCGTGGCGTGAGGCTCAGTCCAGCACCATGCGCGCGCCGGCGTCGAGCAGCGCCACCAGGAAGGCCAGCGTCAATCCCGCCGCGCCGGTCAGCGTCACCGGGTTCACCGGGCTCTGCAGCGTGGGCTCATTGATCACCCGTCCCACGACGAGACCGGCGGCCAGCACCCCCACCGAGCCCACGCCCACCACGGCCAGGATGATGCCCGGGAACAGCGCGCTGCGCTCCAGGATGCCGCCCTTCTGCACGGTGGCGGCGTAGACCACCTGCCCGGCGCCCGGCCACAACAGGCTGAACAGCAGCAGCGCCTTCTGGGCCACGCCCGGGCTCGTCGCACCGCGGTCGGTGAGGTCCACCACGTCCAGCCGGTCATAGAAACGCGTTTCCCCCGTCGGCAGGCGCACCGCCCAACCCTCCGGCGCTTCCGCCACCACGGTGCCATCCACCTCCTCACCGGAGCGCGTGCGTAGGCGCACCCGTTTCCCCGTCGAGGATTCACCGGCGGGCGCGGGCGGGCTCACGCCACCTTCCGCCTCCCACGCCGGCGCCCGACGACGCGGCAACGCGGTGGGGTCCTCGTCGTCGAAGCGCGGCGCGGGGGTCGCGGGCACCTCGGCGGCGGGAGCTTCCGCGGGGGGCTGCTCGGGCGCGGGCTCGGTGGTTTCACCCGTCGTCGGCGCGGGCTCTTCCGTCGGAGTGGTGGGCTCTGTGGGCGCGGTCTCGACGGGAGGAGGGGCTTCCGCCTCCTGCGCCCACGCCGGTGCGGACGACATCAACAGGGCGAGGACGGGGGCCAGCCCGCGGAGGGAACAGAGCATGACCAGAGGCTAACGCAGACCGGGCCCGGGCGCGTCTCCCGAGGGGGCGTTGCATGGATCCCATGACGGCGGGATATCGGTGCGCGTGATGGCGGGACGCAAGGATGTGCTCCAGCGGGATCTGCGTCGCCTCGAGGAGGCGTTGCAGCGCGTCGTCGACCGGGCAGGGGAGGAGGACATCCACGACGCGCGCATTGCCGCGCGGAAGGCCCACGCCACCCTGCGCCTGCTGCGACCCGCGGACGGCTCTCGTCGGCTCAGACGCGCGGACCGGGCGTTGCGTGAGCTCCGACGGGAATTGGGCTCCGCGCGGGACCTGGATGTGGCGCTGCTGACGTTGAAGGAGCCGGAGCACGTGGCGGTGCGCGCGCTCCTGGGCGACGAGCTCATGCAGCGGGCGGAGCGCGCGCGTCGCAAGCTGCCCCGACGCGTCCGTGCACGGGGCGACATCGCGCTGCACGCCGTGGGAGCGCTGCGTGGCCGGGACCTGGCGTCAACGCGTGTGGCCGGCAAGCGGCTGCGCCAGAAGGCTGGCGACGTGGTGGATGCCGCGCAGCGGCTGGCCTCGCGAAGAACGTGGAAGCGTCTGCACAACCTGCGCAAGCGGTTGCGGGAGCTGCGGTACCAGCTCAAGACCGCGGAGAAGCTCGGCCTGACCACCCAGCGACCCGGGCGCGACGAGGCCTTTGCCAGCGCCTCCCAGCTCCTGGGCCGCGCCATGGATCTCCACATCCTCTCCGTGCTCCTGGAGCACGAGGACCTTCCGCGTGCGCATCGTCGACGGGTGGAGGCCCTGGCGCGCGGGCAACGCGACGCGGTGGCGGAAGCGGTGGCGGCCTGGCTCCGGCGAGGTGAGCGCGCTTGACGGTGGACACGGCGCCGGCCCGCGTGTCACAGGCGCGGTCATGGCAGCTTCTCCCACGTCGAGCCGGAAGGTGCTGGAGCGCGTGGACACGCCCTTCAACAAGGTGCGCGTCATTGCCCGCGGTCGCACGCGACACCTGGAAGTCTCCGGCGCCACCTACGCCACCTACCACCCCACGCGACGCTTCTTCGGCTACTCCTGGGACGCGCTCGCCTCCGCGGTGCTGCACCACCCGCTCGCCGTCGACGAGGGGCGCTACCTGCGCGTGCTGCTGATCGGGATGGGCGGCGCCACGGTGCTGCACGCCTTGCGGGTGCTGGTGCCGCGTGCGCACGTGGAGGCGGTGGACATCGACGGCGCGCTGGTGGACATCACCCGTCGTCACTTCGCGCTGGCGGACGCGCGCACGGTGGTGCACGTGGGTGACGGCTACGCGTTCGTGGACGCGCACCCCGCCGCGTACGACGTCATCCTGGATGACGCATTCCTTGCTCACGGCGACGCGGCGCGCACTCAGGAGGTGACGGTGGACTTCCTGGTGCGCCTCTCCCGCGGGCTCCGGGAGGGCGGATTGCTCGCGTGCAACGTCTTCACCGACGTGGAGAACGCGGCCGCGCGCCACCGGGCGTACCGCGCCTTCCGGTCGAGTTTTCCCGTGACCTTCGAGCTGCTGCCGCCCAAGGGTGAGAACGCGATCATCTGCGGGACTCGCCAGCGTCGTTCCGCGGACGACGTGGACGCGCACCTGCGCGGTCTTCCTCCTGGCGCGCGTGCGGCCATGATGCGCGTGCGGGTGGCCTGACCGGCTCTCTCCGCCCGATCCCGACAACCGAGAAGCCCTGACGGCATGCGGCGCCCATCACGGGACCTGCCCATGTCCTGATGCGTCGGCAAACGACCTTCCCTGGACGCGCGGCCCCTCCGGATCCGTTGCCTCAGCGCCCGCGACGAGACGGACAGGTCTCGACGGGACTCACCGTCTTGTCGGCATCCCGGATGCCGGGAGGGAAACATGGGTCGGACGAACGCGAGCCTTGCTCTCGTCATGTGGATGTCGGGTCTCACGGCCAGTGTGGCGTGCACGGGTCCGGGGATTCTTGGACCGGAGGAAGAGGGAGGCGCGGGCGGTCAGGCGGGCGGCGCCACGTCGAGCGCGAGCAGCGCCGCATCCAGCTCCGGTGACAGCACTTCCAATCCTGGTGGTGCCACCAGCAACGGCTCCACGGGCACATCCGCATCCAGCAACAGCGGAGGGGCCTCCAGCGGAAATGTCACCTCCGGCCCCGCCTCCAGTGGCTCGCCCGTCGGGAACGCTTCCTCCAGCGGGGCACCCGACGGGGGGAGCGCGCCGGGGAACCTGGAGGTGACCGCGGACCCGGAGGTGACCATCTGCGCGGGCGGCGCGGCCACCATCGGCCCGGAGGTCGTCGACGGATACCAGTACACCTGGGTGCCCACGGACGGTCTCAGCGCACCCCAGTCGGCGCAGCCCAGCGCGTCGCCCACGACGACCACCACCTACCAGCTCACGGTGACCGATCCCGCCACCGGAGCGCAGGGAACGGCGCAGGTCCAGGTCACCGTGCTCTCGCCGCCGGTGGCCCACGCCGGAGCGCCGCGCTCGATCTGCACCGGTCAGTCCACCACGCTGGGATCCCCCGCCGAGCCCGGACTGACCTACCAGTGGTCCCACGCACTCTCCCCCGACCTGGGCTCCACCGCCGAGCTGACCGTCACGCCCGAGGCCACCACCACCTATCGCTTGCTGGTTTCCGACGCTGCGGGGTGCACGTCGTCGTCGGAGGTGGAAGTGGTGGTGAGGCCGTTGCCGGTGGCGAGTGCCGGCCCGGATGCCACGCTCCGCATCGGGAGCCCGACGACGCTGAGCGCCTCCGCGGAGCAGGGCACGCCGCCCTACGCGTTCCAGTGGTCGTCGGATAACGCCGCGTGCGTCAGCTCGCCCTGCATCGACACGCTGGATGCGCCGCAAACGCTGGTGCAGCCGCAGGACAACACGCTGTTCACCGTGACGGTCACCGACGCGTCCGGCTGCAGCGCGCAGGACTCGGTGCTGGTCACCGTCGATGATGCGCTGTGGGTGGAAGCGGGCGTGGACGCGTTCGTGTGCGCGGGAGAGTCGGTCAGCCTGCTGGGCAGCGCCACCGGCGGCGTGGCTCCCTACATGCTCTCGTGGGCGGCGGAGCCCGCGTGCGGCGCGCCGGATTGCATCAGCGACCCGAATGTCAGTGCCCCCACCGTGACTCCCTCCGGCACCACCACGTTCACGCTCACCGTCACCGACGCGCAGGGCGCACAACAGACCGACCAGGTGATCGTCAACGTGGCGCCCAGCCCGGGAACCGCCGGTGCGGATGCCAGCGTGCTGCGAGGCGGCACCGTGCGCCTGGGCGCGACGGCCACGCCGGGCGCCACCTACCAATGGAGCTGCAACCGTCCCGAGTGCGCACTCAGCGACGCGACCGCGGCCGACCCGCTGGCGACGCCGCTGCGCTCCACGTCCTACCAGCTCACCGCCACGGGCCCCTCGGGTTGTGAGGAGGTGAGCAGCGTCACCGTGCAGGTTGGTCTCCACGTGACCATCGACCCGCCGGACGGCACCACGGACTACCCGGTCTCCTCGACGCTGCAGGTGTTCTTTGACGAGGAGATGGACCCGACCACGCTCAACAGCGACACCGTGCAACTGCGCAACGCCGGCAGCGGCGCGCTGCTGACCACCGTGCTCCAGTACGACGCCGCGGGCTCGGTGCTCACCATCGTGCCCACGGACGCGGGGTACACCTACGACACGGACTACACGCTGGTCGTGGTGGGCGGGGTGGACGGCGTGAAGTCCGCCGACGCGGTGATGCCCAGCATCCTCCTGTTCAACGAGCAGGTGGACTTCAGCACCGTGGCGGCCGACACCACCCCGCCGGGCACCAGCTTCCGTGCGCCCGACGACGGAGACACGGGTGTTCCGCTCGGGACGAGTGTGGTGGCGGTGCTGGACGAGGCGGTGCGGCCGGAGACGGTCAACGAGACGACGTTCACGCTCACCGGCCCCGACGGCCAGGTGACGGCCACGGTCAGCTACGACCCCACCACGCGCACCGCCACGCTCACGCCCGGCACCACGTTGGCGGCGCTGACCACCTACGTCGTCGACCTGGTGGGCGTCATGGACCTCTCGGACAACGCCAGCAACGAGGACTGGTCGTTCACCACCGGCGCGGCTCCGGACACCACGCCGCCCACGGTGGTCGCCATCTCGCCACCAGACGGCGCCACCGACGTCTCGGCGGGCACGGTCATCGAGGTCACGTTCGACGAGGCCGTGGACGTCTCCACGCTGGGCAACCTGACGCTCACCAACCTCGCCACCGGCATCCCCGTGGTCTGCACCGTCCGCTACGACGCCACCACCCATGTGGCCACCTGGACGCCCACGTCCATCCTGGACGGGACCACGCAGTACCGCGTCACGCTCTCCGACGTGGCGGACCTCTCGGGCAACCTGCTCGCCGCGCCGGTGGAGGTCACGTTCACCACGCGCGTGCGGTTGTTCCTGGATGACTTCGAGTCCGGGACGGGCGCGTGGACGCTGGCGCCGGGAACCAACGGCGTGGCGTGGGGCCTGGCCACCAACACCTCGCGCAGCCCGGCATACAGCCTCACCGACAGCCCCGACGAGAAGTACGGCAACGACGTGAGCAGCGCCGCGGAGCTGGCCAACCCCATCCTGCTCCCGGGTGTGACCTCGGTGTCCCTGCAGTTCGCGTTGCGCACCCGCCTGGAGCGGAACCGGGACTTCTTCGCACTGGAGTACCAGCTTGATGACGGAGCGTGGGTGCAGGTGGACAAGCCCGGCACCACGTCGGCGTGGTCGGGCAACCAGCCGTGGACGGTCTGGACGGTCCTCCTCGACGCCACCGGCGCCACCCAGCTCCGCCTGCGCTTCCGGGTGGACACCAATGAGAGCCGGGTCTTTGACGGTGTCTACGTGGATGACGTGCTGGTCGAGACACCCTGAGCGTGGGCCGGCTTCGCCACGCGGGGCCCAACTCCCCTCCTGAGGGGCTCCGGGAGTTTCGCGCTCCGTGAGCTGCCGAGGTAATCCTTCCCCGGCATGGCCCACGAGATCAGCACGGACGGGAGCAGGTTGCTGGTGGCGCGCCTTCTGCTGCGGGCTGGTGCGAGATCCTTGTCGCTGGATGCGGTGCTCCTCCGTCGGAGTGGAGCGTGAACGCACCCATCAGTGCGCGCGGCGCGGAGCTGCGTGAGTTGGCGGTCTTGTTCCTGCGCCTCGGCACCACGGCGTTCGGCGGACCGGCGGCGCACATCGCCATGTTCGAGGAAGAGGTGGTGCGGCGGCGGAAGTGGCTCAGCCATGAGGAATTCCTGGACCTGCTGAGTGCCACCAACCTGATTCCCGGACCCAACTCCACGGAGATGGCCATCCACATCGGCCACCGACGCGCCGGATGGATGGGGCTCATCGTCGCCGGAGCGTGCTTCATCCTGCCCGCGGCGTTCATCGTCGGGGGACTGGCCTGGGTCTACGTGCGCCATGGGCAGCTCCCCGAGGCAGCCGCCGCGCTCTACGGCGTCAAGCCGGTGATCCTCGGCGTGGTCGCGCAGGCGCTCTGGAACCTTGGCAAGGCGGCGATCAAGTCCTGGCCCCTCGGGCTCCTCGCGGTGGTCACTGCTGCGTGCAGCTTCCTCGGCGTCCATGAGCTCCTGCTCCTGGCCGGCGCGGGCGCGGTCATGGCGGTGGCGCGTCGGGCGGCGCCGGCGTTGCGCGGAGGTGGCCCGGCGGTGAGCGTGGCGCCGTGGGGATGGGCGGTGGTTGCCGCGGCCTTCGAGCCCACGCAGCTGGGGAAGCTGTTCCTGGTGTTCCTCAAGATCGGGTCGGTCCTCTACGGGAGCGGCTACGTCCTGTTGGCCTTCCTGCGAGCCGACCTGGTGGAGCGGCTGGGTTGGCTCACGGAGGGGCAGCTGCTGGACGCCGTCGCGGTGGGCCAGGTGACGCCGGGGCCGGTGTTCACCACGGCAACCTTCATCGGCTACGTGCTCGGCGGCTGGCCGGGCGCGGTGCTCGCGACGGTTGGCATCTTCCTTCCGGCGTTCGTGTTCGTGGCACTCAGCGGGCCCCTGGTGCCGCGGCTGCGCCGGTCCCCCACGGCGGGCGCCGTTCTCGACGGTGTGAACGTGGCGTCGCTGTCACTGATGGCCGTGGTGTCCTGGCAGCTGGGGTCGGCCGCCATCGTCGACGTGTGGACGGGTGCCATCGCGGTGATCGGTTGCGTCGCGCTGTTGTGGGCGCGGGTCAACGCAACCTGGCTGGTCCTGGGAGGCGCCGCTGCCGGGCTGGCCATTCGCGCGCTGGGGTGAGGCGGGCGATATCACCCGACGAGTCGGAAACACGACCCGCACCACGGCACGTGGCCAACGAAGCGACGGCTTCAGAACCGCATCCCGCGCTTCGCGCGGAACATGAACCAGTCGTACGCCAGCCATGCGCCAAACCCCACCACCGGCAATCCCAGGATGGGCGCGCCCGTCACCGCCAACGTCACCCCTGCTGCCGTGGTCACCAGCGCCATGGTGCCCTTCTTCCTGGCGGTGTCCTTGTCCCGCTGAATCAAGCTGCCCATTGCCTCTCCTGCTGGCAGCCCGGTTGCGGGCCACCCTGGACGTGTCCCTCAACGTGCGAAAGGGAAGGGCGGTTGGCAAGTGCCCGCTGCCGGATGGGCGTCACCAAGTGCCGGACACCCGGATCCCGGCTAAGACGCGCTGCCCGGAAACCCCGGAATCACCCTGAGGACGCACCATGGCCAATGACACCACGTACTACGAGCCCAAGGACCTGGCCCGCTTCGGCGAGATCGGGAAGAACGCGCCGGAGCTCTGGAAGAAGTTCCAGGAGTGGTACGGCGCCGTCTTCGCCGAGGGGGCGCTCAGTGAGCGGGAGAAGGCGCTCATCGCCCTGGCCGTGGCGCACACCGTGCAGTGTCCGTATTGCATCGACGCGTACACCACCACGTCGCTGGAGAAGGGCTCCAACCTGGACCAGATGACGGAGGCCATCCACGTGGCGGCGGCCATCCGCGGCGGCAGTGTGCTGGTGCACGGCACGCAGATGCGCTCGCACGTCCACAAGATCGGGATGTGAGGTCACAGTGCTGCGCATCACCGGCGGGGATCTGCGCGGTCGACGCTTCCGCGCGCCCAAGGGCTCCGACACCAGGCCCACCTCGGACATGGTCCGCCAGGCGCTGTTCAACCTGCTGGGCCAGGAGCTGGGTGGGGAGCACGTGCTGGACGTGTACTGCGGCAGCGGCGCGCTGGGCCTGGAGGCGCTGAGCCGGGGCGCGGCCACCGCGTGGCTCGTCGACAAGTCGCGGCAGGTCTGTGAGCTGGTGCGCCAGAACGCCGCCGAGCTGGGGCTCTCCGCGCGCGTCACCGTGGTCTGCTCCGACGCCGTGAAGGCGCTGCGCTCCCTTCCCGCCGGCGGCGCCTCGCTGGCCTTCTGCGACCCGCCCTACGCGCTCCAGGACCGGTCCGCGCTGCTGGACGCGCTGGCGCACGCGGTGCATCCCGGCGGCACGCTGGTGTTCGAAACCGCCGAGGAGGACGAGGGCCTGCACCCGCCGGAAGCGTGGGAGCCCACGGACACCCGGGTGTACGGCGGAACGCGGCTGCACCTGTTGCGCCGTCGCTGAAACTTGCCCGCGGGCTGGGCCCGGTTGCAGTCTCCTCCCATGCGCACGGTGATCTACCCCGGCTCCTTCGACCCGCTCACCAACGGACACCTCAACATCATCGGGCGCTGCCTGCGTCTCTTTGATCGCGTGGTGGTGGCGGTGGCCCACAATCCCGCCAAGGCCACCGGGCTGTTCACCTTCGAGGAGCGGCGCGCGCTGATCATGGAGTGCGTGCAGGACGGTCGACTGGAGATTGACGCGTTCCAGGGTCTGCTCGTCGACTACGTGCGCAAGAAGGGCGCGGACTGCGTGGTGCGCGGCCTGCGCGCGGTGAGCGACTTCGAGTACGAGTTCCAGATGGCCAACATGAACCGCAAGCTGGCGCCCGGCGTGGAAGCCATCTTCATGATGACCAACGAGGAGAACTTCTACATCTCCTCGCGCCTGGTGCGGGAAGTGGCCAGCTACGGTGGCGACGTCAGCGGCCTGGTCCCCGCCCCGGTGGCCTCCGCGCTCGCCGCCAAGTTCAAGCGCGGCTGAACCGAAGGGCGCATGCGCACCCTGGGCGAGCGACTCGGCAACCTCCTCGGGCTCGCGGCGCCGGTGGTCTTGTTCTTCGCCTGGGCGCTGGATGAGCCCACGCCGCGTCCGCTCGTCATGCCCGCGGCCTCGCCCAGCCTGCCGCTGCTGGACGCGCCCTGCCTGGGCAACGTCATCCTCGCCGACCCCGAGCTGCAGGACCCCAACTTCAGCGGCACGCGCATCCTGCTCTGCGCTCACGACGAGAACGGCGCCCTGGGCGTTGTCCTGAACCGTTCGCTGAGGCGTTCGCCCACCGAGCTGCTCGGCCGCGGGCAGTGGCGGACGGGGCCCCTGCACTGGGGCGGACCGGTGCACCAGGGCCAGGGCGTGGGCGTGTACCGTCGGGAGGGGGAGCTGCGGTTCACCACCATGCACGCCGGCGCGCGCTTCCCGGACAACGGCTGGCTCTGGCCCGACCGCGTCCGCGACGACGAGTGGATCCTCTTCGCCGTGGGCCTGGCCGGGTGGAACGCCGGTCAGCTCGACGACGAGGTGGCCGCCGGCGTGTGGATCCTCAGCAACCTGGAGGTGGAGCAGGCCCTGGGACGGAACGCGGACGTGGACGCGGAGGCGCGCGCGCCGTGACGTCGTGGCGGCGGGACGGACGCGCCCTTCCCACGTCGGTACATCCCCACGGTGTTGCTGACAGGCCCGCGCCGGCTCCCGCGCAGCGTGGAGGCGGTGGCGGTGCTCCATCACGTTCACGACGGAAGGAGTGCCCAATGCGCAGGCAGGTGGACTACCACGAGCGGCAGCGCTTCATCGGCGGCCCCGTCCTCCGGGATGACGCCGGAAAATCCGGGTGGGGCGACGATTTTGGTGGCCGCGAAGGCTACGGCGCCAGCCCGGAAAGGCCGGAGGGCTACGGCGCGTATGAGCGACCCGGCACGGAGTGGCTGGAGGACGAGGAGGCTCGCGCCGGCCATGAACGACCCAACGCCGGCGGCGGAGAGTACGGACGCGAGTTCTCCCGCCGGGAGGGCTGGGGCCGCGGTGGGCGGGAGTACGGTCGCGACTTTGGCGGCTGGGAGCTGCACCACCACGACTACTCCGGCCGCGTCTTCTACCCGCCCACCGCCGAGTACATGGAGCGCAGCGGCGGTGGCATGGGCGGGCGCAAGGCCTCCGGTGCGTTCACGCGCGGCGGGTTCCTGGAGGAGAGCCGTGACGAGGTCAGCCTGGAGCATGAGCCCGTGCGCGGACAGCGCGGCATGGGTCCGCGCGGCTACATCCGCCCGGATGACCGCATCCTGGATGACGTGGTCAACGCGCTCACCGACAGCGACGACGTCGACGCCACGGACATCATCGTCAGCGTTCGCAACGGCGAGGTGACCCTCAGCGGCGACGTGGACGACCGCGAGCAGCGCTGGGCCGCCGAGGACCTGGTGGAGTCCGTGCACGGCGTGAAGGCGGTGCTCAACGAGCTGGGCGTGCGCAACATGCGGCCCCCGTCCGACGAGCCGCTGCGTCGCGAGAGCTGGAACATCCCCGCCCGGGAGCAGCGGGAGTCCCCCTGGGGCGCGCGCGGCACCCGCAACGTGCCGTTCCGCGGCGGCTCCGCGTCGCGCACGCGGTACTGATCCGCTCCCGCTCCGGGCCCGGCGCCTTCCACCTGCGGGGATTTGCCGCACCCCCGTGGCAGGAGGGCGCCGCCGCGTTCCCTTGCCGCGCGTTCCCGACGGCACCACACCCCACCGCGACGCTCTGCCGCGCGCAGGATTCTCGGCCCTCCGCCGTCGTGGAAGCGGCTTGACGCTGTTTTTGCGCAAGTGCTACCTGCCACGTTCCTCGTCGTGACGCCCACGACGGCGCAAGGAGAGCGGCACGGTGCGCGCAACCTGGAGCCTGGCGCTGGCAGCGGTGGTGACGGCGTGCCTGGTGGGTGCGTTGGCCCAGGCGCAGCAGGCCGCCAACAATGCGCAGGTGCCCGGTGTGAGAGCGCTGGTGACCTACTCCGGCAAGGGCTGGCGTGGTCCCGCGCCCAAGCGCGCCGCGGATCCCACCTGCGGCAAACCCTTCGCCGTCACCGACGAGCAGCTGGTCATCAGCGCCAACAACAACGGCCTGCTCAACACGCTGGTGTACGTGAGCAAGGGCGCGCCCACGGGGAAGACGGGTGAGTCCCTGGAGCTGGCGCACCAGAACTGCACCTACCGTCCGCGCGTGGCCGCGGTGGTGGCGGGCAGCAACCTGCGCCTCACCAATGCCGACGCGGTGCCGCACCAGCTCCACGCCTACCGCGGCATCAAGACCATCCTGAACCAGTCGCTGGAGCCCGGCGGCGCCATCACGCTGGAGACGCGGGAACACGCCGGACAGATCCTGCGCTTCCACTGTGACGTGCACCCTGGCGCCATCTCCTGGGTCCACGTGCTGGATCACCCGTTCTTCGCCGTCACCAATGAGCGCGGGGAGGCGCTGCTGCCGGAGCTGCCACCCGGTCAGTACACGGTGACGGCGTGGCACGAGAAGTTCGGCCCCCGCACCGCGGACCTCACGGTCACCGCGGGTCAGCCGGCGGAAGTGAAGTTCGTGTTCGACGGGACGGAAGTTCGTCCCTGAAGTCCGTGGGAGCCTGCCTTTGACCACCACCGTTGCGCCCAAGCTGGACACCATCACCGCCACCGCGCACCTGCGCGACCTCTGGCAGCTCACCAAGCCACGGGTGACCACCCTGGTGGTGTTCACCGGCATCGTCGGGCTGCACGTGGCGCAGGGCCCCAAGGACGTGGCGCTGTTCTTCTGGACGCTGCTGGGCTGCTCGCTCCTCGTCGCCAGCGCCAACACGCTCAACTGCTACATCGAGCGTCACTCCGACGCGCTCATGTCCCGCACCCGCAACCGCCCGCTGCCCGCCGGCCGCGTGGAGCCGTGGGAGGCGTTGCTGCTGGGGAACCTGCTCCTCGTCGTCTCGCTGCCCATGCTCGCGCTCGGCGCCAACCTGGCCACCGCGCTGCTCGGCATCCTTGCGCACCTGGGCTACGTGATGGTGTACACGCCCATGAAGCGCACCAGCACGTGGGCCACGCTGGTGGGCGGAGTGCCCGGCGCCATGCCGCCGCTGATGGGCTACGTCGCCGTGACCGGCACCCTCGACGTGGCGGGTCTGCTGCTCTTCGCCGTGCTCTTCGTCTGGCAGATCCCGCACACGCTGGCCATTGGGCTGTTGCGCAAGGATGAGTACGCGGCGGCGGGCATCCGCGTGGTGCCGGGCGCGTACAGCGAGCGCGCGGTGGGCACGCAGATCCTGCTGACCACGGCGCTGCTCGTCGTCACCACGCTGGGGCTGGCGGCGGTGGAGCTGGCGGGCGTGGTGTACCTGGCGCTCAGTGTGGTGCTGGGCGCGGTGTTCCTCTTCACGGCGTTCCGTCGTCGGAACCAGGACACCCGCGGGTATGCGCGCGGCGTGTTCCTCTACTCCATGGCGTACCTGAGCTTCCTGCTCATGGCGCTGAGCCTGGACAAGACGGCGGGCTGATGTCGTCGGGCGTGCCGCTCCTGGAGGGCCGGGGGATCACGCACCGCTACGGCAGCCGCGTGGCCCTCTCCGACGTCTCGTTCCGCGCTCACGCGGGCGAGGCGCTGGCGGTGATTGGCCCCAACGGCGCGGGCAAGACCACGTTGTTCCGCATCCTCCTGGGCCTGCTGACGCCGGAGTCCGGTGAGCTGCGCATGGAGGACCGTCCCGTCTCCCCGCGCGACCCGGCGTTGCGCACCGTGATGGGTGTGGTCTTCCAGGACCCCTCTCTCGACGCACGACTCACCGTGCGCGAGAACCTCACGCTGTTCGCCTCCATGCACCTGTTGCGTGGCGCCAGGGCGCGGGAGCGCGTGGACGAGCTGTTGCGCATGCTGGAGCTCACCGACCGCGCCGACGAGCTGGTGCAGAAGCTGAGCGGGGGCTTGAAGCGCCGGGTGGAGCTGGCGCGCGCGTTGGTGCACCGCCCCCGCGTGCTCATCCTCGACGAGCCCACCACCGGCGTGGACCTGGTGGCGCTGCGCACCTTCTGGCGCTTCATTGACCAGCTCCGTCAACGTGACGGCCTCTGCGTCCTGGTCACCACCCACCGCTCCGACGAGGCCGAGCGGTGCGAGCGCGTGATGGTGTTGAACCTGGGGAAGGTGGTGGCGGAGGGCACGCCTGAGGCGCTCATCTCGCGCGTGGGTGGCGACGTGATCGTGCTGCGCACCACGGAGACCGAGCCGGTGGCGCGCGCGGTGCGGGATCGGTTGGGCCTCCAGGCCACCTCCCACGACGGAGAAGTGCGCGTTCCCTGCACCCACGGGCCGGAGCTCATTCCGCGCGTGCTCGAGGCCACCGGCGGCTGGGGGCACGTGGGCGCGGTGACGCTGCGTCGACCGTCGATTGCGGATGCGTTCGCGGTGCTGACGGGCTCGTCGCTGGAGGATGAGCCGATGGGAGGCGGGGCATGAGCCACCTGGTTGCCACCGCACATGCGCTCTGGCTGCGTGACCTCAAGCGCTTCTTCCGTCAGCCCAGCCGTGTCGTCGGGGCGCTGGGGCAGCCGGTGGTGTTCTGGGCGGTGTTTGGCGCGGGCTTCTCACGCAGCTTCAAGGTGCCGGGCGCGGAGGACACCGCCTACGGTGCGTTCCTCTTCCCCGGCATCCTGGCCATGACGCTGCTCTTCACCGCCATCTTCTCGACGGTGAGCGTGATCGAGGACCGTCGCGAGGGCTTCCTGCAGGCGGTGCTGGCCGGGCCCGCGCCGCGTTCCGCGATTGCCTTGGGGAAGACGCTGGGCGGCGCCACGCTGGCGCTGATCCAGACGTTGCTCCTGCTGCCCTTTGCGCCGCTGGCCGGTGTGCCACTCCTGCAGGCCAACTTCCCGGCGCTGCTCGCGACGATGGTGCTGACTGCGCTCGCCGTCACCGCGCTGAGCTTTGCGCTGGCGTGGTCGTTCCACTCGAGCCAGGGCTTTCACGCCGTCATGAGCATCCTGCTGATTCCCATGTGGATCCTCTCCGGCGCCATGTTCCCGGTGTCGGGCGCGTCGGAGTGGCTGGGGTGGCTCATGAAGTTGAACCCCATGACGTGGTGCGTGACGGCGCTGCGCCGCTCGCTGCAGGGCGACGCGCTGGCCACCGCAGCGTCGGGGATGAGCAGTGGCGCGGGGATGGAGGTGGCGGTGGTGGCGGGGTTCTGCGTCGTGGCGGTGGGGTTGGCCATGCTGCGGACCCGTCGCTGACTACGGCCGCACCACTGCCAGGTTCACGTTGCTGATGCCCGCTTCCTCAATGGAGCTCATCACGCGACGGATGGTCCCGTAGGGCAGCGCGCGGTCCGCCAGCACGTTCACCCCGTCGGCGCCAGTCTCACGCGCGGCCATCAGCCGGTCCCGCAGCGGCGTGATGATGGCTCCCGTCTCGTCGAGGCGCGCCACGGTGACGCCGTCCACCATCACCACGTCCTGCACCAGCGTGACCGAGGGAAGCGCGGCGGGGTCGTCGGCGTGGCGCGCCACGGGGAGGCTGAGGTGCTTGGAGGACATCAGGCTCTCGTCGCCGGAGCCGAAGCTCTGCATCAGGTACACCACGAGCAGCGTGAACATGTCGACCATCGGGGTGAGCATCAGTCCGTCGTCACCACGGCGACGAGGTACCGCACTGCCGCCCAGCACCCGGGAGCGACGCATCCGCGGTCCGGGCCGATAGCCTGGCGGTTGGAAGGACACGGCGGGAATGAGGCGCATGCAGACCTCCGTGAGCAGGTCCGACAACGCCACCTCGATCTGGTTCCGGTAGGGAGATCCACGGCGCGCCCGAGGGAGGGGGCGCATCACGAGGTCACTTCTTCTTGCCCTTCTTGCCCTTCTTGGCGGCGGCTTCCTCGGCGGCCTTCTTCGCGGCCTCTTCCTCGGCAGCCTTCTTCGCCGCTTCCTCCTCGGC
>JBFMGU010000015.1:0-71074 GCA_040752415.1 Myxococcota bacterium
CTCTGCGTCGTCGTCAGGCGGCTCTTCGTCGTCGTCAGGGGGCTCTACGTCGTCGTCGGGCGCCTCTTCGTCGTCGTCAGGCGGCTCTTCGTCGTCGTCAGGCGGCTCTTTGTCGTCGTCATCTGGGGCCAGCCCCGGTTCGTCCACCAGTGAAGCCGGTTCCCCGTCGTCAGGCGAAGGCGGGGTGGATTCGGACGCGAGCTGCGGGTGCTCCACCGCGTCCACCGACTCCTCTGAGCAGCGCGCCTGGCTCGTCTTCGCAGCGCTCCTGGGTGCAACGCTGCGCCGTCGTCCGCGGAATCGCGGTTCGATCACGGAGCCCTGACGCGCACCTCGCGGGTGCGGAGCGTGAACGCACGCGCGCGGGCCGGGGGTGACGGATGCATCACCCTGTCGAGCGGGGATACGCCGTCAATCAGGGCGCCTCGCACGCCATGAAGTTCCCTTGCGCGTCGTAGCAGGCGTCGCACGCTGCGTCGCGACAGCCCGGCTCCGTGCAACCACCCGCGGTGCAGTCCGTATCGGCAATGCCGCAGCCGCAGTCGCACGAGCCGCCGTCGCCATAGAAGAGTCCGTCGCACGTCCAGCCCGGCGGCGGGGGGACGCAGGACACGTCGTCACCGTTGGCGTCGTAGCAGTATGCGCAGGCGGTGTCGGCGCAGGCGCCGGGCATGGTGCATCCCGCGCCGCCGCAGTCGGAGTCCGCCACGCCGCAGCCGCAGTCGCACTCCTCGTCGCCGTAGTAGGCCGGGTCGCACGTCCATCCCTCCGGCCCGCCCGACGAGGTGCTCCCGCCCGCGCACTCAATCTCCGACGCCCCGGGCCCCCAGCACGCTTCGCACCCGCTGGCGTCGCATCCGGGCTCGGTGCATCCCGCGCCGCCGCAGTCGGGGTCGGGCGCGCCGCAGCCGCAATCACATCCATCGTCGGCGCCCTGGTACTCCGCGTCGCACACCCACGTCCCACCGCCCGACGAGCCAGTGCCGCCACCCGACGTGGAACCGGTGTTCCCTCCGCCGCTGCTCGCGTTGTTGCCGCCTCCGGACGAGGCATTGTTCCCTCCGCCACTGGAGCTCTCCCCGACGATGCCCGACGACGACGCGCCGGAAGATCCGCTGCCGCCGGTGGAACCGCTGGCGCTGCCGGATGAGCTGCTGCTGGTCGTTCCGCCGCCGTTGCCGGAACACGCCAGCACGGCGCCAAAGCCCGCAATGACGACGGCGAGGAGGTACGAAGGACGCATGGATGCCCCTGGGTTGTCGTTGGGTGGACCTTGGGCGTGGTGGTAGTCCCCGCGTCGCGCGGCCCACAAGTCCTACGTCCGCCGACAACCCCGCCCGCGATCGGTGGCGAAAAAGCCTCCACATCGCTACAGGACGGCCCCCTTCTTCGCCCCCGGAGCACACGGATGAGCACCCCCAACATCCCAATCCGCGACGCCGTCACCTTCGACGACCTGCTCCTCGAGCCCGGCTTCAGCCAGGTGCTGCCCAAGGACACGGATCTCCGCGCCCGGCTGTGCACACGGCAGGGTCGTGAGATCCAGCTCAACATCCCGCTGCTCTCCGCCGCCATGGACACGGTGACGGAGAGCCGGACGGCGGTGGCCATGGCCCAGGAGGGGGGCCTGGGGATCATCCACAAGAACATGCCGGTGGAGGTGCAGGCGGAGGAGGTGAGCGCGGTCAAGAAGTATGAGGCTGGCGTCGTCACCGACCCGATCACCGTGGGCCCCGAGGCCACCGTGGCCGACGTGGTGGCGCTGATGCGGGAGCGCGGGATCAGCGGGTTTCCCGTCGTGGAAGGGCAGGGCACGGAGGCGCGCCTGGTGGGCATCATCACCAACCGCGACATCCGCTTCGAGCAGGGCAGCACCAAGAAGGTCCGCGACGTCATGACGCGCAACCTCATCACCGCGCGTGAAGGCGTTTCCGCGGAAGAGAGCCGCGCGCTTCTGCACAAGCACCGCATCGAGAAGCTGCTGGTGGTCGACGAGCTGTTCCGCCTGCGCGGTCTCATCACCGTCAAGGACATCGACAAGGCCTCCCGCCACCCGCTCGCCGTCAAGGACCGTCACGGTCGGCTGCTGGCCGGCGCCGCGGTGGGCGTGGGCGGCGACACCACTGAGCGCGTGCGTGCGCTGGTGAACGCGGGTGTCGACGTGCTGTGCGTGGACACGGCGCACGGTCACAGTGCCGGCGTGATCAACACGGTGAAGGCGGTGCGCAAGGAGTTCCCCAACCTGTGCGTCATGGCGGGCAACGTGGCCACCGCGGAGGCGGTGAAGGCGCTGGCGGAGGCGGGCGCGGACATCATCAAGGTGGGCATTGGCCCCGGGTCCATCTGCACCACGCGCGTGGTGGCGGGCGTGGGCGTGCCGCAGATGACGGCGATCTTCGAGTGTGCCGCGGCCGCGCGCGCGCTGGGCGTGACGACGGTGGCGGACGGCGGCGTGAAGTTCAGCGGGGACCTGGTGAAGGGCCTGGCCGGCGGCGCCGACGCGGTGATGGTGGGCAGCCTGCTGGCGGGCACGGAGGAGAGCCCTGGCGAGGTCATCCTGTACCAGGGGCGCACCTACAAGGTGTACCGCGGCATGGGCTCGCTGGGCGCCATGAAGAAGGGCAGCCGGGACCGCTACGGGCAGGGCCACGTCGACGACGCGGACAAGCTGGTTCCGGAGGGCATCGAGGGTCGCGTGCCCTTCCGCGGGCCGCTCTCGACGACGGTGTACCAGCTCATGGGCGGCCTGCGCAGCGGCATGGGCTACGTGGGCGCGCGGACGATCACCGAGCTGCAGCAGAAGGCGCGCTTCGTGCGGATCACCTCCGCGGGCCTGCGCGAGAGCCACGTCCACGACGTCATCGTGACGCAGGAAGCGCCCAACTACCGCGTGGAGTGATTCAGGCCGGCTTCTCCAGGCACAGCGCCACCAACGAGCCCAGGAGCATGCCGGAGTGGATGGTGGAGGAGTACTTGTGGAGGCTGTTGAAGGACACGCGCAGCGCGTTGTCCTCGGGGAGCAGGTCAATGGCGGTGCCCATCTGCGCCAGCAGGTCCAGCATGGTGGGCGTCAGCCACAGCATGGAAACGAGGACGCTGAGGACGCCCAACGCCACAGCGCCCAGGCGGATCTGCCAGCGCGGGCCCTTGTCCCAGAGAAGGCTGGCCCCCACCAGGATCCCCACCACCAGGCCCATCCACGCCAGCTTCTGCAACGTGGGCACCACGACGTCACCGGCCAGCGCATTGGGCGCCGGGGTGACCCGGTCGGGCGGGGCGTTACGCAGCACGCGGAACAGCGTGGGCGCGACGAGGAACGAGAAACAGGCCACGCTGCCGAACCACAGTCCCAGCAGCGCGCGACGGGTGTTGCCGAGGACAGCTTGCGCCTTGGAGCTCAGTGCCATGGCTCGCGTTCTGGCGGGCGGGCGCGGCCGGCGCAAGGGACCCCGTGCACCGGCGGGGGCAACGTCGTATGGAGGGTGGCCTTTTGGCCCAGAGGGAGCGGATGACTGATCGCACGAGCGGACTGGAGCGCGAGCCGGTCCTGATCCTGGACTTTGGTTCCCAGTACACGCAGCTCATTGCCCGACGGGTGCGTGAGCTCCGCGTCTACTCGGAGGTGCTGCCGTTTGACGTGCCCCTCCTCGAGCTGAAGCGTCGACGCCCCTCCGCGATCATCCTCAGCGGCGGGCCCGCCAGCGTCACGGAAGCCACGGCTCCCAACGCCGACCCGCAGATCCTGGACCTGGGCATCCCCGTGCTGGGCATCTGTTACGGCGCGCAGTGGATGAGCCAGGTGCTGGGCGGGCAGGTGCACCACGCGCCCAGCCGGGAGTTCGGCCGCGCGGAAATCGACGTGCATGAGCCGGGTGATCTCTTCGCCACCATCGGCGTGGGACGACACCCGGTGTGGATGAGCCACGGCGACCAGGTGGAGCGGCTGCCGCGCGGCTTCTCCGTGCTGGCCTCCACGCCCACGTGCCCGTACGCCGCCATCGCCCACAAGGCGCGTCGGCTCTACGGCATCCAGTTCCACCCCGAGGTGGTGCACACGCCGGGCGGCTCGGAGATGCTCAACGCGTTCCTGACGCGCGTGGCGGGCGTGCAGCACCTGTGGCGCATGGCCGACATCATCACGCAGTCGGTGGAGCGCATCCGCGAGCAGGTGGGTGAGGGCCGCGTGGTCTGTGCGCTCAGTGGCGGCGTGGACAGCGCGGTGACGGCGGCCCTGGTGCACCGCGCCGTGAGTGACCGGTTGACCTGTGTCTTCGTCGACAATGGCGTGCTGCGCCAGGGTGAGGTGGAGCGCGTGCGCCAGGTCTTCAAGGACACGTTCCACATGGATCTGCGGGTGGTGGACGCGCAGGAGCGCTTCTTCAACGCGCTCAAGGGCGTCACCGACCCGGAGGAGAAGCGCAAGCGCATTGGCCTGGAGTTCATCAACGTTTTCGACGTGGAGGCCGCGGCCATCACCGGCGTCACGCACCTCGCGCAGGGCACGCTGTACCCCGACGTCATCGAGAGCGTGAGCCACCGGGGACCGTCGGCGGTGATCAAGAGCCACCACAACGTGGGCGGCCTGCCGCGGAAGATGAAGCTCAAGCTGGTGGAGCCGCTGCGTGAGCTGTTCAAGGACGAGGTCCGCGCGCTGGGTGAGGAGCTGGGCCTGCCACGCACGTCCGTCCGTCGTCAGCCGTTCCCGGGCCCCGGCCTGGCCATCCGCGTGCTGGGCGAGGTGACGCCGCAGCGCGTGGCCCTGGTGCGCGCCGCCGACGCCATTGTGCAGGAGGAGGTGGAGGCCGCCGGGCTGCAGGAGAGCCTGTGGCAGGCCTTTGCCGTGCTGCTCCCGGTCAAGAGCGTGGGCGTCATGGGAGATGCCCGCACGTACGAGGAGACCTGCTGCATCCGCGTGGTCACCAGCGACGACGGCATGACCGCGGACTGGGCCTATCTCCCGCGCCCGGTGCTGGACCGCATCTCCACCCGCATCATCAACCAGGTCCGCGGCATCAATCGTGTGGTGATGGACATCACCAGCAAGCCGCCCGGCACCATTGAGTGGGAGTGACCTCGTCGGAGGCACCAGCGTGACCGCTGCCACGTCGGCGGCGCGCAGATCCCGCAAAGCACAGACACGATTTTCCTCAGGCGCCAGCTTGAATGCGGCAGGGCGTCCGTGCGTCCAAGCTTTGTGGGCGCCGGAGAGGCCTGGCGCCGCTGGAGAATGACGCAGGGTCGGGTGACCCCGGTCACACCACGATGGGACGCGAGAGCCGGGCGGGTTGTTCAAGCGTGCCGGATCGGTGGTAGGGATGGTGACCGGCTTTTGGGGTTTCTGCCCTGACGGGTGTCTGAACTGACAAGGTGCGGCGCCGCCGTGCCGCTTGGAGAGCAAAGATGCGGACCGTCAAGACTTGGGCTCGTGGAGCAACCGTGGTGCTGGCGTTGCAGCTGGCCGTGGCGCACGCCGCGGACGCGCCGCCGGCGGGCGGTGCGGCGGTGCAGAAGATTGGTCACGGGGAGATCAACTGGTCTGATGGCTACATCACGGCCACCGGCAGCGGCGCGGCGGACACCAAGGCGGCCAACGTTGCCGTGGCGCGCCTGGGCGCGGAGCGCGCCGCCAAGCTGGATGCCTTCCGCAACATCCTGGAGACGCTCAAGGGCGCCAACGTCACCTCCAAGGTCACCGCCGGCGACGAGATGAGCTCCAACGGCGCCGTGAAGGCCAAGGTGGAAGGCCTCATCAAGAACTTCAAGGTGGTGGACACCAAGTACTACTCGGATGGCAGCGTGGACGTGGTGGTCCGCGTGGACATCAAGGGTGACCTGGCGGACGCGCTGATTCCGGACCCCGCCAAGGCGGTGGCGGTGCCCAGCCAGGGGGCGGCCAAGAACACCGGGCTCATCATCAACGCCAAGGGGCTCTCCGCGGTGCCGGCCATGTCGCCGCGCGTGGTGGATGAGGCCGGCAATGAGGTCTACGGCGCCGCGGTGGTGACGGAGGCGGCGGCCAAGGAGAACGGCATTGCCGGCTACGTGAAGGACATGGAGGCCGCGCAGGGCCACGGGCGCGTCAAGGGCACCCCGCTGGTGGTTCGCGCCATCAAGCTGGCCCCCGGCGGCAAGACGGACCTGGTGATCAGCAACGCGGACGCGGAGAAGCTGCGCGACCCGCAGAGCAACCTGTCCTATCTGTCCGAGGGCAAGGTCATCATCGTCATTGACTGAACTCATCCTTGGCGTCTGACCGCGGCCGGCTACTGGCGGCGTTGGGTTCCAAAATTCGGGAGGCTGTGATGCGCAGCGTTTGGGCTTACTCTCTGATGACCATGACGGCTCTGGCGGTCTACGCGCCGGGAGCTCGCGCCCAGGAGGACAGCAAGACGGTGGAGGCCACGGGTCAGGCCGCCATTGTCAACGGTGATGCCGCGGGCGCCCGTGACCGGGCCAAGAAGGACGCGCTGCGGAACGCGGTGGAAATGGTGGCGGGTGCCAACGTCACCAGCGTGACCACGGTGAAGGACTTCCAGCTGGTCAGCGACGCGGTGGCTTCCAAGGCCGAGGGCTTTGTGAAGGAGTACAAGATCCTGGAGGAGAAGAACGAGGGCGGCGTGGTGACCATGCGGGTCTCCGCCACCGTCAGCAAGTCCGCCGCGGCGGATGCCTTCTCCCTGGCGTTGATGGAGGCGGGTCACCCCAAGGTGGCCTTCATCATCGCGGAGCGCATGGCGGGCCAGACGGATTTCTCCTTGGCCAACCAGGAGCGCGGCAAGAGCGAGAACATGATGGTGGACTACTTCCAGCAGCGCGGCCTGACGGTGGTGGACCTGGGCGGCCTGGCGGGAATCAATCTCAACGGCACCGCCTCCACCGGCCAGCTCAGCGCCCAGGACGCCGAGTACCTGAGGGAGAAGGCGGACGCGCAGTACGCGGTGGTGGGTACCGTCGTGGGCGTGGATGCCGGGCCCATCATGCAGACCGGCCTGCGCAGCTACAACATGAGCCTCACGCTCAAGATGTTCAACACGAACACCAATGAGGTGGTGGCCACGGTGACGAAGAGCAACGCCATCCCGTGCACCGCGCCCAACCTGGCGCCGCCCTCGTGCAGCAGCCTGTACCGGGCCCGCGTGGTGGATGCGGCCGCCCAGGAGCTGTTGGAGAAGACCTCCAAGTCCTTCGTCAAGAACATGACGGGCACCAAGCGCGTGCAGATGCACGTCACGGTGGCCAACTTTGGCGCGCTGCAGAAGTTCATCAAGGCGCTGCCCGAGGATGTTCGCGGCGTGGCCAGCGTCCAGCAGCGCTCCTTCAAGGGTGGCAAGGCCGTCCTGGACGTGGAGCTGGAGGGAGGCGACACCAACTACCTGGCCAGCGAGCTGAGCGCGAAGAAGATTGGCGGGGCCGCCGTGGAGGTCAACGGGGTCAATCCCAGCCAGCTGGAGATCGAAATCAAGAAGTAGCCGTTTGCGGGTGGTGCAACCGGTAGCTGGCGGAGGACGCCGTTCCCCCGCAGTCAGTGAGGCCTTCCATGAGAATGCGCGTGGTCAGTTCCCTGGGTGCGGCGGCCATCTTCTCCGCTGCTGCGCTGTGGCTGTTGCCGGCAACCGAGACGCAGGCCGCCAAGGCCGCCAGCGCCAAGGCCGCCGGTGTGGCGGGCAAGGTGACGTTCATCAAGGGCGGTGCCCAGCAAGGCCAGAGCGAGAAGGGCCCGTTCAAGCCGCTCCGCCGCAATGACGACGTCCGCGAGGGCGCGTGGCTGAAGACCGCGGGGGATGGTCGCCTGGAGGTCAAGCTGGCCGACGGCTCGCTGGTGCGCCTGGCTTCCGGCACCACCCTCAAGCTGGGTGAGGCCAAGGCCGACAAGGCCCAGGAGCCCGCGGCGGGCCAGAGCAAGCTGACGGCCGGGAAGATGTGGGCTTCCGTGACCAAGGCGGTGGGCAGCGAGAGCAAGTTCGCCGTGCGCACGGAGAACGCGGTGGCCGGCGTGCGTGGCACCACCTTCCGCGTCAACGCCGAGGAAGACGGCTCCACCCTGGTGAAAGTCTACGAAGGGGCGGTGGCGGTCTCCAACGCGCCCATCGTCGAGAAGCAGAAGGCGGCGGGCGGCGGCAAGAAGGGCCCCATCGACTTCAAGAACCGCACGCAGGTGGCGGCCCCGTTCCAGGAAGTGAGCAAGGAGGAGTGGGAGAAGATCGTGGGGCAGATGATGTCCATCCGCGTGGCCAAGGACGGCACGCAGGCGGAGCCCACCGAGTTCACCGCCGAGAATGACGCCGCCAGCGAGGAAGAGAAGGAGTGGATCGCGTTCAACCAGGAGCGCGACAAGGAAGCCCAGGCGGCCACTCCGCAGTGATGTCCTCTCGTCGATGCGCGCTCGCACCGGGTAGCGCGCGTCGGCGGACGCTTCGAATCCCCCCACAACCTGTCACCAAGAAGCGTCAGGCGGTCTGACCTTCCCGGGCCAGCTTGTCCTTGGCGAGCGCGCGCTTGAGGAAGCGCAGGGCGAGGCGGCTCTCGTCGGTCTGGGAGGCCAGGGAGGGTGTGCCGCCGGGGTGTGACTCGTCGGGGGCGCCGGGTGTCTCCGCAGCCACCACGCGCGCCTGGGCCTGCAGGCGGTACTGCTGCGCCGTCAGGCGGTCACCCGCCGAGTCTGCACGTCGCGCCAGCGCCAGGTCCAGGTGGCCCAGGTGCAAGTCGACGGCGCTGAGGAAGATGGGGTCGTCCACCGCTTTCAGCAGCGCGGCGGCCTGGCCCAGCAGCTGGCTGGCGTCCTCCACGTGCCCCAGCGCCGCCGTGACGCCGCCCAGGCTGGCCAGGAAGATGCCCTCGTAGCGCTGGTCGCAGACCTCCCGGACCACCTCCACGGCGGCCTGGTAGTTGGCCTGCGCCTCCTCCAAACGCTCCTGCTCGTGACGGAGGAAGCCCAGGTAGCCCTGGCTGATGCCCTCCAGGCGCCGGTCGCCGACCTCGCGGTTGATGGTGAGGCTCAGCTCATAGTGCTTGCGCGCCTCCGAGAGACGACCCAGCTCCTGCTCAAGGATGGCCAGGTAGAGCAGCACCAGGCCCTCGGCGCGGCGGTCGCCCACGCGACGGAAGATGTCGCGGGCCTTCTCGTAGTTGACGCGTGCCTCGTTGAGGTGGGCCTCATTGTGCTGGAGCGAGCCGAGGCGCTGCAGCGCGCGGGCCTCACCCCAGTTGTCGGCGAGCTCACGATTGATCTCGAGCGTGCGCTCGTAGAGGGGGCGGGCCTCCTCGGTGTGGCCCTGGTCGTCGTGGACCTTGCCCAGCACGTCCAGCACCGCGGCTTCCACGCGTCGATCCTTGGCCTCGCGCGCGAGCCGCAGCGCCTGTTCTCCGTCGAGCAGCGCCTCCGCCATCCTCCCGCGCGCCACCCGGGCCCGCGCCCGCGCCTCCAGCACCCGCGCCCGCAGTGCCGGGAAAGCCACGCTGAACGTGGGGCTGTCGACGGCACCGTCGAGGAGCGCGAGGTGCGCGCCAAAGGGGCCGCGCGTGCTGAGCACCGGGTCCACCGCCAGCAGCGTCCCCAGCGCCAGCTGCGCAGTCTGCGGCGTGGGCGGCTCCGCGACGACGGCGCGCTGGTGCACCGCCATCAGGTTCTCCTGCTCCTGCGCCAGGCGCCGCATCTTCTCCACGCCGCCGTGACGACGGAGATTGCCCGCCCAGTCCGTGCCCACCTTCAGGAAGTACGCCCCGTGCTTGGCCAGCGCGGACTCCGCCAGGCCCATCTGCTGCAACTTCTCCGCCGCGTACTCGCGGATGGTCACGTACAGACCAAAGCGCAGCTCACCGGGGAAGTCCTTGGGCTCGTAGGTGCGGAGCAGGGACTTGTCGCGCAGGGCCTGCACCACGTCGAGAACCCAGGGCGCTTCCGCGTGCGCGGAGAGGTCCACCACCTCCTCCGCCGCCTCCAGCGTGAAGTCGCCGCGGAAGACGCTGCACTGTGCCAGCGCGCTCTGCTCCCACGGCTGCAGCAGGTTCCATGACCAGTCAATGGCGCCGCGCAGCGTGGATTGACGGGCGTTGCTGTCGCGCTTGGTGCCGGCGAGCAGGTCAAACCGACGCGGGAGGCGCTCCAGCAGCTTGGCGGCGGAGAGCACACCCATCCGCGCCGCGGCCAGCTCGATGGCGAGTGGGATGCCGTCGAGCTGACGGACGATTTCCGCCACCAGCGGCGCTTCCGCTTCCGTGAGCGCGTAGCCACGTCGGACGGTGCGCGCGCGCTCCACGAAGAGCTGCACGGCCTCGGAGGCGGCGACGTCGTCACCGGCCTGGGGCGTGGGCAGGGGCGCCAGGTTGTGCGGGACCTCGCCGGGGAGTCGCAGCAGCTCCCGGCTGGTCACCAGGAAGTGCGCGCGCGGCGCCATCTTCAGCCACACGCCCAACGTGGCGGGTCCGTGCTCCACCACCTGCTCGAAGTTGTCCAGCAGGATGAGCACCCGGCCGCGCGCCGCGAGGGACTGACCCAGCTGACTGACGACGTCACCACGCGTGGTCCCGCTCACCAGCGCCACGTCCAGCGCGCGACCCACCGCGTTGCACACCCCGTCGATGTCACGGGCTTCCGTGAGGTCGCACAGCCAGGCGCCGCCGCCCGCGTTCTCGGTGAACTGCTCCAGGTTTGCGTACGCGAAGTGCGTGGCGAGTCGGCTCTTGCCCGTGCCGCCAGGGCCCAACAGGGTCACCAGCCGTTCACCGCGGGTGAAGAGATCCTTCAGCGCCGTGAGGTCCGCCGCGCGGCCCACAAAGCCGGTGAGCTCCGGTCCCAGGTTGGTGCGGCGGAGGTCGACGACGGTGGGCGCGGCCGCGTCGCTCAGCCCGCTGGTCACGCTGTTGCTGCCCGTGCCCGGCGAGGCGAAGGGACCCGTGCCCGCACCGCTGCCTTCCTTGGGGAGCTGCGCCGTGGCCGCGCTGTGGATGCGCATGGAGCCCGTCTTGGGACGCAGGCTCTCGGTGGCCTCCTCGATGTTCGAGATGGAGCCGCTGACGGGGTCCACCTCCAGCATCGGCTCGGCGAGCTGTTCGTGCTGCAGCGTGGCGGCAAACAGCGTGCGCATGTACTGGCCCACGCGCGCCGGCGAGTGCACCACACCCTGGTGCGCCAGGTACTCCTCGAGGGCAAGCACCAGCTCCTGGCAGTTGCCGAAGCGGTCGTGCGCCTTGCGTGAGAGGGCCTTCATCAGGATCCGCTCCAGCGCCGGCGGGTAGCCGCTCACCACGCTCGACGGCGGCGGGACCTCACACTCCATCACCGCGTGCAACGTCATGACGTCACTGTTGCGGTAGAAGAGGCGCTTCATCGTCGTCAGCTCGTACGCCACGATGCCGAGCGCGAACTGGTCGGTGCGGTGGTCCACGGGCTCGCCGGAAGCCTGCTCCGGGCTCATGTAGCTGTACTTGCCCTTGAGCACGCCGCTGGCCGTCTCGAACGTCTGGCTGGCGGCCTTGGCGACGCCGAAGTCCAGGATCTTCGTCGAGCCGTCGTAGGTGACGAGGATGTTCTGCGGGCTGATGTCGCGGTGGACGATGTCGAGCGCGCGGCCGTTGAGGTCCGTCTTGGCGTGCGCGTAGTGCAGGCCGCTGGCCGCATCCATGACGATCTGCAGCGCGTGACCCAGCGGCACGGGCTCGCTGGCCTCGGAAGCGCGACGGAGGATGCGTCGCACGTCCTGCCCGTGCAGGAACTCCATGGAGATGAAGTACGTCCCCTTGTCCTCGTGGATTTCATACACGCTGACGACGTTGGGATGGCGCAGGTCCGCCGCGGTTCGGGCCTCATCCAGGAACATCTTCACGAACGCTTCATTCTGCGCCAGGTGCGGAAGGATGCGCTTGATGACGACGAGCTTCTCGAATCCCCGGAACCCGGTCTGGCGCGCCAGGAACACCTCCGCCATGCCGCCGGTGGCGATTTTCCGCAGCAGCTCGTACTTGCCGCCGATGGTGACGGGCGCGCTCATGGCCGGGGGCAGCCTACAACCAACCCGCGGTGCTGGGGAGCCGCGTGGGACCGCCGGCGTCATCTCGCGCCAACGCTCTCGCCCGAGGGGCGCTCCGACGCGGAAAGCGCGGTGAAAAGCGCTGCGGTGCGTGGTAGTTGCGACGTCGCGCCGGCGTGGCGGGCCTCCCTCTGTTGGGCGGCGCGCGGCCGGCAAGGAAGGGCCCCATGCGTGCCATCCCCCTTGCGCTGTTGTTGCTCACCACCGCCACCGCCCAGGCCATGACCGTGGAGGAGATTGCCAATCCCCACGCGCACGCGCTGGACCGGCTGCAGAACCTGGGGCTTGTCCGTGGGCAGCGACACCGCGTGCACCCGCTGCAGGTCAACGCCGGCGCGGGCGAGAGCTGGACCCTGGAGACGGTGAACCTGCCGGGGGCGCGGGTGACGCCGTCGTCGGGGACGGGGAATCAGCTGGTGGAGCTGGCGCTGGATGGCAACGCGGCCGCGGACCTGCTGCAGGGCGCGGTGGTGCTGAAGCACGGCTCCGGCGCGGTGCAGCAGCAGCTGTCGGTGAACGCGACCATCTGGCCGCCGCAAGGCGCCAATCCCACGCGCGACGAGCTGCGCGTCCGCACCGGCTGGCCCCAGGACCCCGACTACGGCGAGCTGTGGGACCTCTGGGGCTTCCTCCCCGACGACGTGAGCCATCCCGGCGCCAACCTGCCGGAGATCGAGTCGTGGGAGCGCACGGCCTGTCCCGACGGACAAAGTGGCGCGAACTGCACCGCGGAAGGACAGGCGGGCCTGGCGGCGGGCATGAGCGCGGACCGCGCGTGGCGGCTGACGACGGGAGATCGTCGCGTGACGCTGGCGGTGCTGGACAGCGGGATGAACTGGTCGCACCGGGACCTGCTGGAGCAGGTGCGCGTGAACGTCGACGAGCTGGTGGCGTGTCCGCCGCTGGGGGCCTCACCCGTCGACCTGGCGAGCTACGACGTCAACAAGGACGGCTGGGTCAACATCCGCGACTACGACCACACCGAGGTGGCGGACTGGAACGGGAACGGTCGCAAGGACGTGCAGGACCTCATCCACGGCACCGTGGACGGGCGCGCGTGCAGCGACGGGATTGACGACGACGGCAACGGCTATGTGGACGACATTGCCGGCTGGGACTTCTTCTGGGACGACAACGACGCGGGTGACGACGTCGACTTTGGCCACGGCGAATTCGAGGCGCGGTTGAGCGCGGGACAGGCGCACAACGGCACGGGCGGTCTGGGCGTGTGTCCCACGTGCAGCTTCATCCCGCTGCGGGTGGGCGACAGCTTCATTGTCGACGTCAACCGCTACGCCGAGGCGGTGGTCTACGCGGTGGACAATGGGTGCTCCGCGGTGCAACAGGCGCTGGGTGGGCTCTCCAACACTCCGACGATGAACAAGGCGGTGGACTACGCGTACAACAACGGTGTCCCGGTCGTCGCCGCCGCCAGCGACCTGCTCAGCTACCACCACAACTGGCCCGCCAACGCCGACCACGCGTTCATGGTGCACGCCATCGTCTACAACGGGCTCTCCAACCTGGGCGGCGCGGCAAGCTGGCGTGACGCCGAGACGTTCCTCAATTTCAACAACTGCACCAACTACGGCGCCAAGCTCATGCTCTCCTCTCCCGGCGAGGGCTGCTCCAGCGAGGCCACCGCGAAGACCAGTGGGCAGGTGGGGCTCATCAAGAGCCACTGGCTGCGCCTGCGCGAGCGTTTCCCCGACGACCCCTACTACGCACGCGACCTCAGCGCCGAGGAGATCTACCAGGTGCTGACCCAGAGCGCTGACGACATCGACGTCCCCGGCGCGGAGACCGACGAGGGAGCGTTGGCCAAGGGCAAGTACGCGTCGAACGAGGGCTGGGATGAGCACTTTGGCTACGGGCGCAACAACGCGTACCGCGCGCTCAAGATGCTCGAGGACAAGCGCGTCCCGCCCGAGGTGGAGCTGACCGCGCCGGGTTGGTTCGAGATGGCGCGCGTGCGCGACGGCGCCACCGTGGAGGTGCGCGGGCGGGTGCAGAACCGTCGCTCGGATGCGCAGGCGTGCTTCACGGTGCGCTGGGCGCCGGGGGTGGCTCCTTCCGAAGGAGAATTGGGCCAGCACGTGCTCAGCCAGGGGTGCGTGAACGCGGGACCGCAGCCGGTGAAGTCGTTCTCGGACGCGCTCACCGCCTCGGACCTGTTCGCCGCGCTGCCGCAGGGTGACGTTCGGACGCGCGACGACCGCACCATCACCGTCGAGCTGCGCGTCACCGCCAACGCGCCGGGTGGTGAGGTCACTGGTGTGGCGCGTCGCAGCTTCTTTGTGGAGCAGGATGACAGTCTGCTGCCGTCCTTCCCTCGCTACCTGGCGGCGAGCGGGGAGAGCAGCCCGCGTTTTGTCGACGTGGATGACGACGGGAAGGACGAGCTGCTGGTGGCCACCTCCGACGGGAAGGTGCACCTGATGAACGCCAAGGGGAGCGAGCTTCCCGGTTTCCCGGTGACGCTCATGCGTACGCAGGCCACGTGCGGCGGTACCGTGGTCCGTCACGGTGCAGCGCCGGGCGTGCAGGCGGGCGGGATTCCGACGGAAGCGGGCTCCGCCATTGTGTCCTCGCCCGCGGTGGCCAAACTGGACGGACCCGACGCGCCGCCCAGCATCATCGTGGCCACCACGTTTGGCGCGCTGTTCGTCGTCGACGCGGCGGGTGAGCTGCGGACCGGATTCCCGGTGTGCCTGGATGAAGCCGCCATGGCGGAGGTGAAGTCCAACCACAAGTTCCCCGACCGGAAGCGGCGCGCGGAGATGGGATTCCTCTCCTCACCCACGGCCTTCGACCTCGAGGATGACGGCGTGGTGGACATTGCGATTGGCGGCGGCGACGGGCAGCTCCACGTGTGGCTCCCCGACGGAAAGGTGAAGCCGGGGTTCCCGGTGATGCTGAGCCACCCGGCCTTCGTCGACACCGACAAGTACGGGGACCGCGTGGTCTCCTCGCCTACGGTGGCGGACATCGACGGGGACGGGGTGTTCGAGCTGGTGATTGGCAGCAACGAGCGCTTCGAGAACGTGGCCCAGAGCGCCATCTACGCGGTGCACCACGACGGGAACAATCACGCCGGCGGCGCCTACCTGGACACGCGCGACGAACGCGGTGACCTGGTGTGGCCGCAGTCCGTCAACATGTTCACGCCGGAGGAGCTGCTGCCGACGATTGGTCGCGGGCATCCCACCAGCGTGGCCGCCGCGGACATGGATGGCGACGGAAAAGACGAGATCTTCACGGCAGGGCTGGGCGGCTGGGTGCGCATCTACAACGAGAAAGGTCTCCACCCCGCCATCCCCGACGGCATGCTGTTCTCTGCGGGAGACTTTGGTCCGCAGAGCAACTCGCAGGAGTCCGCGGTGCTCACCATGATCAACAGCCCTTCCGTGGCGGACATCAACAACGACGGCAAGATCGATGTCATTGACGGCATGGTGGGCGTGGGCATTGCCGGGCTGGTGAGCCAGGGCGGTGAGCGCATCCAGTTTGATCACGTGGTGGGCGCGTGGGATGCCGCCACCGGGACGTTCCATGATGGATTCCCGGCTGTCGTCGAGGATTTCCAGATCCTGATGAACTACCCGGTGGCCGACGTGGACGGGGACGGGCAGCCTGAAGTGGTCGTCGCCACGGCCGGGTACTTCATCCACGCCATCCGCGCCGACGGGACCAAACCCGAAGGCTGGCCCAAGCTCACCGGCGGGTTCACGCTGGCCACACCCACGCTCGGCGACATTGACGGCGACGGCACGCTGGAGATGGCGGCCATCACGCGCAATGGATACCTGTTCGTGTGGGCATTGGGCGGGCCCAAGGACAGCGTGCAGTGGGGTGGCTTCAAGCATGACCGCTGGAACACCGGCAACCTCCGCTTCAAGCCCGACACCGCCGAGGCGGCGCCGTTGGATTGCGGGTGTCGCTCCGTCGACGGCACGCCGCCGTTGATGGCGCTGGCGTTCATGGCGCTGCTGCTGCGTGTTCGTCGTCGTCGCTAGGAACCAACCATGTCACAGAATTCCCGCGTGGCCCGCGCCGCGCACCATGCTCCCATCCGCGGCGAGCCCACCGCTCCGCCCATCCCGCAGACCAAGGCGTGGGCATTCCGTACCGTGCAGGAAGCGGAGGAACAGTTCAGCCACGGCGCCACCGAGCTCTACGCGCGCCTGGGAACGCCGCTGCACGCCGCCGTCGAGCAGAGCGTGGCGGAGCTGGAGGGCGCGGAAGCGGGCGTGTTGTGCAGCACCGGCATGGCGGCCATCAGCTGCGCGCTCGATTCGTTGTGTCCGCCGGGCAGCACACTGGTCGCCGGCAACGACCTGTACGGCACCACCGACCACTACCTGGGAACCATCATCCGCGAGCGCGGCGTGCGCGTGCTCCGCGTGGACCTCAATGACGACGTGGCGTTCGAGAATGCACTGCGCGAACAGCCCGCGCTGGTGCTCACCGAGACGCTGACCAATCCCACGCTCACCGTGGTTCCGCTGGACAGGGTGGCGGAGCGCGCGCATCGCGCCGGGGCCAAGGTCCTCGTCGACGCCACGTTCACGCCGCCCACCATGCTGCAGAGCGCGAAGCTGGGCGCGGACTACGTGATGCACAGCGCATCCAAGATGCTGGCGGGCCATGGCGACGTGCTCGCTGGGGTCGTGGTGGGGCCGAAGGATGGGATTGCGCGGATGCGGTCGCGTCGGACGGTGATGGGATGTCACCTGGGCGCCATGGAGGCGTGGCTGCTGGCGCGGGGCATGCGCACGTTGCACCTGCGCGCGCAGCGGGCCTCCGAGAACGCGCTGTTCGTGGCGCACCGGTTGGAGTCACGTCGACAGCGGGGGAAGCTGGCGCAGGTTGCGCGGGTCATCCATCCGTCGCTGCCGGGGCATCCGCGCGCGGAATGGCTCTCCCGCACCACCCACGGCGACATGGGCAACCTGCTGTGCGTGGACCTGGCGGGTGGCGGCACCGCGGCGGAGCGTTTCGTGGCCGCGCTCAAGGAGATCCGCTTCGTGACGTCGCTGGGAGAGCTGTGCACGACGGTGAACGTGCCCGCGCGCACCAGTCACAAGGTGGTTCCCGCAGACGAGCGCGCACGGCGCGGCATCACCGACGGGCTCATCCGCATCAGTGTGGGCGTCGAAGATGCCGCGGACCTTGCCGACGAGCTGGAGGGTGCGATCCGCGCGTGCGCGTGACGTCCCGCCCGGCAGATGCGTCATTGGGCATGTTCGTCCGGTTCCATGTGGGCCGCCAGCAGCAGTCCATCAATCTGCTCGACCAGGGCTGCCACGTGCGAAATGTTCTCCCGTAGGCTCTGCAGCGCCGCGACGAAGGCCTGATCCGCCTGTGCCACACCGACGGCAAGGGCATCCGCCATCCCCTCCAAGGCCCGGCTGATGCGTTGTTTGACGTCGTCAGAGTGTGCGCCGTCCGGGTGCAGGCGGAGGTATTCCGCCCACCCGAGGCTCAGCCTGTTCACCTCGCAATCCAGGCTCCCGTCGCACGGTCCGCGCGTCACGGCGAGCGCGGCATGGAACGCGATGTCATCCGCGCTGGGCATGCGTCGCCAATCCTCGTGAAGGCGCCACAGGACACCCGGCTCCACCGCGCACGCGCGTCGGGACATCACGTCGCCGTAGGCTCGTCTGAGCGTCTTCTCGTCGGCGCCGCGGTCGCACGCCAGCTGGAGCGCGAGCAGGCGCATCAGTTCCAGCCTGGCAACGTCGTCGGGCTCGCCGTCTTCGAAGAGGGCGTCGGACAGGAAATTGACGAGGTCGGCCGCGTCGACGGCGGAGATGTTGGCATCGGCGAGGCGTCGGGCCCCGAGGGTGAGCGCGAGGGGATGCATGCGGTCCTGGGTGACCCCCGACGTCGTCAGGTCCAGGGAAACCCACCCATCCACGCGCTGCAGGTTTCTTCGGACCCACACGTATTCCGTGTGACACCAGTCGCTCCGTTCCTGCGGCAGTCTGCAGACCACGCGGGTGCCCAAGGGCAGCTTCATCAGTTCTCCCGCCGAGGTGGACGGGGCAGCGCGGACCCTCCCGCCACTGACGACGGTGAGGCGGTGTTCGCGCGGGTCTCCCACCGGAACCGGCGGCGGTTGGGGCTGCAGCCCAAGGGATTCCAACAGCTCCGGCCGAAACCGACGGAGGTTGACCACGAGCTGCGAGCGCGGCGACCCTTCTGCGGCGGGTGCCCTCTCCGACGAGAGCGAGTCCAACATGCGGCGGTAGAGGTCGAGACACTGCACCTCCTCCATGCGACCAGCCGCCGGGGCAAAGCTCTGCCAGCCGTTGCACGCCTTCGTCCACACGGCGACGCCCAGCTCGTGGGCCACCCAGAGTCGTTCCCCATCCCACGCGAGATCATGGATGACGAAGCCACACGGTGCATCCACGTGCTCGATCTCGTCGGTGTCCCAGCGATAGCGGAGCAGACCTTGCCGCGGCGTGGGGCCCATGCACTCGTAGTTCGCGTAGGTGCCCATCCACAGCCATTCCCCGTCGTGGGCAACGGGAGCCACGCTGGCATTGCGCACCACCTCGGGGAACCTCAGCTCGGGCACACGAGCGCCCCGCCGGTAGCGGCCGATTGCGCCGAGTCCGTCCGCCCCCTCGCCCTCGTAGAAACCAACGCCGAAGAAGATGGAGGCACCGACACGCGCGCAGCTCGCGGGACGGACGTCGAGGTCCTGGCCGTAGCGGAGGTGCGGACGCAAGCGCCTGGCCAGCGCGGCATCCAGCTCCAGTTCGGGCACCATTTCGTCACAGCGAGGAGCGGACCTGCGTGAGTCGCACACGTTGGCCCTTCCGTCGCTCGGCGCGCTCCATCCTTGCTCCCCGTTCCAGCGCCAGGCCGTCACGGGGTTGTCCAGCGGAAAACAGCCCTCGTTGGATGCGAACGAAAACACCCGCACACCGGAGCGTTCTACGCGGACGACGTGCACGGCGGGATAGCCGGTCTCGTCGAGACACAACACCGCGGCCAAAGCGTTCGTGGTGAGCGCGGTTGCGAGGATGCCGCCGAGAAACGGCGGTAGCGCGCGCATGGTGCGTCACTCCATCGCGTCCAGCGTTGCCGACAAGGGCGTGCGCGTGGGGACGGGGCGCGTTCCCTGACTGCAGTCCACCGGGTCGGAGTCCACCTGCACCGACGCAATCTCGCCGGGGAAGCCCCAGTTGGATGGGGTGCCGCCGGGGGGACCGCCCACCGCAAAGTCCCGCGCCGCAGCCACCTGTCGCAGCTGCGTGGTGGCGCTGTCATTGGCCTCTCTGACGCCGTCAATGTAGAGGCAGATGGAGACGCCCGGGTTCCACGACGCCTCGAGGTATGCCCACTCGTTCAGGTTGGTGATGGGGCCGTTGACGCGGTTGAAGTTGTTGGGAATGTCGTTGTCGCCCTGGTCCCAGCGCTGGTCACGCACTTCCCACGACGTGCGGCTGAATCCAGGCTCCATGTACAGCTGCCAGCCGTTCTTGTCGGACTCCAGCACGTTCTCCGCGCGCGCCACGACGAGCACGCTCCCTCCTCCCGTCCTGCGCACCCACGCACGAACGTGCACTGGAACGCTCTGGCCGCCACCAATGGCTTGCGGGGGCTGGTCGGTGAGGAAGTTGCCCTCCATGCGCCGGTTGTTCTGCGACACGTAGGCTCCGGGGCCCGCGCCGGTCGTGAAGAGGGGCATGGTGTTGTTGCCCTGCAGGGTCAGCGTGGTGCCACCGGGGACGCCCGACACCGCCACCGCGCCGTAACGCGACTGCGCGCCCGCCATGGACCAATAGGCGCGTGGCGACGTGGTGGGCACTCCCGTGGGGAATGCCTCGACGGGATCATCCAGCACCGTGGGCGGCGCGGCGCTTCCCACGAGGACGAACCACGACGACGAGGCGAGGTCCAGGACGTCGATCATGAACGCGATGGAGAGGTCCTCCTGGCCGCCGCTGTACCCATGCGCCACCAGGCGACGATGGACCTGCGTCCATACGCCACGCTCACAACGGGCCAGCTGGACGTCGGAGTTGTCGCTCTGCAGGGAACGGGTGAGCACGTCCGACGTCAACGGCGCCACCACGGGCACACGCGCGTCCGTGAAGGTCCCGCTCCCGAAGGTGACGCGGAACCGCGTGCTGAACTGCGAGGGGTAGGGCTCCAGGTACCAGCAGTCGCACGGGTCCGCGGCCAGACAGAGGGGGCCCGCATCCACCTCAACGCGCGCGTCGGGAGGACCTGCGTCCGGGATGCCGCCCGAGGAGGACGTGCTGCTGGACGCGCTGCTGCCCGTTGCCGACGAGGCCGCGGCGCTGGACGAGGATGACGACGTGGATCCGCCGCTGGACGTCGAGCCCGAAGACGACGCCGCGCTGGCGACGGACGAGCCGCTGCTGGAGGAGGACGCGCTGGATGCGGACGCGCTGTTCCCGGACGAGGACGACGATGTCGACACCGAGCTCACCGCAGCGCTGGCAGACGACGAGTTGGTGTTGCCCACCGACGAGCTCTCCCCGCCCGACGATGAGGACGCCGTGGTCTCGACGACGAAGCCCGCATCCTGCGGCGCGCTGGCGGCCACGCACCACGTGCCGTTGCAGCGCTCACCGGGACTGCACTCCGCGTCGTCGGTGCAGGTGCGGCGACAGATGCCCTCGTCGGTGGCGCACACGTTCTGCGCGGCACAGTCGGCGTCCGTCTCACAGCGGTAGGTGGCGGCAAGACAGGACGGCAGCGCCCACGCCACCACGACGCACGCCACGCCCTGCCACGGTGATGGCACCCCGCCTGTCCCCGCCCGCATGTCGCCAGCATACGGGGCGCCACGACGGGGCAACAGCGCTCACGCAGTGGGCGCAGGTGGGGGAAGCGACTCCACGAAACGGACTTCCTGGAAACCCAGGCTGATGAGCAGCGCGGTCAACGCGCGTTGCGCCGACTGTTGCGCCCGACGACGCAGCGCCACGTCATTGGCCACGTCATTCTCGATGGCCTGGCGCGCCTGCTCCAGCATCTGCGCGGTGTGGGCGCTGTCCAGGTTGGAGTGGATGATCTCCGTCTCACCGGGGCGCAGCTCCACCCGCGTGCGGATGGGCGGGAGCACCAGGTCAATGCGTCGGCCCTGCACGCGCATGGTGGACGGGTCCAGACGGCTCAGGTCCAGGCCGAGCTGCGCGTTGGCAAAGACGATGGCGCGCCCACGCTCAGGCGCCACGGTGGCGCTGGCCCAGTTGGCGATGTTGCGCAGCGTGGAGGTGGATGGCGGCGGCGTCTCCGGCTCGAAGCTGACCTTGCGGTACAGGCTCACCTCCAGCGTCTCCAGGCGCGCCACCTCGCGCATGCGCTCCACCAGCGCCGGCGGGTCCGGGGCCAGCCAGGATGGCGACGGAGGCGCGCGCAGAGCCACCCACGTCCCGGCCGCACAGGACACGCCCAGCACGAACCCCACCACCGCTCCCTTGACCCCCATGATCCGGCCTCCTCTCACGTGGTCCTACCTGTGAGCAGGAAGCGTGCCCGGGGCCTGCGCAAAGGGCTTCCGAGGGTTGTCCGGTGGGATGTCCTGGGGCGCGTGTCATCGTGGACGCACGGTGTGGACGCCGGGCTTCACCGGGATGCACCCACGGCGGATTGCACGGGGCACACATCTGCCGCTACGACCAGGGTCCGGTCCCGCGGCGAGAACCTCCGTCGGGACGCATTGCGACAGGAGCTTGTCATGGCCGTGAACGTCAGGATTCCCACCCCGCTGCGCAAGTACACCGCCGACAAGGAGACGGTGTCGGTCAGCGCCAGCAACGTGGGGGAGCTGCTCCAGAACCTGGAGAAGGCGGCCCCCGGCATCAAGGAGCGGCTGGTGGATGAGTCCGGCAACGTGCGCCGCTTCGTC
The DNA here is from genome assembly GCA_040752415.1 of Myxococcota bacterium. Taxonomy (GTDB): domain Bacteria; phylum Myxococcota; class JACRCW01; order JACRCW01; family JACRCW01; genus JBFMGU01. Next base: position 21,925 of record JBFMGU010000015.1, read on the forward strand.
AACATCTACGTGCGCGACGAGGACATCCGTTTCCTGGACGGCGTCAAGACCGCGCTGAAGGATGGCGACGAGGTCAGCATCGTCCCCGCCATTGCCGGCGGCTGAGCTCCCCGCAGCATGCAGTACGCCCCCCTCAAGCCGCGGCGGCCGCTGGCGAGCATCCTGGATGCCGTTGGCAACACGCCGCTCATCCGGTTGCGCAGCATTGAGCGGAGCGCGCCGCACAGCCGCATCTACGCCAAGGCGGAGTTCCTCAACCCCGGCGGAAGCGTGAAGGACCGGCCCGCGTTGCAGATGGTGCAGGAGGCGGTGGCCGACGGGCGGCTGACCCGCGACCGGATCCTCATCGACTCCACCAGCGGCAACACCGGCGTGGCCTACAGCCTGGTGTGCGCGGCCATGGGCTACCGTTGCACGCTGGTGATGCCCGCCAACGTGAGCCAGCCGCGCAAGGACATCACGCGCGCGTTTGGGACGGAGCTGGTGTTCTCCAGTGAGCTGGAGGGCAGCGACGGCGCCATCATGCTGGTGCGCAAGATGGTGGCGGAGGAGCCGGACCGGTACTTCTTCTGCGACCAGTACGGGAATCCGGGAAACCCGCGCGCCCATGAGCTGGGCACGGGCCCGGAGATCCTGCGCGACTGCCCGGACGTCACGCACTTTGTGGCCGGCGTGGGGACCACCGGCACGGTGATGGGAACCAGTCGCGCGCTCAAGAAGTATGACCGCAGGATCCGCTGCGTGGCGCTGCATCCGGATGACGCCATGCACGGGCTGGAAGGGCTCAAGCACCTGGCCAGCTCCATTGTGCCGCGCATCTGGGACGCCGCCACGCTGGATGAGCACCTCACCATCACCACCGATGAGGGCTGGGACATGGCGGACCGCCTGGCGCGCGAGGAGGGCCTGATGGTGGGCCACTCCGCGGGAGCCAACGTGGCGGGCGCGGTGCGGGTGGCGCGCGCGAACCCGGGCGCCGTGGTGGTCACCGTGCTCTGCGACGGAGCAAGCCGGTACCTGCCGGTGCTGCGCTGGTGAGGGGTGGCGGGGGGGTTCACGAGTTCCCACAAAAGGGAGTCAGAAGACAGAAGTCAGAAGTCAGAAGTCAGAAGTCAGAAGGTGCTGACCGCTGAGCGTCGCGGGGACGCCTTCTGACTGCTGACTTCCTCTTCGGAACTCCCGCCAATCCAGGAGAAATCCGTTGCATTGCGGGTGGCGTTCTTGCCCGCGCTGACGTGCGTCGTTATCAGTCATCACTGCAACAGGGCAGAACAGACCGGGTGCCACCGAGCAGGAACCTTCCGGTCGACCTTGTCCCCTCTCACACTTTGCATGAGTGGCGTCCCGGGCACGCGCAGCGCGCGCCCCGGAGAGGTGTTGTTCCTGCAGACGGAGAGCACATGGCCCGCACGAGCACCAAGGGCGGCAAGAAGAGGTCCAGCGGAAGAAAGACCGCGTCCCGGAAGACCAGCACGCGCACCGCGCGCACCACCAGGAAGGCCACCGGCCGCAAGTACGGCGCCAAGGCCAAGAGCAAGGTGGGTCAGACCATGAAGGAGTACAAGCGTGGCGAGCTCACCAGCGGCCGGGGCGCCAAGGTCAAGGGCCGCAAGCAGGCCGTGGCCATTGGGCTGAGCAAGGCGCGCAAGGCCGGCGCCAAGGTCCCCGCGCGGGGCGGCCGGGGCAAAAAAAAAACGTGACTGAGGCGGGGGTCTTCGCGCCCGGCACGCCGCTGACCAAGGAGCAACCGGAGCGCGAGGCCCAGGCGGCCGCCGCCATTCCCACGCCGCCGGCGCGTGAGGTGGTGGAGGTGCCGGAGCGGGAGGTTGGCGGCGAGGAGAAGGGGCGCCCCGCGCCCATGCGGGCGGCGCGCAACCTGGTGGATGACGTGGGGCACGCCGTCATGGACACGCCCACGCGGGTGATGGGCTACGCCATGCAGATGGCGGACTGGATTGGCGGGAGGATTGCGCGCGCGGGGCGGAACCTGCCACGCCTGCCCAGGCTCCCGCTGCGCCGGTGACGACGGAAGCACGCCCTCACAACGCCACCAGGCCGCGCTCCACGAATGCGTGCACGATGCGCATGACGTCGGCCTCCGGGATGGGGCTGGTCTGGATGAGCTGCGCCACGTTGCGCTGGCCATCAATGCGCTCCAGCACGTAACGCTCCTTGCTGGTGAACATCACGCGCGCCAGGTCACGACGTGACGCCAGCAGCCTGGGCACCGCCTCCCGCGCAATGGTCACCCGCGACTCCACCCGCCATTCATCCGCGCCGTAGGTGCTCATCACCGCCAACGCCTCGGTGTGGTTGGGGTCCGCCTCCAGGATGCGTCGCGCCTTCGCCACCGCTTCGTGCACGCGTCGCGCGGCCAGAAGCTCCCGCAGTTGCGTGGAGGCATCCTTCACCGGGGCCAGGCGCTGGGAGGGCTCGGTGACGTCGTTCCAGCCCTCCTCCTCGCTCAGCACCTCCTCCGTGGGCGGGAGCACCCGCAGCGCGCCGCGCTTCACCAGCTCGAAGATGCGGACGAAGAGATAGAAGTCCAGCATCCGCGTCTCCAGCGCCAGCTCCGCCAACGTGCGCATGCCCGTGGACAGCTCCACCAGGCGCAGGTCCGTGGTGTTGAGATTCACCGGGATGGCGCCGTTGACCTCCACGCGGTGCCGCGCGGTGGGCAGCACCCGACGCATCTCACTCCACATGTTCGCCCGGCTCTGCGCCTCGCTGTGCACGTCCTGCAACGAGATGGACGTGGGCGCGTCGAGTTCGGTGTTGCGCGTGACGCTGGTGTCCAGCTCCAACGTGCCGGTGCGCCACTCCAGCGCGTCCAGCACGCACTCGCGCGTCTTGAAGTTGAGCACGCGGTTCAGCCGCTCCGTGTCCAGCAGTCGGCTGCGGACCAGCAGCATGCCCAGCGGCGTGGTGGTTCCGGCCTGCGCCTGCAGTGCCAGCCGGAGGTGATCCTCCTTCACGTAGCCGTAGTTGAGCAGCAGCTGGCCCAGCTTCTCCCGGCCGTCCGTGCTGGTGGCCTGCCTGATGATGCCGTCCTGCAGCTGGATCTCCTTGCGCACGTCGCCACGCTCAAGCCGGAGGCGGCCCGTGGTGCGGCAGCGCGAGAGCGTGAGCAGCAGCTCCGACAGCGGCAGCACGTCCAGGTCACCCTTGAGGTTTCCCATGGCTCTTTCCCGGGGCCGCGACGACGTGCCCGGCACGAGGGTGGTTCCGGGACGAACTCTGGGTCAAGTGCCCGGTTGGCGCCGTTGTTACACCCGCGGGGAAGACGGAGGTGGTCCATGTCCGAGTCAGCGCGTCCGCGTGGGGTGCTCCTGGACCTCGACGGCACGTTGGTGGACAGCAACGACGCGCACGCGCACGCCTGGGCGGAGGCGCTGACCCGCGCGGGATGGCACGTCAGCTTCGAGGATGTTCGCCCCCGCATCGGCATGGGCGCGGACAAGCTGATCCCGCTCTTCACCGGCATGCCGGCCGAGAGCGAGAACGCGCAGGAGCTGGCACGTCGTCGCACGCGGCTGTTCCTGGAGAGCCATCTCCCCCACGTGCGTCCCTTCCCACGCACGCGTGAGCTGCTCCTGCGCATGCGCCAGGAACGTCTGCGGCTCATCCTGGCCACCAGCGCCCGCGACGAGGAGCTGGCGGGTCTGCTCACCATGGCCGGCGTGGCGGACCTGCTGGACGCGCACACCAGCGCGGATGACGCCGGCGCCTCCAAGCCCGACCCCGACGTCATCCTGGCCGCGGTGAAGCTCAGCGGACTGCGCCCGGCCCAGCTGGTCCTGCTCGGGGACACGCCCTACGACGTGACCGCGGGGCGAAGCGCGGGGGTGCCGGTGATTGCGCTGCGTTGTGGCGGATACTGGACGGACCGTGACCTGGCCGGCGCGGTGGCCATCTACGACAGCCCCGCGGCGCTGCTGGCCGGTTTCGAGTCCTCGCTGCTGGGGCGGGGGCGCGGTGGGGAGCTTACAGCCGGCGCTCCATGAGCAGCACGCCCTCGTCGAGGGAGGTGCGTCTCACGAATCCGTGATGGCTCATGAAGCTCTGCTCGCGCACCTCACTGGCGGGCACGGCGGCGCAGACGGAGTGGCATCCCAGCTGTCGGAACGCGTGAAGCTGCGCGTGCACCAGGTGGCCGCCCACGCCCAGGCCCCGCATGTCCGGGTGCACCACCAGGCGCAAGCACCAGCCCACGCGCGGGTTCTGCTCATCCACGCGGCCCAGGATGACGCCCACCAGCTCTTCACGTCGTCGACTGGCGCCGAGCTGGACCCAGGGACACAGCGAGAGGGCCCGGAGCTGGGAGCGCAGGCCGGCCTCGGTGTACGGACCGGGGGAGAGCAGCAGCAGGGCCAGCGCCGCGTCCTGGTCGGCGGGCGTCAACGGAAAGACCCCCACGCGCTGTGGCTCCTGTGCCGTCGACGAACGACCATCCATGGCAACCATGCGCGCCAACCTCCTGTGCTCCGTGAAGGGGATGCCGCTCCCGCCACGTGGGATGTGCGGGACGCTGGCCAGACATGCGCGGAGGTGAGTGGCCCCAGGCCAAGAGGCGTCCTAACGAAGCGGTGCGTGCACTTCAGCCGCGCGGGGCCGACCCCGACGCAGCGCACGGGCCATGACGGTGAGATCCTCCACGAAGCGACGGGTCTCCAGCGCGCGGGTCTCGTCGTCGGGAGCGCGCAGGATGGCGGATGGGTGCACCGTGGCCAGCACCAGCTCCGCCAGCGGAGAGGTGACCAGCTCCCCGCGTTGTCGAGACACGCGGAAGTCCTTCCCCAGCAGCGCCTGCGCCGCGGTGGCGCCCAGGCACACCAGGCCCCGAGGTCGAACCTGCTCGATCTCGGCGTGGAGCCAGGGCAGGCACGCCGCCATCTGCGCTTCGCTGGGTTTCTTGTGGATTCGTCGCTTGCCGCGTGGCTCCCAACGGAAATGCTTCACCACGTTGGTGATGTAGATGCGGTCCGGATCCAGTCCGGCTTCCGCGGCGGCCTTGCGCAACAGCCTCCCGGAAGGCCCCACAAAGGGCTTGCCCTGCAGATCCTCGTCGTTCCCGGGCTGCTCTCCCACGAACATCAGCTCGGCGTGCGGGTCGCCATCGCCAAACACCGTCTGGGTGGCGTTGCGGTACAGGTCACATCCCTGGCACTCCGCCGCGGCCTGGCGCAGCGTGCGCAGCGAGCGTTTCTCCGGCAGGAACGGGAGGGCGGTGGGGAACGGGTTGCGTCGGGTCATGCGCCTCCCGGCTTGAGTGAGCGGTACTGCTTCTTGTCCGCCACGTCCTTCCACTTGTCCGCGTCGGGGAGCGCGGGTTTCTGCTTGGGGATGTTGGGCCATTGCTTGGAGAGCGTGGCGTTGAGCTCCTCGTACTCCTTCCACTTCTCCGGCAGGGAGCTGTCCGGGAAGATGGCGTTGGTGGGGCACGCGGGCTCGCACGCACCGCAGTCAATGCACTCATCCGGGTGGATGACCAGCCAGTTCTCGCCTTCGTAGAAACAGCTCACCGGACAGACTTCCACGCAGTCGGTGTACTTGCACTTGATGCAGGGCTCGGCCACCACGTACGGCATGCAACCTCCCCGGCCCGTCGTCGGGCGCAGCGGCCCATGTTTGTAACGGAGGCCGCGGACGCGGGCAGCGCGCGGAGGTGACCTCGGGGTGACGTCGGGCTCGTGCCGGCGGGGAACCTCGCGCGGTTGGGCGGTGTCCGTGATGGACGGAAAGGGAACACCATGCGAGCCCATCCGTCCCGCGCGCGGCCGGTGCTGCCGGCGCTGCTGTTCACGTTGGCGTCCACCTCCACGCTGGCCAGCCCCGCTCCCGACGACGTGGAGGCGCCGTACTTCCAGGTCACCACGCCCGGCGCCGTGGACGCGTTTCCGCTGAAGGACACCCGCGCGGAGGTGCGCATCTCCGGCGTGGTGGCGCACGTGCATGTCACGCAGACCTACCGCAACGACGGCAAGGCGACGCTGGAGGCCGAGTACGTGTTTCCCGCGTCGACGCGCGCGGCGGTGCACGGAATGAAGATGACCGTGGGCGCACGCACCATCACCGCGGCCATCCGCAAGCGCGACGACGCCAGACGCGAGTACGCGCGCGCCCGCGACGAGGGCCGTGCCGCATCCCTGCTGGACCAGGAGCGACCCAACGTGTTGCAGATGCACGTGGCCAACATCCGCCCGGGAGACCAGGTCACGGTGGGGCTGGACTACGTGGAGCACCTGGTTCCCGAGGAGGGCGTCTACGAATTCGCGTATCCCGCCGTCGTGGGGCCGCGGTACGCGGGAGGTGTCGCGTCGGAGGAGCGCTGGGTGGCCAATCCGCACGTGGCCGCCGAGACGCCGCCGTTCAGCTGGGACCTCGCCGTGAACCTCACCGCGGGTGTGCCAATCCGGGAGCTGATGAGCCCTTCGCACACCATCGGGACGAACTTCGTGGGACCGGCGGAGGCGGACGTGGTGCTGGACGCCACCGAGCACAACCCGGGCAACCGCGACTTCATCCTCCGCTACCGGCTCCAGGGTGACGACGTCACCACGGGGATGCTCCTGCACCCGGGAGACACGGAGGGCTTCTTCCTGCTCATGGCGCAGCCTCCGCAACGGGTTGAGCCCAGCATGATGCCGCCGCGCGAGTACGTGTTCATCGTCGACGTTTCCGGCTCCATGTCCGGCTTCCCGCTGAGCGTGGCCAAGGACCTCATGCGCAACCTGCTGGGCGGCATGCGCGGCGTGGACCTGTTCAACGTGCTCCTCTTCTCCGGCGGGTCCTCGGTGTTGGCGGAGGAGAGCGTGCCCGCCTCCGACGAGAACGTGGCCCGGGCCATGGACCTCGTCGACAACCAGCACGGCGGCGGAGGCACGGAGCTGCTTCCCGCGCTGCAACGCGCCCTCAAGCTTCCACGGGACCATTCGCGCTCCCGCATGGTGGTGCTCATCACCGACGGATACGTGGGCGTGGAGGCGCGTGCGTTCGAGCTCATTCGCGAGCACCTGGACCGCACCAACGTGTTCGCGTTTGGCATCGGCAGCAGCGTGAACCGGCATCTCATCGAGGGGCTCGCGCGCGCGGGTGCCGGCGAGCCCACGGTGGTCACCAGCGGTGACGATGTGAAACGCGCCGCGGAGCGGTTCCAGCGGATGGTGTCGCAGCCGGTGCTCACGGACGTGGAGGTGCGCTTCGAGGGGATGGAGGTGCATGACCTGGAGCCCGCGCGCATCCCGGACCTGCTGGCCGAGCGGCCGGTGGTGATCATGGGCAAGTACCGCGGCGCCGCGCAGGGAAGGGTGATCCTCCGCGGGCGCAATGGTGGAAGCGTGGTGGAGCGTGTGCTGGATGTACCCACGCCCCCGACGGACGGACGACACTCCGCGCTGCGCACGTTGTGGGCGAGGCAACGCGTGGCGCACCTGGTGGACCTCTACGAGGTGGACGCCTCCGACGCGCGCGCCAAGACGGTCACCGCGCTGGGGCTGCAATACGGGTTGCTCACGCCGTTCACCAGCTTCGTGGCGACGGACAGCGAGCGCCGCAACGCGGGCGGTTCCGTCACCATCCGCCAACCCTTGCCGGCCGCCGAGGGCGTCACCGGGGGTGTTGCCGGCTTGATGGGAAAGAGCAGTGGCAGCGCCTACGGATATGGTGGCCTGGGGACGGGCTCCGGTGGCGGAGGTGCTGCGCGCGGCGGCGTCATGGCGGTGTACGGCACCCTCGGCAGGGCCAACGTCAGCGGCGCGTTGGACAAGGGCTCCGTGGCGCGCGTGATCAGGGCCGCGGACTTCCGCAAGTGTTACGATGTGGCGCTGCGAAAGGAGCCGAAGCTCGCTGGTCGCGTGACGTTGCGGCTGGTGATCAGCGCGGAGGGAAAGGTGACGGGCGCCACCACCGAGAGCACGGACATCACCGACGAGAACATGCTGGCCTGCATCCGCAAGCGGGCCGCCCGGATGACCTTTCCCACGGGATCCGGCGAGCTGAAGGTCAGTTATCCGCTGGTGTTCCGCCCGGCGAACGGAGGCTAACGCGCGGCGAAGCCCACCACGTTCCCGCCCGGCTCCCGCACCCAGATCTCCGTGGCGCCGTAGAAGGTCTGCCGCTTGGGCTGCACCACGTCCACGCCCTTCAGCGCCGCTTCCAGCTCCGCGAAGCCGGTGACGTCGAGGTAGAGCAGGGTGGAGGTCACGTGGCTGGACAGCGCGGGGATGTCCTTCGTGATGCTCGCGCGGCTCTGGTACATGATTTCCACGCCGTCCTTGGCCAGGATGACAAAGCCCAGGTGGCCACCCTCCGGTACCTCCACGGTCTTCTTGAAGCCCAGCCGGTCCGTCCAGAAGGACAGGCAGGGTTCAATGGCATCCACCACCAGGATGGGCGCGAGCTTGTTGAGCTTGATGGCCATGGTCTCCTCCTCGGAACGGAAGACCACGTCCTAGCACGACGAGCGCTCAGCGGAAGAAGGTCGCGTGACAGGCCACGCACGTTTCCGTCAGTTGCCCGAAGGCCCGGGCGATATCCGCGTCATTCCCCTTGGCCGCCGTCCGGGCCAAAACCCCGGCGCGCTCCTGCAGCAGGTCCTGGATGATGAAGAACCGCTCGGGAATCTCCGCGTTGACTTCGTTGCCGGTCATGCCCAGCGGCCGCGCCACCTTGGGCTCGCTGGCAATGCTGTCCGCCAAATGCTCCGTCTGATCATGCTCCAACAGCAGCACCGACCAGATCAGCTCCTCCATGTCGTCGCCGTGGCGCATCATGCGCGGCCACACCACCACACGGGAAACCTCGTTGAGGTCCTCGCCGCCCGCCCGCGGCGGCGGAATGTCCGTGGCCACGTCCTGGTTGGCCCAGGCCTGCACCCCCATCGACGCAGCCACTCCCAACGCCAACCCGAAGAACAACCACCACGCGCGCGACTTCATGGCGAACGCTCCAGTCCGGGACGGGGTCGACGTCACCTCGTCGCCGCGGAGGGGTGTGCATGCGCGGTGCCAGGGAATCAGCGTTGCATCCGCTCCGCCAAGAACACATGCCGCCCCGCCTTCATGGCGCGCAGGCCCTGGACGGTGATCCGTTGACCGGTCACGACGTCCTGCCCGGCGACCAGGTGCACCTCCAACACGTCATCCTGCGTGCGGAGCATGAGCTGCACGCCCTCCGGCACGCGCTTGAGGGCAACCACCTCTCCCTGCACCGTCTCCTCGCGGGTGACATCCCGTGCGTTGCTGGCAGCGGGCTTCTTCCATCCGTCCAGCGCCGCCGCCGTGGCGGGACCCAGCGGAACCGCAAGCGTGACGAGGACGAACAGCCCGTACACAGCCATGTTTTCACGCGACATGATCAACGACCTCGCTGAATTGCGTCGTCGTTTCGCAAGAAACCTGCCATCATTCCCGAGCTGGGGTGATGGCGTGATGCGCAACGTGTGCGGGTGGAGGAAAACAATGCGCTGGTTGGTGATGGCGACGTTGACGCTGGTGCTCGCCTGTGAGCGCTACGACGAGCCCAACCGTCCCCTGCCGCCGCTGCAGCTGGAGCATGTGGATGGGCGAGCGCTGGACTTGTCGTCGCTGCGCGGGCGCCCGGTGGTGATCAATCTCTGGTTGCCAGGTTGAGCGTCCTGTCTCCGGGAGTTGCCCGGAGTGGAAGCGGTCCGACGGGAATTCCAGCCCCGTGGCGTGGAGTTCATGGCGCTCTCGTTGCACCCGGTGGCGGATGAGGTGGTGCGCGCCGCCAGCAAGCATGGTGTGGGCTCGACGGTGGCGTTGGCGCGCGGTGAGGTGCTGGGACCCCTGGGGTTGCGCGTGGTGCCGGCCACGGTGTTCGTGGATGCCAAAGGCGTGATGGTGGCGTCCGCCGAAGGAGAACGGAGCGAGGCGTTCTTCCGACGACGGGTGAAGGCACTACTTGCGGAGTGAGGCGCGCGCGGATTCCAGCCAGCGGTCCTGCTGTTCCGGCGTTCCCTCCTCGAACTCACGCAGGTGCACCGGGCACATGAAGCCGATGACGACGCCGCGGTGCGTGGCGCGGAACGTGGGATTCAACGGGTCTCCCGCAACAGGCTCGCCGGAAACGGGACACACGCGGTTGCCCAGCACCGGCGCGTCGACGAGGGTGGGCCGCACCTCCGTGGATGGGGGCTCGGTGCACGCCGCGGCAGTGGACATCAGGAAGGTCACCAACAGGAACGTACGCATCGTCGTCACCAGAACATGATCACATAGCCACGGCCGCCCCACTCCCAACCCAACGAAACATGCGGCACCACGCCCAACGCCGCGCCTGCCACGAGCAGCATCCACACTCCCGAGATGGGGAGCAGCAGCGAGGGAATACGTTGCAGGAGGGAGACGCGGTCCAGGCGCAGCATCCGCGCCAGCATCATGACGCTGCCCAAAGGGACAGTGGTCATCAGCACCAGCAACAACATCACCAGCGCGCCGTGCAGCGGACTGCGCGTGCTCGCGGCCACCACCAACGCCCACGCCACGATCATGCACGGCAAGCCCGCCATGATGGTACCGAGCACCCACGAGCGACCGATGCTGCGTCCGTCGGCGAGCGCCACCAGGCGGGTCATCACGCGCGGCAGCAAAGGCCGTTGCCCCAACGTCACCACGTCTGACCGGCGCTGGAGGTGACCACGCAGCGGCCAGAGGATCATGCCCAGCCCCAGCACGACGGAGAAGTAGGGCGCGGCGTGTTGCAGCACGTCGGAGATGGAGCGGCCGAGCAGACCCGCCAGCGCACCCAGCAGCGCGTACACCGTGGCGCGACCGAGCTGGTACGCGGCGAGATGCGCCCCCACGCGACCCACGTTCGCGCCACGCGTGCAGCCGCCCAGGTCGAGCCCGAGCACCAACGGCCCGCACATGCCCGCACAGTGGAACGTGATCCACAGCAGGCCCAGGCTGATGAGCTGCGCATAGGCAGCGCTGACGACGGCGTCCATGCAAGTTTCCCGGACGCTCCAGAGCAATCCTTGCGCCAGCTTTCCGCGCGTTGGGCCCTCACGCTCCAGCGCAACATCGCGCGCAACGGTTGCAGTCGTTCTTGCGTGCAACGCAGGGGTTTCGGACGCGCCCCCCGACCTTCCCCCCGGGAATCCACATGTTGGTTCGGCACGGCGCGTGCTCAGTGCCGCGGCAATGTCGTCCACCTGCCTGCATTGCCAAGGTCCCATCTCCGACGCGGACGCTCCGGGCGGTTACTGCTGCGTCGGTTGCGCCACGGTGGCGGAGTTGCTTCGCAGCCGCGGACTGGAGCGTTACTACGCGTTTCAATCCGTCGCTGGTCAGCCGGTGACGTTGTCCGCTCGCGCCCGAGACCAGGCGTGGCTGGAAGCGCCGCTGAAGGACGCGGAGGCGCGGGCGCACGGCGGGCTGGCGCACATGGACGTGGACGTGCAGGGGTTGCGCTGCAGCGCGTGCGTGTGGCTGCTGCGTGAGCTCTTCCTGCAACAGCCGGGCGGCGCGGAAGCCATCATCAATCCCGCGGTGGGGCGCGCCACGCTGACCTGGCAGCCGGGCCGGACGGATGTGGCAGCGTGGTGCCGTGACGTCGAGCGCTTTGGCTACAGCGTGGGTCCCGCGCGGAAGATGGAGGCCTCGCGCTCCGACCGCGTGCTCACCCGCCTGGGCATCAGCACTGCGCTCACCATGAACTCCATGATGTTCACCATTGCGCACTACGTGGGCATGACCCCGTCCGACGGCGAGGTCTTCCACCTGATGCGCTGGTTGAACCTGGCGCTCAGCGTGGGCGTGCTGCTCATTGGTGGCTGGGAGTTCTTCTCGCGCAGCTACCTGAGCCTGCGCCAGCGCATCATTCCCTTCGACCTTCCCATCGCATTAGGGCTTTCGTTGGCCTTCGCCGGCTCGCTCCACGTCTTCGTGACGCGGCCGGACACGTTCTCCTACTTTGACACGCTCAACACCTTCACCACGCTGATGCTCGTGGGGCGGTGGCTGCAGGAGCGGGTGTTGGAGCAGAACCGTCGGAGGCTGCTGGCCAATGACGGCGTGGAAGGGCTGCTGGCGCGTCGGGTGCGCGAGGGGCGCGTGGAGACGGTGGCCGCGGAGAAGCTCACGCGCGGCGACACCGTGGTGGTTCCGCCGGGTGGGCTCCTGGTGGCGGACGGCATCCTCGTTGACGAGGGCGCCAGCTTCTCCCTGGACTGGATCAACGGTGAGTCCATCCCGCGCAGCTTCAACCCCGGACAGACCGTCCCCGCGGGCTCCTTCAACGCGCACGACCGCGCCGCGTTGGTGGTGCTGGACGTGGACTTCCGCGACTCCTCCCTGCTTCCGTTGCTGTCCCGTCCGCCGCAGGAGCAGGAGAGCGCGGATGACCCCATGCTGCTGCAGCGCCTGACGCGCATCTACGTGCCCGCGGTGCTCACGCTGGGGATGCTGGGCTTCCTGCTGTGGTTGCCCTCCGGCGTGGAGCGCGCGGTCGAGGTGACGACGAGCCTGCTGGTGGTGACCTGTCCGTGCGCGCTGGGGCTGGCCATTCCGCTGGCATGGCAGCGCATGGCCGCGGCGTTGCGCCAGCGTGGGCTCTTTGTCTGCAACCCGTCGTTCATGGACCGCGCGGTGCGCGTGCGTCGCGTGGCCTTTGACAAGACCGGCACGTTGACGCTGGGCGCGCTGCGACTCGCCAATCCGCAGGAGCTCACGTCGTTGAGCCCGGCGTTGCAGACCCTGCTGTACAACATGACCGCGCGCAGCTCGCACCCCCGCAGCCGTGCGGTGCACCAGGCCATCCCCGCCGCGCACGCACGCTTCGACGCCTCCGTTTCCGTCGTGGAGCGGCCCGGCCTTGGGCTGGAGGCGCGGGACGCGCAGGGACGCCTGGTGCGCCTGGGCCTTCCGTCCTGGACCGGTGGGGTGCAGAGCTCCGACGAGGGCGTGTGGCTCTCCGTGGACCTGGCGGTGGTGGCGCGCTTCCGCCTGCAGGAGACGCTGCGCTGGGACGCGCGCGTGGAGCTGGATGCGTTGCGCCGCGGCGGTCACGACGTGGTGGTGCTGAGCGGTGACGCCCCCGAGCGCGTGGACGACGTGGCGCGCGCGCTCAACCTTCCCGCCCGCGCCGCCGTGGGTGGACTGTCTCCGCAGGGCAAGGCGGAGTGGCTCCAGGCCCATTCCTCCGCGTCGGACACGCTCTTCATTGGCGACGGCGTCAATGACCGGCCCGGTTTCCGGGAAGCGCTCTGCAGCGGCACGCCCGCCGTGGACCACCCCGCGCTGAGCTGCGTCACCGACTTCTACTACCTGACGCCTGGCATCGGTTGCGTGCGCACCGTGCTGGACGCTGCGCGGCAACTGCAACGGGTCACGCGGAACATCCGCAACGTGGCGCTGAGCTACAACGTCCTCGCCGTCAGCCTGTGCCTGGCGGGCGTGGTGACGCCGTTGATTGCCGCGGTGGCCATGCCCGCCAGCTCCATCTTCATCCTTGTCTACGCCGTGCGTGGCACCACGCTGGCGTCCTCCCGCTCCGGGAAGGACGCGGAGCTGGCCACCGCCGCGGCACCGGTGACTGCATGAACATCGTCCCGCTCATGGTGTTTGTGAGCCTGATGCTGGTGGCGGCATCGCTCTTGCTCTTCGGTCACAGCATGGCACGCAAGGATCACCAGCACGCGGACCGCCTGGCCCTGCTGCCCATGACGGATTCGGAATCCCCCCGCGCGGAAGCGCAGGAAATTACGTCGGAGAAGACATGAACACAGTGTCCATCACCTATGACGATGACGTCGTCAGGAAGTTCATCAAAGCGACCATGCTCTGGGGCGTGGTGGCGCTGTTGCTGGGCGTCATTGTGGCGTCCCAGCTGGCATTCCCGGAGCTGAACCTGGGCTTGCCATTCACCGCCTATGGCCGCTTGCGTCCGCTGCACACCAACGCGGCAATCTTCGCGTTCGTCGGGAACATGATGTTTGCCGGCGTGTACTACTCCACGCAGCGACTCCTGAAGACGCCCATGCCGTCACGCGGCTTGAGCCTGGCGCACTTCTGGGGCTGGCAGGCCATCATTGTCTCCGCGGCGCTGACGCTTCCCTTCGGCTTCACGCAGGGGAAGGAGTACGCGGAGCTGGAGTGGCCCATTGACCTGGCGGTCACGGCGGTGTGGGTCATCTTCGCCATCAACTTCTTCTGGGCGCTGGCGGTGCGTCGGGAGAAGAACCTCTACGTGGCGCTATGGTTCTACATCAGCACCATCATCACGGTGGCGGTGCTCTACATCGTCAACAACCTGGCGCTGCCGGTGCTGGCGCTCAAGAGCTACTCGCTGTTCTCCGGCGTGCAGGATGCGTTGGTGCAGTGGTGGTACGGACACAACGCGGTGGCGTTCTTCCTCACCACGCCCATCCTCGGCATCATGTACTACTTCATGCCCAAGGCGGCGGAGCGGCCGGTCTACAGCTACCGCCTCTCCATCGTCCATTTCTGGGCGCTGGTGTTCCTGTACATCTGGGCGGGTCCGCATCACCTGCTCTACACCGCGCTCCCTGACTGGGCGCAGACGCTGGGCATGATCTTCAGCCTGATGCTGTGGGCTCCGTCGTGGGGCGGCATGTTGAACGGCCTGCTCACGCTGCGTGGTGCGTGGGGCAAGCTGCGCACGGACCCGGTCATCAAGTTCTTCGTGGCGGGTCTCACCTTCTACGGCATGAGCACGTTCGAAGGACCGCTGCTCTCCATCAAGAGCGTGAGCGCGCTGGCGCACTACACGGATTGGATTGTGGCGCACGTGCACGGTGGCGCGCTGGGCTGGAACGGCTTCATGGCCGCCGGCATGCTCTACTGGTTGGTGCCCAGGCTCTACGGCAAGCCGCTGCACTCGCAGTCCATGGCCAACGCGCACTTCTGGATGGGGACGCTGGGCATTGTCATCTACATGACCTCCATGTGGGTCAGTGGCATCAGCCAGGGCCTCATGTGGAAGGCCATCAATCCCGACGGAGCGCTGTCCTATCCCAGCTTCATTGAGACGCTGACGCCCATCCGCCCGCTCTACATCACGCGCATGCTCGGCGGGACGCTGTACCTCGTCGGCTTCATCGTGATGGTGGTGAACCTGGTGAAGACCATGCGCGCCGGCGCGCCGGTGGACGTGACGGTGCAGGTGGTGGAGGAGCGCGTGGGCGTGCAGCGCGGTGGTGCGCGTCTGCTCGTGGGCAAGCCGGTGGTCCTCTCGGTGGCGGGCCTGGTGGTGCTGGCGCTGCTGGGCGTCACCAACGTGCTCAACAACGTGATTGCCACGGTGCTGGGTCTGGCGCTGGTGGCCTACGTGTACATGACCCACAGCTTTGACAGCGACGAGAAGGAGCAGCGTTGGCACCAGCTGATGGAGGGTCGGCCGCTGGTGTTCACCGCGCTGGTGCTCATTGCGGTGCTGGTGGGTGGTGTGGCGGAGCTGGTGCCCACCATTGTCACCGGGCAGAAGTTGGCGGAGGGCAGCAAGCCGGTGACGCCGTACCGCGCGCTGGAGCTGCATGGCCGCGACATCTACGTGCGGGAGGGTTGCTACAACTGCCACAGCCAGATGATTCGCCCGCTGCCCGGCGACGCCGCGCGCTACGGCGAGCCCTCCGCGCCCGAGGAGAGCTTCTACGATCACCCGTTCCAGTGGGGCAGCAAGCGTACCGGCCCCGACCTGGCGCGCGTGGGCGGCAAGTATCCCAACCTCTGGCACTACGAGCACTTCAAGGATCCGCGCGCCATCTCCCCGGGCAGCAACATGCCGGGCTACGCGTGGATGGCGGATGCGCCGCTGGCCGTGGAGGACACGGTGGTGAAGGTGCGCGCCATGAAGACGCTGGGTGTGCCGTACACGACGGCGCAGGTGGCGGAGGCCAACGCCGACCTGGAACAGCAAGCGCGTGAGATCGTGGCGGACCTGGCCAAGGGCAACGTGAACCTGCGCTGGGACTCGGAGCTCACCGCGCTGATTGCGTACATGCAGCGGCTGGGCAAGCCCGGCGTGCCGGCCACCGACGACAAGAAGAACGTGGTGTCCATGCAGGGGGTGCCGTGATGTACGCCTGGTTCTACCAGCAGAGCTCCGTGCTGCATCTCCCGATTGCGGCGCTGATCATCTTCATGTGCGTGTTCCTGGGTGTCGTGGTGCGTGTGCTCCGGACCCCGGGCAAGAACGAGCAACAAACGCGGATGGCGTCCCTACCGCTCCAGGACGAGCCCCTTGCCACCCGCGGCATCATCGGAGGAAGCCATGACTGAGAACCGCGTCCACCAGGAAGTCGACGGAATCGTGGAGGAGGACAACCAGCTCCCCAACTGGTGGCTCGCCACCTTTTTCGGGGCGAT
Source organism: Myxococcota bacterium (assembly GCA_040752415.1). Lineage (GTDB taxonomy): Bacteria > Myxococcota > JACRCW01 > JACRCW01 > JACRCW01 > JBFMGU01. Next base: position 38,271 of record JBFMGU010000015.1, read on the forward strand.
CATCTTCGCCTACGGGTACTGGCAGTACTTCCACGTCTGGCAGATTGGTCAGAGCCCCGCGCAGGAATTCGCGGCGTACCAGGAGACCGTGAAGCAGAAGCAGCCCGCGGGCGGCGGTGACAACGTCAAGCCCGACGTGCTCCTGGCCGCGGCCTCCGGACCGGAAGCGCAGCAGGGCGCGCAGATCTTCGCCGCCAACTGCGCGGCGTGTCATGGCAACGCCGGTGAGGGGAAGATTGGACCCAACCTCACCGACAGCTTCTGGCTGCACAACGGTGACCCGGTGAGCATCCACACCAGCATTGCCAACGGCTACCCGCTCAAGGGAATGCCGGCGTGGAAGGCGGTGCTGGGCACGGAGAAGGTCACGCAGGTCACCGCGTACGTGTTGAGCCTGAAAGACAAGAACATTCCCGGCAAGCCGCCAGAGGGGGAGGCTCAGCCGGCCGCGCCGGGGAAGACCACGTCCCTCTGAGTTGAAAGATGGATGCCACCGTTCCGCCCACCACCGCACCCAGCAGTCGCGCCCTCCGTCCCGACGGGACCCGAGCCCGAATCCATCCCAAGGAGACGAACGGGCGCTATACGCGGCTACAACAGTGGCTCTATCCGGCGCTGATCCTGTTCTATGCCGCACTGCCCTGGGTCCCGGTGGGCGGGCACCCGGCAGTGTGGATAGACATCCCGCAGCGTCGTTTCTACCTGTTTGGTCTCACGTTCAATTCCACGGACTTCTACCTGGTGTTCTTCATCATCAGCGGGTTTGCCTTCTCGCTGGTGGTGTTGAGCGCGCTGGTGGGGCGGGTGTGGTGCGGCTACGCGTGCCCGCAGACCGTCTACATTGACGGCGTGTACCGGAAGCTGGAGCGGCTGGTGGAGGGAACCGCGCGGGAGCGCCAGGCGCGGGAGCAGGGACCTTGGACGGCGGAGCGCGTGGCCCGCAAGGCGCTCAAGCACGTGCTTTTCGTGCTGGTGTCCCTGCTGATTGCGCACGTGTTCCTGGCGTACTTCGCCACCGCGGAGGACGTGCTGGAAATGATGCAGCGCTCTCCCCTGGAGAATCCCACGCCGTTTGCCTGGGTCATGGCCATCACGGGGTTGCTCTATTTCAACTTCGGCTGGTTTCGGGAGCAGTTCTGCCTGGTGCTATGTCCCTATGGTCGCATGCAGTCGGTGCTGGTGGACCGGGACACGGTCACCGTGGGTTACGACGCGCTCCGTGGCGAGCCGCGCGGCAAGCTGAAGGGCGAGGCCCACGGGGATTGTGTGGACTGCCGCATGTGCGTGCAGGCCTGTCCGACGGGAATTGATATCCGCAACGGTATGCAGATGGAGTGCATTGCGTGCGCGCACTGTGTGGATGCCTGCAACGAGGTGATGGTCAAGATTGGCAAGCCCACGGGACTCATCCGGTATGACTCCTTGGCCGGACTGGAGCATGCCAAGCGGCAATTCTGGCGCCCGCGTGTGTACGGCTACATCGTGGCGGGTCTGGCGGGGCTGACGGCGTTGACGCTGGCGGTGAACCACCGCAAGGCGTTCGAGGCGAATCTCCTGTGGGCCCAGGCCGCGCCGAGGACGGTGCAGGGTGAGCAGGTGGTGCACCGGATGGTGGTGCATCTCAACAGCAAGACGGCGGAGGCCCGGACCTACCAGCTCTCCCTGGACGCTCCCGAGGGTGCGCAGGTCATCCTTCCCACGCCCGCTCCCACGCTGGAGCCGTTTGGCAGCGTGCACCTCCCGGTGATGGTGGTGACGAGCAAGACGTCCGGGGGCGAGCGGAAGGTGACGCTGCACGCGAAGGATTCCGTGACGGGGGAGGTGCGGTCGGCGGTGCTGAAGCTATGAGCCGGTCGCGCTCGACGTCGCTGACGCCCACATCCCGCTGCCCCGGTCGTTCCTTCCCCTGCCCGTGCCCGTGCCCCTGCCCGGCTTGACCGTCCGTCGGCGGAACGCGTGCCTCGGCGGAGCTCCTTCGCGGAGTTCCAAGGCAACCCGAGCGGACGCTCCACGCCGCGTCCACGTCGCCGTCAACGTTCGTTGTCGATTCGTGTGATTTCGTCGCGGTCTACGCCGCTTCGAGCGTTGCGCGCAGCATCGCCTGCTTCGTGACGGCGCCAAGCAGCTTTCCGTCCTCCACCACCGGCAGCACCGTGAGGTGTTTGTCCACCATCAACGTCGCCACCTCCTGCAGCGACGCGCCCGGCGTCACCGTGATGGCGGGCTGGGTCATGACGTCCGCCACCCTTCCGCCCAGCGTCTTCCGCAGCTGTTCGCGCACGTGGGACTCGCCCAGCGGGATGGCCGCGTCCATGAATACCAGGAAGGTGGGCAGGTGGAGCTTCCGCTCCTTGAACATGATGTCCATGGCCGTGGCCACGCCCACCAGGCGCCCATCCTCGACGACGCACGCGCCATCCAGGTTTCGCTCCAGCAGCAGTCGTCCCAGCTGCTCCACCGTGGATTCGGGACCCACGGTGGCGGGGTTGCGGTCCATGACATCCCGCGCCTGCTTCATGGTGCTCCTCCCACGTCGGAGGGTTGTACGGGTCCCATCCCCCGCCGGCAGCGTGTTCATTCGCGCACCACCAGCACCGGCTTGGAGCTCATTTCCACCACGCGGCGGCTCACGGACCCCACCAGCATGGCGCGGAAGCGTCCAAGCCCGCGGCTGCCCACCACCACCAGGTCCGCTCCGCGCTCCACCGCGAGTCGACACAGCACCTCCGCGGGGTCCCCGGTCTCCAGCACCGTGGTCACCGGGACGTCCCGCATCTCCTCCGCCAGGGAGAGCAGCATGTCGTGGATGCGCTCCAACTCCTGTTGCCGCACCCGCTCCGCCGTCAGCCCGTAGTCCTGGATGGGGAAGGTGGGCATCTCGTACGTGCTCACCAACGTCAGCGCGCCGTCCATCTTTCGCGCCATGTCCCGCGCCAGGTCCAGTGCCCGCCTGGAGTGCTCGCTCCCGTCGACACCCACCACCAGATGCATGCCCATGGCAGCCTCCTTGCCTGCCGGTCATGCGTCACGCGTGCCAACGGGTCCCCGGTGTGATGACGTCGAGCACCCGCATCCCTTGCGTTCATTTCCCGTCGGACGCAGTGGATTCGTTGCGCCACGCCAGGTCCCATGCCGTGTTGGCCATGACGCGAACCAGCGCGAAGGCCGCGGGCCGCAACCCCAACGCCAGCGCCGCGTGGATGGCCAGCGCCAGGATGCAGAGCCCGGAGCCGGAGAACAACGCCAGGGCGGGGAGGGGAGTGGGCACATCCTGCAGTCCCCTCGTCGTGGAGAAGTAGAGCAGCAGGGGCAGGGGCGCTCCGGCCAACATCACCGCCACGGTCCCCGCCACCGCCACGGGAAGCGCCGCCACCAGGGCCTGCACCGGCGTCATGAGCAGCTCCCACCACACGCGCGGCTGCGGCCCCATCATGCTCGCGGTGGCGTGCATCAACGTCAGCCAGGTGCGCAGCCCCGTCGACAAACCGGTTCCCAGGATGAATCCCACGGCATCCCAGAGCGGGACCTGGACAGCCAGCATGGGCGCCATGGCGGTGGCAGAGGCAGCCAGCACCAGCGCCACCACCACCGCGCCCCAGCCCGTGGGGTCCTGCGCCAGCGGCGCCACCAGCGCCAGCACCAGGGAGAGCAACGCGGCGGCCTCCACCAACGTCACCGCGCTGCCCAGCGCCATGCCCACCGTGGTCCCCGCCACCACGTCGGGACCCACGCGCAGCAGGTCCGCACTGCGCTCCGACCACGCCAGGTCCTCCGCATCCTGGCCCAACCTCATCCCCTGCGCCTGCGCCCCACCGGCCAGGCCCACCACCAGCACCAGGACCAACACTCCGCGCATCACGGATGCCCCGTTGATGCCGTGTTGTAACGTCGCGTTGACGTGGGTGGCAGGTGGTGCGGATGTCCGCGTCGTCGTCAGCGGTGGGGCATCACGGCACCTCGAAGTCCACGCGCTGCCAGGCGCCCAGCGGTGTTCCGTCGCCAGCGGAGAGCGCCACCACCAGCACGTGCTTCCCGGGGGCCACGCCCTCGAGCTCCAGCGTCGGGTCGGCGGTGATGATCGGCGCGCGGTCGTCCAGCTGGTAGACGAGGTGGCCCTTGCCGATCATGTACTCGTGGTTGGTCCGCTCGGGCTCCACCAGCTCCACGTTGGTGTACTTCACACGCACCTTCACCGTGTTGTCCTGCGCGCCCCCCGCCACGTCGTCGACGTAGACGCTGATCACGCCGGTCCCCGCGGCGCCTTGTCGCAGCTTGTTGGTCTCCTGCACGGTGGTGAACCCGTAGCGTCCGGCCTTCCCCCGCTTTGGCGCGCGTGCGCCCATGCGGTCCTCCCAGAACTGCGCGTCCTGGTCGGCAAAGCCCAGGTGGACCTGCTCGGTGCGCGCGTTGGAGGCGGGCGTGCCGGAGCCGGGGTAGGGCTGCAGCGGGTATCGGTTCTGCACCACCTCCTCCTCCCACTTGCGCTGGTCAAGGGGGAGCTGTTGGTCGGCGAGCGCGTCCAGGGACATGAGCAACGCCGCGCCCAGGACGGTGAGCTGGCGGAGGCCGTGCTTCTGCATGAGGGATGCTCCTTGCCGGCGCGCCATCCTCGTCGCGGAGGGCCGCCACACGGGTCACATCGTGCAAGTTAGAGAACCATCGTGCTGGCTTCAGGAGCGCTTAGGCACGGGCTTGGACGTGATGCTCACCCCGGCCGACGCGTGGCCCACAGCACCAACGCCCGAGCCCCCGCCGCAAAGCCCAGCAGGCTCAGCGCGCCCAGCATTGCCATGAGCCCCGTCAGCAGCGTGTCCATCACCCGTGAGCCGCCGACGACGTCAGGCAGCTGCACCCGGGGCTCGTTGGGCAGGTAGGTCACGTGCGTGGGCGGGGCGTCCCGCGGGGTGAAGCAGCCGTGGCGGCCTTCCAGCGTTTCTCCCTGCGTCGTGGTGTACGCGTACACCGCGTAACGACAGGCGCCGCGTGCCCCCTCACCTTCCTCCCAGCGGAGGAACCGCGCGGGCACCGTGTCTCCCTGCTCGACAAGTCGACTGCGCAGCTCACCGTGCCGGTACGCCAGGCCCATGGCGGCCACGACGAAGACGAGCGCGGTGAGCGCCCACATCCGGAACAGCTCACGCAGGGAAGGGATGCTCACGGAGCGGCGCTCAGGCGCGCCAGTCCAGCACCACCTTGCCGCTCTTGCCGCTGCGCATGACCTCGAAGGCCTCCTGGAAGTCAGCGACGGGGAACTGGTGCGTGAGCACGGGGCGGATGTCCAGGCCGGTCTGCAGCATGGCCACCATCTTGTACCAGGTCTCGAACATCTCGCGGCCGTAGATGCCCTTGAGGATGAGGCCCTTGAAGATGACCTGGTTCCAGTCAATGGCCGCTTCCGTCGGCGGAATGCCCAGCAACGCCACGCGACCACCGTGGTTCATCGCCTTCAGCATCCCCTTGAACGCCTCGGTGTTGCCGCTCATCTCCAGGCCCACGTCAAAGCCTTCCGTCATGTGCAGGTCGCGCATGACCTCGTCCAGCGTGGTCTGCTTGATGTTCACCGCGCGCGTGGCGCCCATCTTCCGCGCCAACTCCAGGCGGTAGTCGTTGACGTCGGTGATGACCACGTGCCGCGCGCCCACGTGCTTGCAGATGGCCACCGCCATGATGCCAATGGGGCCGGCGCCGGTGATGAGCACGTCCTCGCCCACCAGCTCGAACGAGAGCGCGGTGTGCACGGCGTTGCCCAGCGGGTCCAGGAAGCTGGCAATCTCGTCGGGAACGTCGTCGGGGAGCTTGAACGCGTTGGACGCGGGGATGGCCAGGTACTCCGCAAAGCAGCCCGGGCGGTTCACTCCCACGCCCACCGTGTTGCGACACAGGTGACGCTTGCCCGCGCGGCAGTTGCGACAATGCCCACAGGTGAGATGCCCCTCGCCGGAGACGCGGTCACCCTTCTGGAAGCCCTGCACGTGGCTGCCCACCTCGGCAATCTCCCCCACGAACTCATGGCCCACGTGCATGGGCACGGGGATGGTGCGCTGGCTCCACTCATCCCAGTTGTAGATGTGGATGTCCGTGCCGCAGATGGAGGTCTTGCGGACCTTGATGAGGACGTCATTGGGGCCGATCTCCGGACGCGGGACGTCCTCCATCCAGATGCCGGGCTCACGCTTGGCCTTGACGAGCGCTTTCATGGAACAACCTTCATGGCGCGCCCGACCTTGGTGAAGGCCGCAACCGCGCGGTCAATGTGCTCGGGTTGATGCGCCGCGGACATCTGCGTGCGGATGCGCGCCTGTCCCATGGGCACCACCGGGTAGCTGAAACCAATGACGTAGATGCCCTCGTCCAGCAGGCGCGTGGCCATCTCGCTCGCCACCTTGGCGTCGCCCAGCATCACCGGGATGATGGGGTGCTCACCGGGGATGAGCTTGAAGCCCGCCTTCTCCATGCCCGCGCGGAAGCGTTGCGCGTTCTGCCGCAGCTTGACGCGCAGCTCGTCGCCGGACTCCAGCATGTCCAGCACCGTGAGCGACGTGGCGGCAATCACCGGCGCCAGCGTGTTGGAGAACAGGTAGGGGCGGCTGCGCTGTCGCAACCACTCCACAATCTCCTTGCGCCCCGACGTGTAGCCGCCCGCCGCGCCACCCAGCGCCTTGCCCAGCGTGCCGGTGATGATGTCCACCCGGCCCATCACCCCGCAGTACTCCGGCGTGCCGCGTCCGTTGTTGCCCACGAAGCCCACGGCGTGGCTGTCGTCCACCATCACCAGCGCGCGGTACTTCTCCGCCAGGTCGCAGATGGCCTGCAGGTTGGCAATGATGCCGTCCATGGAGAACACGCCGTCGGTGGCCACCAGGCGGAACCGCGCGTCGCTGGCTTCCTTGAGGCGCTCCTCCAGCTCCTTCATGTCGTTGTTTGCGTAGCGCAGGCGACGCGCCTTGGAGAGCCGGATGCCGTCAATGATGGACGCGTGGTTGAGCGCGTCGGAGATGATGGCGTCCTCCTCACCCATCAACGTCTCGAACAGGCCGCCGTTGGCGTCAAAGCACGACGAGTAGAGGATGGTGTCTTCCGTCTGCAAAAAGCCGCTGATGCGTCGCTCCAGCTCCTTGTGCACGTCCTGCGTGCCACAGATGAAGCGTACGCTGGCCATGCCAAAGCCGTGCTTGCGCACTCCCGCGGCGGCCGCCTCGATGAGCGCGGGGTGGTTGGCCAGGCCCAGGTAGTTGTTGGCGCAGAAGTTGATGACCTCACGCCCGTCGGAGACCTTGATGACGGCGGACTGCTGGCTGGTGATGACGCGCTCGGACTTGTAGAGGCCGGCTTCCCGGAGCTTGTCCGTCTCCGTGGCCAGGTGCTTGAGGAATGAAGGGTCCATGGTCTCCTCGCCGTTCCCGCCCGGGGCGCGCATGAGTCAGGCAGGGGCGCTCCGGTGTCAAGCCTGGGCTTGGGCGGGCTTCGGCGCGGTGCGGCAGACGCGCTCCACGTTGCCGACGGGCCGGTGCGCGAACCGCGTGCGCCCCGGGGAACCCGAGCGAAACCGCGGGCTTGACGTCCTGCGTCACCCGCCTTGACAGCGGATGCGCCCCGCACCTACCAACCCGCTTCCCACGGCGCCAGGCCCCTTTCCGGCGGCCCACGACGGCGCGGAGCGAGTGCCATGAACAGGATCAAGCTGGGTCTCGGAGTTTCCCTCCTCTCGTTGCTCACCACGGGCTGCTGGATCTTCACCACGTTCCCGCTGGACGGGACCAACGGCATGCAGGGTGAGTACGGCGGCTTGATCAAGCGCGTGCTGAAGGGTCGTGAGACCACCTTCCTGGGCGGCGGCACGGCGAGCCAGCAGCACGACACCGAGGAGGAGCGCGACCTGGTCATCATCATCGAGGACAACGACGAGGGTGGCGCGGTGGTGTTCGGCCTGGAGTGCGACCTGCCGGTGAGCGTGCAGGGACCGCAGGAGCTCAAGCTGGGCGGGGACGTGACCTGTACGCGTCGCACGCGGGATGAGGTGACGCAGACGGGCGGCACCATTGTGCAGACGGAGCTGGTGCAGACCTACACCTTCAGCGACCTGACCGTGACCAAGACCGGCCAGCCGCGCGAGATCACGCTGGAGGCCAGCGGCAATTACCTGGAGGTCACCTTCAGCAACGGCAGCAAGGTGCGCGAGTACAACGCGGACTTCGAGTACAGCTACGAGGGCACGCGCATCTCGGCGGAGTGATCCTCGCCACATTGCGGATGCCACCTCCGGCCCCACGTCCCGACCAGCTCTGTCGGCGTGGGGCCGCGGTGTTTCTGCGCAGACCCGACGCCGCGGAACGCTGTTGACCCCGCTGGCGGTCGCCCCCACACTTCGCTAGTCGGAGTCGGACCCGGGCGGGGGAGTGGCAGGAAGCCTTGCGCAACGTCCAGGAAATCTTTGGCCGTTATCTCCTGCTCGAGCAGCTGGACGCCGAGGGTGCGGAGTCCTGGCTGGGCGTGGGGCTGGACCTGAGGGACTCCGACGCGCACGTGGTGGTGCGCCGGGTGCCGCTGTGGGTGACCCGCCGGCGCGCGCGGCTGCGGGAGATGGAACGTGAGGTGGGCTGGCGCTCGCTGGGGGCGGATGCGTCGCTGCCGCGCGTGGTGGACAGCGGGATGGTGGGGGAGGTGCCGTACCTGGCGTACGCGTACGTGCCCGGCCTGACGGTGCAGCAGCTGCTGGATGCCGTGACGGCGGGACAGGCACCGCCGCCGCCGGGCGTGGTGATGATGCTGGCCATCTGCATGGTGAACGCCATGCACGCGCTGGACAGCGCCGGGGCGGAGGACCTGGTGCGGGTGCATTTCTCACCGTCACGCGTGGTGTTGCCGTGGGAGGGATTCCCGGTGCTGGTGGGCCCGGGACGCGCGGCCGCGGCGGGACCCTCGCGGGAAGGGCTGTACGGGCTGGCCAACATGTTGTTCCGCTGTCTGACCGGACAGGGTGCGCTGCAGTGCGGTCAGCGGGTGCCGGATATCCGCGCGCTCAATCCCGCGGTGCCGCGTGCGTTCGCGGAGCAGGTGACCGCGTGCCTCGACGGTCGACTCACCGAGCAGGACCTGGGCCGCTTTGGCAACGCGGTGGAGTCGGTGCTGGCGGCGGAGGAGCACCGCACCGCGGAGGATCTGCAGGCGTACCTGGAGGCAACGTTCCCGCGTCAGCGACAGGGCTGGGAGGCGCGTCGGCTGGTGCATGAGCGGTTGCGGCGCAAGCTGCGCAGGGAGCGGACCGCGCGACCTTCCGTCGACGCCATGGCCACGGTGGTGGAGGTGAAATTCCGGAGGGCGGAGCGCGGTTCCGCCAGCGTGGGGATGGAGGAGGTGCTGCCCAGCGTCCGTGCGGACCCGCAGGCGTTCCTCAAGGAGGACACGCAGGACACCACGGTGGTGAACCTGGTGCAGCCGGTGCCGCTCACCGCCGCGCGTCCCGCACCCAACCTGGAAATCCCGCGGGGCCACGTCATCCTCACGCGCGACGGGCGGGAGATGGTGCGCATCCCGGCGGGGCCGTTTCTCTTTGGCTCACCGTCGAGCTCGGTGGTGTTGCCGGAGTTCTTCATCGACCGCTTCCCGGTGACCAACACGGACTACGAACGCTTCCTGTTCGAGACGGAGCACCCCGCGCCACCGCACTGGAGCGGGCGGTCCGCACCGCGCGGGTTGGAGGAACACCCGGTGGTGGGCGTCTCCCACGCGGATGCGCAGGCGTATGCCACGTGGGCGGGGAAGTCGCTGCCTGTCGAGGAGGAATGGGAGAAGGCGGCGCGTGGGACGCAGGGATGGTTGTGGCCCCATGGGCCCGCGTTCCACCAGGAGCACGTGAGCCCGGAGTGGCGGAAGCGTCACGTCGAGAGGAAGACCATCCCGGTGGGGCGCTACTCGCCGCGCGGGGAGAGCCCGTTCGGCATTGCCGACGTGGGACATCTCTGGGAGTGGACGGCCACGCGGTACACCAACCCGGGCGCGTACGTGGTGCGGGGCGGGGTGTGGCGCAACCGCCAGGAGCCGGCGCAGGTCATCAACCGCAGCTACGAGGATGGGCGCGCGCCGGATGTGGGATTCCGCTGCATGGTTTCACCCGAGGGCGTGGCGGTGATCCGCCTGGATTGACGCGAGAGCTGGTCGTCCCAGGCCTTCGCGTCGACTTAGAGTGAGCGCGGGTCCTCCAACGCCTCTGCCGTGCACGCGCGTCCCATGCCTCCGCTGGTCACCGGGTTGCACCTTGAGGGCGTGCCGCCCGGAATCTCCACCCAGTAATCCCAGCCTCCATCCGGCGCGGGGTAGTCCGTCGTCACGATGTGCGCTCCCGACTCCAGCGCCGCCTGCAGCCGTGACCGGTCTCCCTGGCTGGGCTCCACGCTGTCCGCATCCGCCCGCGTCCGCACCAGCAGCCCCGCCGACAACGCCGCCACGATCTTCGCCTGGTCCGCGATGGGATCATTAAGCACCGCGAAGGCCGCGAAGGACTGCCCCGCCTCCGAGTTCACGAACATGAGCCGTCCGTCGAGGTCCTGCCCGCCGTGCGTGTAGAAGTCACGGAACCCACCGGCGTCATCCCAGGCCAGCAGCACCTTCCCGCGCGTCTGGCGCAGCGTGGGCCACCCTCGTCGCACGCCCTCCGCCAGCGTGGGCGCGTCACCCTGCACCATGGCTGGCGTGATGAGCTTCTCGCCCCACACCTCGCGCGCAATGGCCTCGGCGGCTTGCGTGAAGGCCTCGTACACGTCGGGCGTGACGTTTCCCTTGGCCTCCATCTGGATGACCATGGGGTGATGCATGGGATGGGCATCCGACCACGCGCGCAGCACGGAGAAGCACGCGCGCAGGTCCAGGCAGGTGCTCACCTGGTCTGCGTAGGGGATGTGGAACACGCGCACGCCGCCCGCGTCCGGCATCCAGTGCAGGTCCAGCTCAAAGGCGCGCACGCCCTGGCGCTCGGCCTGCTCGTCGAGCGGCGCGTGCGTGTAGTTCCACGCGAGCAGGTCCGCGTCGCCGCGGTAGTGGTAGCTGTTGTGCGTGCCCTTGGCCTGGATTTGGAACATCGTCCAGACATCATCCTCGGCGTAGACAAACGGCGCCGGCCCGCCGTCCACGTTGGATGACGACGTGAGCGGGCAACCCATCAGCGCCAGGGAAGCGACCAGCGCGGTGCGTGCGTTCATGGGCCGCCAGCATAGCGCAACCGCTCAGCCCGCCCGTGTGAACCACGCATCAAACGTGACCAGCACGCGGTCCTTCACCTTGATGGCGCCCAGCGGACCTTTCACCTCGGCAATGCCCAGCGCGGCCAGGGAGAGCTCCACCTCCCCGGTGACATGCCCTTCTCCGTCGTGACGCGCGCGACCCGTGAACGATGCCCGACGGGAACCTGCCTCCAGCGTGAACGTGGGCGCACCGCCCGCGGGCATCCGCGCCGTCACCCGCACCTCGCGCGCGCCGGCAAACACCTCGTCCCGGATGCGCTCCTCGATCTTCGCCCGGTCCGACGCACTCAGCACCCCGCGGTCCACCGCGCCCTTCTTCAGCACCCCATCCACCCGCAGTCCGCGGACGGGGAAGATGACTGTCGCTGTGTCCCCGTCGGAGACCGAGCCTGACTGGGGCTCCGCGGTGATGACCAGGTCGTGCGCCAGGGCGGACAGCACGCCGGTGGCCCACGTCTGCACGGTGACGCGCGTGCGCGCGGTGTCCAGCTTCATGGCTGCTCCATCTGCCGCAGTCCCTCCTCGCGCGTCATGCGACCCACGTAGCCAATTTCCCGTCGAGCCTTGGCATCGCTGACGGTGACCTCCTCGCCCACCAGCAGCACCGCGGTGCGGGTGACGGGCGGCGCGCCGGCCAGGTGGAACGTGCGCCACACCGCTTCCGCCGTCGACGCGGCCGCGTAGGCCAGCCAGCGGGGAATGCTCCCGTTGCCCGGGTCCACGCCCTGCGTCTTCAGCATGGCCGTCATGAAACCGCGGAACTCCACCGGCTCCCCGTCGGTGAGGAAGTAGATCTCCCCCGGGCGACCCCGTTCCGCGGCGGCCATGAGCCCCTCGCACACGTTGGCCACGTGGCACGTGGAGGTCAGGTAGTGCCCGCCGTCAAACCAGCGGAACTGCCCGCGCTTCACCGCCTCCACGAACTTGGGCAGCAGCGACGTGTCCCCCTTGCCCCAGATGAAGCGCGGCCGACACACCACCGTCTCCAGCCCGTTGCCATTGGCCGCCAGCACGCGCTCCTCGGCCAGTCCCTTGGTCAGCGGGTAGAGCCCCAGCGGATGACGCGGTCGCGGGCGCGTCTCATCCACCCGCACCAGCGGCGTCCCGTCGACGAGCACCGCCTCCGTCCCCACGTGCACCACGCGTTTCACGCCGGCAGCACGCGCCGCGGCCAGGACCCGCTCGGTCCCGCCCACGTTCACGCGCATGAAGTCCTCCAGCCGGCCCCAATCCTCCACGTGCGCGGCGGCGTGGAAGACCACGTCACATCCCGCCATTCCGCGCGCCATGGCGTCCTGCTGGTCCAGGTCACCCTCGACGGGAACCGCGCCCAGCACACGCACCGCTTCGGCGGACTTGGGCGACCGCGTCAGGGCCGCCACGTCGTGACCCTGGTCCTTCAGCTGGCGGATGAGATTGCGCCCCACAAATCCCGACCCGCCCGTCACGAATGCTCGCATCCCGCCGTGATGCAACGGTTGCAGCCCGCGCGCAACGGGCGCATCATGCGCGGTGCTGCCCGCCCGTTCAGTCACGTCTGCCCGCTCCCGCACCGTCGGGGTCCGGGGCCAGGAGCGCAATGGACGAGACCGAGACCATTGAGCTCCCAGCCGGCTCGCCACCGCAGGCCCTGGGTCGGTATCTCCTGCTCCAGCTCATTGGTGAGGGCGGCATGGCCCAGGTGTGGCGCGGCGTGAGCGTGGGCACCGCCGGCTTCACCAAGCCCGTGGCCGTCAAGCGCATCCTCCCGCACCTCGCCGGGGAGCGCGCCTTCGTCAACATGTTCATCGACGAGGCCAAGATCGCCTCCACCATTTCGCACCCCAACGTGGTGCAGGTGCTGGACCTCGGCGAGGAGGAGGGCGCGCACTACATCGTCATGGAGTACGTGGCGGGACGCTCCCTGGCCTCCGTGCAGGAGACGTTTCGCGCGCGCGGCAAGAGCCTGCCGGTGGGCTTCTGCCTGGAGGTGGTCCACCAGACGCTGATGGGACTGAAGGCCGCGCACCAGAAGAAGGACAGCGCGGGTAGACCCATGAACATCATCCACCGCGACGTCAGCCCGTCGAACATCCTCGTCGGGTACAACGGCGTGGTGAAGCTGGGAGACTTTGGCATTGCGCGCGCCAACAGCCGCCTCTCCCGCACGGAGGTGGGGACGCTGCGCGGCAAGCCCGCGTACATGGCGCCGGAGATGGTGAAGGAGGCGGGCGTCGACCATCGCGCGGACATCTACGCCGTGGGCGTGGTGCTCCATGAGCTGATTGCCATGAAGCCCATGCGTGAAGGCCACACCGCGCAGCTCCTCTTTGACGTCACCGCCGGCACCTATCCGCGCCTGGCGGACCTGGGCGTCAACGCGCCGCCGTCCATCCAGAAGCTCGTGGACAAGGCGCTGGCGCCGGACCTGGAGAAACGCTTCCGCGACGCGCACGCCTTTGCCGCCGCGGTGCGTGAGGTGGCCGCCGAGCTCAAGGAGGAATGGACCCCGGAGCGGGTCAGCGCGCTCATGCTGGAGACCTTCCCCGACGAGGCCGCCAAGGAAGGCGAGGCGGAGCGCGTGCAGACCCAGACGCTCTCCAACTGGCGCGACGGCACCCCCGCGGCCACGCCTCGTCCCGCCGGGGTTCCCTCCACTTCGGGGGAGAAACGTCCGGTCCCGGTTCCCTTCCACCGCAACCTCGTGGTGGCGCAGCCCGCGCGACGAGGTGTGCCGCGTTGGTGGTGGGTGGCGGGCGTGGTGGCGGTGCTGCTGGTGGGCGGCGGTGCGGCCTACCTGGTGACGGAGAAGCCGTGGGCCGCGGGAGAGAAGACCGTGCAGACCGAGGAGCCCGGAAGCCGTCCTCCCAGCACGCGCAAACGTCCCGTCCGTCGGGCGCGGCCGCGCAGCAGCACTCCGGCCGAGGGCGCACCCCGCGGCGAGAACGCGGACAGGGCCAATCACCACCGGCGTTAGGCCTGCTTAGCGTACGCACTGGCCCACGCTGCGCGGCCCCGTTACGTCGACGGAAAGCATGATGTGACGGTGAGGCAGCCGCGCCATGCGTGTGGTCTGCCGTGGGCTTCCGCGGGTCCCACTCCCCGTGCCGCCCGCCCCCACGACGGAGCATCTCCATGATCGGTGGCTTCCGACTGCTGCGCATCTGCGGGATCGACATCCACCTGGACTGGAGCCTGGTGTTCATCTTCGCCATGGTGGCGTTCAACCTCGGCCTCGGCGTGATTCCGCTGTGGCACCCGGACTGGGGAGAGACCACCACGTGGCTCGTGTCCAGCTTCGCCGCGGTGCTGTTCGTCTCGTCGGTGCTGGTCCATGAGCTCAGCCATGCGCTGGTGGCCAAGGCTCATGGCATCCCGGTTCCACGCATCACGCTGTTCATCTTCGGCGGCATGGCCAACATCGAGCGGGAGCCCGCCACCGCGCGCGCGGAGCTGCTCATCGCCAGCGCCGGCCCCGTGGTCAGCTTGCTGCTGGGACTGGGTTGCATGGGCACCGCGCTGGGGCTCAACGCGCAACCCATGATGCTCACCGAGGAGACGCTGCTGCTGGTGCGCCAGATGGGTCCGGTCTCGACGCTGCTGGCCTGGTTGGGGCCGGTCAACGTCATCCTCGCCATCTTCAACATGGTGCCCGCATTCCCGCTGGACGGCGGACGCGTGCTGCGCGCCGGACTCTGGGCCGTCAGCGGCAATCACCATCTCGCCACGCGGTGCGCCGCGCGGACCGGGCAGGCTTTTGGCGCCGTCCTGTTGAGCAGTGGCGTCGTCATGGCGTTGGGACGGGAGATTCCGCTGTTGGGCAGCGGGCTGGTGCAGGGAATGTGGACCGCGTTCATCGGCTGGTTCCTGGTGAACGCCGCGTCGTCGGCGTTGCGCCAGAACCGGCTGCAGGAGCTGTTGGAGCAGGTGCTGGTGGAGGAGCTCATGCGCACCAACCTGGCCACCGTCTCGCCGGACACGGACGTGCAGACCCTGGTGCGGGAGCACCTCATGCCCGCGCGGGACCCCGTGATGCCGGTGGTGGACGGGGAAACCTGGTTGGGCATGGTGGGGCTGTCCGACGTGGACAAGGTCAACCGCGCCCACTGGGACATGGTGACGGTGGCGGAGATCATGACGCCGGCCTCCGAGATCCTGGTGGCGCAGCGGGGACAGGATGCGTTGCAGGCGCTCAAGGACCTGGGAGAGCAGGACAGCGCGCACATGCCGGTGGTCGACGGAGGAAGGCTGCTGGGGCTGCTCTGGCAGCAGGACATCATCCAGTGGCTGGAGATGGCCACGCATTCCCCCCGGGACCTGGGAAACACGGCGGAAGCGCATTGACGCGCGCACCACGGAGCCGGTTGCCCGACGGAACTGCGACGTTATCCTACGAAGGAGCCCCTCACATGTTCGCGCTCCGCGGGCCACGCGCACGGCGTGGTGACGCCGGATTGCCACCCAAGGACCCACGGATGCACATCACGCGGCGGACTCCCATCCTGGTTCTCCTTGGCGCGCTGGGCATCCCGTCACCGTCCCTGGCGGACGTGCAGGACGTGCCGGTGCCTTCCGTCGAGAAGGAACCGGTGCAAGCCCCCGCGCAGAAGGGCAGCAGCTCCCTCAAGAAGGACGAAGAGCCCGTCATCCCACCCGCCACGCCCGAGAACGGCGCGCTCACCGGCAAGCCCCGCCCCCGTCCGGGTGAGCCGGCACGCGCGGAGGAGCAGAAGCGTCGCAAGCATGACACCACGGCGCCAGCTCCCGCGGAGTCCAATGGCACGCGTCTCCGTCGTCGGCTGGGGGAGGGCGGCGCGCCGTTCACGGGTCCGGAGCGACACCCCCAGACGACGGGCAGGCTGGACGCGCGCCTGGTGGAGCCGGAGCGGAACGCGGAGCGCAAGAGCGCCACCGTCGAGGTTTCCTTGCGCGGCGTGCAGCTCGTGGACCCTGCCAGCGTGCAGGAGAATCCGCGCGCGGGGCAGGCCCACCTGCAATACCGGCTCGACGACGGCCCCGTGATTGCCACCACCAGCACGCGTCTGAGCTTCCAGGATCTCACGTCGGGTGAGCACGAGGTGGTGGTGATGCTTGCCGGCAATGACAGTCAGCCGCTGGGACCCAGGGAGACACTCAACTTCACGATTCCATGATGTGGCGCTCGCGGCATGACGGGTTGGGTCATCCGCGGGTGAAACAGGGAGCGGCCTGAGGCCGAGGGTGGGCCGCGGTCCTGCCGGACAAGGCGCCTGGTGTTCCAACACCGGGAATCCTGCCCGGTGGCACCGCGGCCATTTTCTTTCCCCTCGCTCGACGTGACGGTCACCCCGGAGGCACGCTTTCCGGGAAGCTCAACGACGAGGAACGTCATGGCCACCCGTCTTGAAACCGACAGCATGGGCAGCATCCCCGTGGAGGAGGACCGCTACTGGGGCGCGCAGACGCAACGCAGCCTGCAGAACTTCCGCATTGGCCAGGAGCGTTTCCCGCGTGTCTTCCTCCGCGCCTACGGGCTCTTCAAGCAGGCCGCCGCCGAGGTCAACGCGGAGCTGGCTGAGCTCCCCCGTGACATCGCCGAGCTCATCATCCGCGCCGCTGACGACGTCATCTCCGGCCGCCTCGACGATCACTTCCCGCTGGTGGTGTGGCAGACGGGCAGCGGCACGCAGACCAACATGAACGTCAATGAGGTCATCTCCAACCGCGCCATCGAGCTGGCCGGCGGAGTGCTGGGAAGCAAGACGCCGGTGCATCCCAATGACCACGTCAACCGCGGGCAGAGCAGCAATGACAGCTTCCCCACCGTCATGCACCTGGCCGCCGCGCTGGCCGTGCAGGAGGAACTGCTCCCCGCCGTGGACGCGTTGTGCGGCACGCTGGAGGACAAGGCGCGCCAGTTTGATGACGTCATCAAGATCGGCCGCACGCACCTGCAGGACGCCACACCGCTGACGCTGGGCCAGGAGATGAGCGGATGGGTGGCGCAGCTGAGGACGGGCCAGGCCGCCATCACGACGACGTTGCCGATGGTCTACCAGCTGGCCGTGGGCGGCACCGCGGTGGGTACCGGGCTGAACAGTCACGTCGAGTTCGCGCGGAGGATGGCGGACCGGCTCGCGCGCAAGACGGGCCTGCCGCTGGTGACCGCGCCCAACAAGTTCGCGGCGCTGGCGGGTCATGAGGCGCTGGTGATGCTCTCCGGAGCGCTCAACACGCTGGCGTGCGCGTACATGAAGGTGGCCAATGACGTGCGCTGGTTGGCTTCCGGGCCGCGCTCCGGGCTGGGCGAGATTTCCATCCCGGAGAATGAGCCCGGGTCCTCCATCATGCCGGGAAAGGTGAACCCCACGCAGAGCGAGGCCGCGACGATGGTGTGCTGCCAGGTGATGGGCAACCACACCGCGGTGACGGTGGCGGGGAGCCAGGGGAACTTCGAGCTCAACGTCTACAAGCCGGTGATCATCCACAACGTGCTGCAATCCACGCGGCTGCTCGCCGACAGCATGCGCATGTTCAACGAGCATTGCGCGGTGGGCATCACGCCCAACCGGGCGCGCATCCAGGAGTTGATGAACCAGAGCCTCATGCTGGTCACCGCGCTCAATCCGCACATTGGCTACGACAACGCCGCGCGCGTGGCCAAGAAGGCGCACCAGGAGGGAATCACGCTGCGGGAAGCCGCCAAGGCGTTGGGCCTCCTCACCGACGAGCAGTTTGACCAATGGGTCCGGCCCGAGCGGATGGTGCGACCGGGATCCCATTGAGGGCTTCCGTGTTGCGGTGGTGATCGGCGGTCGTTATCAATGTGGGCATCAACCCTCCTGGTTGTCGTTGTCGGTTGAGACGGGTCCGGGGTCCACCTTCATGCGCGGGTGGACCCCATTTTCTTTTCTGCGCACCGCGTCACCTTGCGCGCTCGCAACCCGTTTGTTGCGCCGCCAATCCGCGCTACGACCACCTCGCATGACGCCCCGCGCCGCTCCCTGGCTCACGTTCGCCATTCGCATCTGGCGCCGGGCGGAGGCGCATGACGTCTTCGGTCGGGCGGCGCAGCTCAGCTACTACCTGCTGCTGGCGGTGTTCCCCGCGCTGCTCTTCATCACCGCGCTGTTCGGGCTGATGGCGGAGACCGGCACCGCGCTCCGGGACGCGCTCTTCACCCGCCTGCAACAGGTGATGCCGCCCTCCGCGCTGGACCTCGTCGACGGGACACTGCGCGAGATTTCCGCCGGCGCCGGCGGTGGGAAGCTCTCCCTGGGCGTGCTGGGGACGGTGTGGGCCGCGGCGCGCGGCATGCGGGCCATCCAGTCCGCGCTGAACGTGGCCTACGGCGTGCGGGAGACGCGCGGATGGTGGCGCGCGCGCGTGACGTCGGTGCTGCTCACCGTGGCCATTCCCGTCTTCATGATCACCGGCATGGTCCTGGCGCTCTACGGGAGCCGGATTGCGCGCGCGCTGGCCACGCACCTGGGCTTCTCCTCGCTGTTCACCTTCGCGTGGGAGCTCCTGCAGTGGCCGCTGGCCGCGTTCTTCGTCGTGGCGGCGTTCAACCTGGTGGACCACTTTGCCCCCGCGCGGAAGCGACGCTGGCGCTGGGTCACCTCCGGTGCCACCGCCGGCGCGGCGTTGTGGCTCGTGGCCTCCGTGGGACTGCGCATCTACCTCTCGTACTTTGACACCTACAGCGCCACGTACGGTTCCCTGGGTGCGGTCATCGTCCTGATGGTGTGGCTCTACCTGACCGGTATTGCCATCCTGGTGGTGGGGGAGGTCAACGCGGAGCTGGAGTCCACGTCGTCACAAGCCGCGCTCATTCCTCACGGTGACCGCCCAGGCGCAGCAGCATCAGGAACAGGTTGATGAAGTCCAGGTAGAGCGTGAGGGCGCCGGAAAGCGCGCTGCGCTCCACGTTGCCACGGCTCCCGATCAGTGACGCCTCGTGCGCGCGCAGGATGCGTTGCGTGTCATACGCGGTGAGCGCCACGAAGGCGATGACGCCCACGACGGAGATGATGAACGCCATCGCGTTGTTCTGCAGGAAGATGTTCACCAGGCTGGCCAGGATGATGCCAATGACTCCCATCATCCCAAAGCTTCCCCACGACGTGAGGTCGCGCCGCGCCACCATGCCCCACGCGCTCATGGCGCCAAACATGCCCGCCGTCACCACCAGCGTCCCGACAATCGACGTGGCGGTGTACGCCAGGAACACGCCGGAGAGCATCATGCCGTTGAGCACCGCGTAGCTGAGCAGCATGAGCGCCGCGGTCCCGGTGGCGACGCGGTGGGCCAACGCGGAGTACGCGAACACCATCACCAACGTGGCCACCATCAACGCACCCACGCCAAAGGGCGTGAAGACCAGCGCGCGCAGGGCGGGAACGGTGATGGTGGCAAAGGCGCTGGCCGCGCTGATGAAGAGGCCCAGCGTCATGTAGCCGTAGACGCGTGCCATGTAGCGCTGCGTGACGCTCAGCCCCGCGCGCTCGCGTGGAATGCTCCAGGTGTCCTGACCGTAGGTGGCCATGGTGGTTCTCCTCGAGGCCGCAAGGAAGGCACTCACCGGTGCCCCGGCAACCTTCCGGAGCCCCGGTGAGTTTCTGGGGGAGTTGGGCTCACTGGATGTTCTTGCGTCCCGCACGGAAGCCGTACTTGACCGCGTCCTTGATCTCCTCCCAGGTACGCCCGGTCTTGAGATCGTTCCACTCGGTCTTCAGCTTGGCCGCCAGCGTGTCATCCCAGTCCTTGTAGTCGGTGTACTGCGACGACGCGCCGTAGCCGTAACGGATCGCATCCTCGTCCCGGTCAAAATCAAAGAAACCCTGACCGGACGTCGTGGACGGCTTGCCTGCGGCCTGCTTCAACGTCTCGCCCACGTCCTGCTTGATGTCCGCGCCCTTCCTGCCCGCGGTCAGGTCGTGCTTGGTCTGCTCCCAGTCACGACGGATGGCCGCCTTGGCGCGCTCCCAGCCGGAGGTGTAATCGTCACGCCACCACTTGGGCCGCGTCACCGACGGAGCTCCAACTTCCTTCCCTGGCTCGCGCTGCATCATGACACCTCCCTCCTTTCATCCGGGGATGTAACCAGGCGTGACGACGGGGTCACTGCGGGAAGGAAGGCGTGCGCGCTCAGTCCAGGTACGCGCCCAGCCTGCGGAACACCACCGCGTGCAGCGTGAGCGTGAGCCCGTAGACCACGTGCGCCACCCAGCTCCAGAACGTGGGGATGTTCTCCGCCCAGATGTTGTGCCCGTGCAGCGCCTGGAACGCGGGCGGGAGGACCATGTTCACGTCCACCACCTGCGCCAGCACGCCCACCATGAGGCCCAGCGGCAGCAGCGACGGGAAACGCCGCACGTTGAGCGCAAACACCAGCGCGCCCGCCACCAGTCCCCACAACAGCGAGGGGCCCATGAGGTGCAGCACCACCGCCGCCACCAGGCTGGGGAGGTGCGCGGCCTCGGTGGCGGTGTCGCCAAACACGAACGCGCCAATCACCTGCAGCGGCACCAGCGGGCTGCGGCCCATGGCCAGGGGAAAGGCCACCACCAGCACCGTCATCATCACCACGCCGGCAAGCTCCCCGGTGATGGCGCCCGCGGCCAGGTCACGCGCCAGCAGCGCGCGGGAGTGCTCCGCCTGGCCCAATCCCTGCGTTCGTCCCAGCTGCACGTACGGCATGGTCTGTTCCTCGTCGGGTGGGCACTACGGGTGGTGCTCGCTGCCGCGCGCGGGAGGGACGGGCGGGCGCGGCGTGGTGAGCCTGCGCAGCTCCATCTCCTCGCCCATCTCGTCGAGACGGCCGGTGCCCAGGTCATCCCGCGCCACCGGGAACAACGCGCTCTCCTCCAGGGCCACGTGCGCTTCCACCACCTGGATGAGCTGGCGCATGGTGCGGTCAAAGGCCTCGTCGTCGGGCTTCAGCAGGGACAGCTCGTCCAGGAGTTCGCGCACCTCGCGGTGATCCCGCTGCGCGGCCTGCACGCGTTCCAGTCCGCGCTCCACCTCCGCCAGCGCGGGATAGAACAGCTCCTCCTCCAGCTGGCTGTGCAGCTCCAGGCGTGTGCGGATCTCCCGCAGCAGCTGCAGCTCGTGGCCGCGCGTGGAGAGGTACTCGCTGAACAGGTCGCGCAGGGCGCGGTGGTCGCGCTTGAGCTGCTCGGTGGCGCGGATGGTCATGCGGTCCTCCGTGGCGGTGATCCCGCGTCAACCACCTTGCGTGAGGCCACAGCGGCGTGGGGCGCGGACGCGGACGGTCTCGCCGCAACGCAGGAATCCCGGCGTTTATAACCAGCCGTCACGACGAGGGCAGGGAGGTGCCGCGCCCGGGCCATCACTGCGGCGCGGCCAGCTCAAGACGGAGCCCGCAGCGGTTGGGCCACTCGCTGGCAGCGCTTCCTCAACACGCGTTCCATGCTGCGCATTTCCGCGTGGCGTCGGATGTCGCGCGTGTTCCCACGTTGTGGCACCACGCTCCCGCACACCGCGCAGGATGTTCTGCGGTCGGGGTTTCTCGCCGGTATGACAGGCCGGCAAACGCGCTTCACGTTCCGCGTTCAAACGCGTGAGGACCACATGACCGCCCATTCCCCAACGCTGCGCCCGCCAGCGGGCATGGAGATCCTTGCGCCCGCGCCCGCGGAGCTGTTCACCGCGGAGGCCATGCCGTTTCTCGTCGAGCTCGCCCGGCGGTTTGGGCCGCGGGTGGAGGAGCTCCTGTTGCAGCGCCGGGACATGCAACGCCGGTATGACGCGGGAGAGCGGCCGGACTTCCTGGCGGAGACCGCGGAGCTGCGCGCCAGTGACTGGACGGTGGCCGCGCCGCCCGCGGACCTGCGCAACCGGCGCGTGGAGATCACCGGCCCGGTGGACCGCAAGATGATCATCAACGCGCTGAACTCCGGCGCCAATGTGTACATGGCGGACTTCGAGGACTCGCACGCGCCCACCTGGGACAACAACGTGCAAGGTCAGCTCAACCTGCGTGACGCCGTGCGCGCCACCATCCGCTACCAGGCTCCCGAGGGCGGGAAGGTCTATGCCCTCAAGGATTCCGTCGCCACGCTGATGGTGCGACCGCGCGGATGGCACCTGCCGGAACGCAACGTGCGGGTGGATGGTCGCGCCATGCCGGCCAGCCTGTTCGACTTTGGTCTCTTCTTCTTCCACAACGCGCGCCACCTCACGCGGACCGGTCGCGCGCCGTATTTCTACCTCCCCAAGCTGGAGAGCCACCTGGAGGCGCGGCTGTGGAATGACGTCTTCTTGTATGCGCAGGCGGCCCAGGGCATCCCGCGCGGGACCATCCGCGCCACCGTGCTCATCGAGACGCTGCCCGCGGCGTTCCGCATGGATGAGATCCTCTACGAGCTGCGCGAGCACTCCGCGGGGCTGAACTGCGGGCGCTGGGACTACATCTTCAGCACCATCAAGAAGCTGCGGAAACATCCCGGGCACGTCATGCCGGACCGCGCGCAGGTCACCATGGAGCAGCCGTGCATGCGCGCGTACACGCAGCTGGTGGTGCGGACGTGTCATCGTCGGGGAGCGCACGCCATGGGCGGGATGGCCGCGCAGATTCCCATCCGCCACGACGAGCGGGCCAATGAAGCCGCGCTGGCCAAGGTGCGCGCGGACAAGCTGCGGGAGGTGAAGGACGGCCACGACGGAACCTGGGTGGCCCATCCCGGCCTGGTGCCCGTGGCGCGCCAAATCTTCGACGAGCACATGCCCGGCGAGAACCAGCTCCAGGTCCTGCGCGACGACGTCACGGTGACGCGTGAGGAGCTGCTCCAGGTGCCGCGCGGCGCGCGCACGGAGGCGGGGCTCCGTCACAACGTGCGCGTGGGCATCCAGTACCTGGAGGCGTGGCTGCGCGGGCAGGGCTGTGTGCCGCTCTACAACCTCATGGAGGACGCGGCCACGGCGGAGATCAGTCGTGCGCAGGTGTGGCAGTGGATCCATCACCGCGCGCCGCTGGACAACGGCATGGTGGTCACGCCGGCGGCGCTGGGGAAGGTGATGGTGGAGGAGATGGAGACCATCCGCCAGCAGCGCCACGATGGTGGGGAGCGCTTCGCGGATGCGTGCCGGCTGTTCGAGCAGCTGTGCACCACGTCGGAGTTCGAGGAGTTCCTGACGTTGCCCGCGTATGATCTGCTGACCGCGCGCGCTTCCCGCCCCTGAGCTTCTGAGGCAGTCCCAAGCACGCGCGGCCATGAACCCGGCGTCGCGAGTGCTTCCGTGCGCCAGCCGGGTGGAAGACACGTCATGAAAGAGACCAGCGCATCATCTGGGCGTGCACCCATCAATCCGCAGAACCGCTCGCCGGTGGACTTCCCCGACACCCGTCGCTGGGAGGGCATCACCCGGCCGTACACGGTGGAGGACGTGCACAGGCTGCGCGGCTCGGTCCGCATCCAGCACACGCTGGCGGAGATGGGAGCGCGGCGACTGTGGCAGCTGCTCACCACGGAGGACTTCGTGGCGGCGCTGGGCGCGGTGAGTGGCAACCAGGCCATGCAGATGGCGCGCGCGGGATTGAAGTCCATCTACGTGAGCGGTTGGCAGGTGGCGGCGGATGCCAATGTTGCGGGGCATACCTACCCGGACCAGAGCCTCTACCCGGCCAACAGCGTGCCCACGCTGGTGCGACGCATCAACCAGGCGCTGCAGCGCGCGGACCAGGTGGATCACGCGGAAGGACGCAAGGAACGGGACTGGTTCCTGCCGCTCATGGCCGACGCGGAGGCGGGCTTTGGCGGACCGCTGAATGCCTTCGAGCTGATGAAGTCGTTGATCGAGGCGGGCGCGGCGGGCGTGCACTACGAGGACCAGCTGTCCAGCGAGAAGAAATGCGGTCACCTGGGCGGGAAGGTGCTGGTGCCCACCAGCCAATTCATCCGCACGCTGATTGCCGCGCGGCTGGCCGCCGACGTCATGGGAGTGCCCACGCTGCTGGTGGGGCGGACGGATGCGCACAGCGCGCGGCTCATCACGTCCGACGTGGACCCGCTCGATCATCCGTTCATCGTGAAGAACAAGCGGACCGCGGAAGGGTTCTTTGTGCTGGAGGGCGGCCTCAAGTGCGCCATTGCGCGCGGGCTGGCCTATGCGCCGTACGCGGACATCATCTGGTGTGAGACGTCCACGCCGGACCTGAAGGAGGCGCGGGAGTTCGCGGAAGGGATCCACGCCAAGTTCCCGGGGAAGCTGCTGGCGTACAACTGCTCGCCGTCATTCCACTGGAAGAAGCATCTTGACGACGCCACGGTGGCGCGCTTCCAGCGTGAGCTTGGCGCCATGGGATACAAGTACCAGTTCGTGACGCTGGCGGGGTTCCACGCGTTGAATCACAGCATGTTCGAGCTGGCGCGCGGGTACCGCGACGAGGGCATGACCGCGTACACCCGGCTGCAGCAGGCGGAGTTCGCCGCGGAGAAGGACGGCTACACCGCCACGCGGCACCAGCGGGAGGTGGGGACGGGCTACTTTGACCAGGTTGCGGAGGTGATTTCCTGCGGGACGGCCAGCACGCTGGCGCTCGCGGAGTCCACGGAGACGCAGCAGTTCTGAAGTGGCTGGAGGTGCGGGCGGCCGTCGGTTTCTCGTCGAGAGACCGGCGGCCGTTGCCGTTCGGGTCAACGTCATCGTCCGCCCTCACTTCGCCGTCACCGCATCCATCGCCGCCAGCTCCGCCTCCGCATCCGCCAGGTCCCGCCGCGCGTCCAGCATGTCCAGCCTCGCCTTCAGGGCGCGGTCCCTGGCCATCAACTCGTCGACGAGGGAGAACTGCCCCGCCGCTCTTGCCTCCTGCGCGGACTGCCGTGCCTGCTCCGCCAGCTCCAGCGCCTTCTTCAGCTCCAGGATCCTCGCCGCGGCCGCGTCCGCCTGCGCCTCCATCTGGATCCGTTCCATCTCCACGCGCTGCCGGGCCTGCGCGGCCTCCTCCTGTCGCTGCCGCGACAACGCACGCGCCTCCGCCGCCTCGGCTCCGTTGATGTTGAACACCGGGATGGGGAACGCCACGGAGGCCACGAGCTGGTGCTCATAGGTCCCTCCCAACAGCGCGTCGCGAGGCACGGGCGCGGGGTAGACCGCGGGGAACCCGTTCCGGTTGAGCTGGTAGCTCACAAAGGTCCTCACCTTCGGTATCGCCTCCGCGCGGATCTCCGACGCCGTGGCCTGCGCCACCGCCGCGTCCCGCGCCAGCACCATCACCTCGGGATGATTGGCCGCGGTGAACGTTCCCCGACGAGGTCTCTCGGTTGGCAGCGGGTCCAGCGGCTCCTGCACCGCCGAGGTGCGTCCCATGGCCCGCGCCAACGCCGCGCGCGCGCCCAGCCGGAGCACCTCCGCTTCCCGCACCTCCGCGGCTTGCAGCGCCTGGTCTGCTTCCGCGGTCTGCAGGTCCATGGGCGCGGCGTGTCCCAGTCCCACCTGCTGCCGGATGACGTCGGCGCGCTGCTGCGCGTCCTGGAGCGCCATCTGCCTGGCCTCCAGGAGATCGTCGGCCCACGCCGCCACCGCGTATGCCACGCGCACGCTCCTCTCCACCTCCAGCCTGCCCAGCGACTGCTCCGCCTGCGCCCGGTCCCGTTCCCGGGTGGCGCGGGTCATGCGCGCGCTGCGCAGCCACGGCCCCTCGAACTCCTGGCCCAGTCGCACGGAGACCTGCCCATCCAGCACGTTGGGAACCTCCGGCCCGCCGCGCAGGTCCAGGGTGGGGTTGTCCTGCAGGATGCGCGACGCCGCGGCCTGGCGTTGTTGCGCCACCTCCACCCCGTGTTGGCCGGCGCGCAGCATGGGAGAAGCGCCCACCGCCTCCTGCACGGCGGAATCCAGGGAGAGGCGTGGCACCGCGCTGGAGGGCTCGGCGGAAATGACGACGGAAAGGAGGAGCACGGAGGCAATCATGTCGTCGGGCGCAGCAATCCACGTGCCCGGGAGGACGAGGTTCCTTCCGTCGTCACGAGAGGCGTGAACTCCGCGGATGGACAGCGGATTCCTCGTCGTGGCGACGGCGTGCTCCGGGTTTCCGACGGAAGTCGTGGTTCTCGGACCACGCCGGGATGACGGACGGACACAGGGGCAGGATGCCGCGCCCAGCACGTTTTCCGACGTCACCGGGCCACCGGGCGGTTTCCGTCACGCCGCCGACGGCGCGGTGCGCGCATCCCTGGTATGACCGCGTTTCCCTCGGAGGTGGTCATGCGCGCTTTCCTCGTCGCTGCGGCGTTGCTCCTGGTGCCTCTCCCCGTCCTGGCGGCGGAGGAGCGGCTGTCCACCACGGTCCGTCCGCAGCGCTACGCCTTGAGCCTGGAGGTGGACCCCGCGCGCGAAGATTACCAGGGCACGCAGGTCATCCCGCTGACGTTGAGCAACGCCACGTCGGAGATCCGCCTGCACAGCGTGGGCCTCACCGTCCTGGACGTGGCCGTGAAGTCGGGGAAGCGCGCGGCGGGGAGGGCCCGCTTCCAGCAGCAGCGGGAGATTCTCTCGGTCCGTCCCGCCAAGGAGCTGCCCGCGGGGGAAGCGGAGCTCACCATCCGCTTCAAGGGCAAGCTGGACCCCCGTCTGCGCGGCATCTACCGCGTGAAGCAGGGAGAGGATTTCTACGTCGCCACGCAGTTCGAGGCGGTGGACGCCCGGAGGATGGCGCCGTGCTTTGACGAGCCGGCGTTCAAGGTCCCTTTCCAGCTCACCGTCACCGTCCCGGAGCGACACATGGCCATCTCCAATGGTGCCGTCGTGGGAGAGAAGCCGGTGGGCAAGGGACTGAAGCGCGTGGAGTTCCGGGAGACGCTGCCCCTGCCCACGTATCTCTGGGCGTTGCTCATTGGTCCGTTCGAGGCGGTCGACGCCGGCAAGGTGGGGAGCACGCCCATCCGCATCGTGGTGCCGCGCGGTCGCACGGCGCTGGCGGGGTATGCCGCGGAGTCCACCGTCGGGGCGCTGAGGATTCTCGAGGAGTACTTCGGCATTCCCTACGCGTACGGCAAGCTGGACATGATTGCGCTGCCGGAGTTCGCGTCGGGGGCCATGGAGAACGCGGGTGCGGTCACGTTCCGCGAGGAGGCGCTGCTCATCGACAAGGCCACCGCACCCACCGCCGCGCGTCGACGGGTGGCGGGCATCGTGGCGCATGAGCTCGCGCACCAGTGGTTCGGCGATCTCGTCACCATGGCGTGGTGGGATGACCTCTGGCTCAATGAGGCGTTCGCCACCTGGATGGCGCGCAAGGTTGTCGACGTGTTCGACCCGCGCCTGGAAGCCTCACAGGAGGCGCTGGGCGGACGTGCGCGCGCGTTCTGGATGGATGCGCTGCCCAGCACGCACGCCATCCAGACGCCGGTGGAGAGCGCGGAGCGCGCCGAGGAGATCTTCGACACCATCACGTACAACAAGGGCGCCAGCGTGCTGGGAATGTTGGAGGCGTGGCTGGGACGCGACGCGTTCCGCAGCGGGCTGCGCCACTACCTCACCACCCACGCGCACCAGAACGCCACCGCCAATGACCTCTACACCTCGCTCTCGCAGGCCAGCGGACGGGAGGTGCACCCGGTGGCGCACGCGTGGTTCCCGCAGGCGGGCCACCCCGTCCTGGACGTCCAGCTCGACTGCAAGACCACCCCCACGCTGACCCTGACGCAGAAGCGCTTCATGCTGCTGGGCAGCGCGCCGTCGACAACGTGGCAGGTCCCGGTGTGCGCGCGTTACCCCACGGAGAGCGGCGCGTTGCGGACCACCTGCGGCCTGGCGCGCGACGGCACGGCCACGCTCCCGCTGGAGACCCGGCAATGTCCTGCCTGGGTGCTGCCCAACGCCGGTGAGGTGGGCTTCTACCGCTACACCCTTCCCGCCAACCTCTGGGGCGCGCTGGTGGCCGCGGCGCCGGCGCAGCTCAGCGTGGAGGAGCGCGTGGGTCTCGTCGACAACGGCTGGGCGCTGGTGCGCCACGGCAGCCTGGGGGTGGACGCGTACCTCAAGCTGTTCGAGACGCTGCGCGGGGAACGCAACCGTCACGTGCTGAGCGCCATGGCCAGTCGCTACGACGTCATGCGCGAGGCACTGGTGGACGAGGCGGACCTTTCCGCGTTCCGCGCGCTGGTGGCCGCGCAGTTCGGTCCCATGGCCTCGGAGCTGGGCTGGGACGTGCGCCCGGGCGACGACGAGGGCACGCGGGAGCTGCGCGTCACGTTGCTCTCCGCCATGGCGCGGCTGGCGGAGGACCCCGCGCACGTGGCGGCGGCGCAGCAGCGGGCCCGCGCCTGGCTCAAGGACGTCAACGCGGTGCCGGCCGACGTTGCGCGCGTGGCCATGACCGTGCAGGCCAGCCGGCTCACGCGGGAGGAGCTGCACGCCATGATGAAGGAGGCGTCCGTGGCCACGCTGCCGGAGCGTCGGGTGCTGCTGCTCTCGTCGATGTCGCCGGCGCGCGACCCGCAGGTCATGGAGGAGGCGCTCGCCGTCGCGCTCGACGAGCGGGTGCGGGTGCAGGACATGGGCTACGTGATGTGGCCCGCGTTCGAGGAGGTGGAGACCCGGGACCGCGCGTGGGAGTGGCTGAGGCGCAACCACGGTCCGCTCTCCCGCCGGATGAGCGCGGCGCACGCGGCGTACCTGCCCATGGCGGGCGCGGGTTTCTGCAGCGCGGCCCGTCGGGATGAGCTGCGCGCGTTCTTCTCCGACCCGGCGCACCGCGTGGAGTCCATGGGCCCGCGCCTGGCGGAGGCGTTGGATTCCGTGGAGGCGTGCACGCAGCTCCGCGCGCAACAGCAGCAGCGGATGAAGACCTACCTGGCAACGCTGCCGCCGGGCACCCGCCCCACCGCTCCCGCCCGACGCTGAGCCCCTGCCGGGACGACGACACCATTGCGCGCGCGTGGTGGGGACACGTCCCACTCCATTTCTCCCTGGAAATCGTGGCGGTGGCGGGTACCATTCCGCACGTGGCTGCCGTCGTCTTCACTCCTGCTGCCATCAGCGTTCCCCGGCCGGAGCTGCCGGAGCCCACCACCCAGCTTCCCGCGTTGCCGGCCCGCTCCTGGCGGATGGAAGGCGCCATGGTGGCGGGGGTGGCGCTGGTGTGCAGCGCGCATCCCGCGCTCTCCATGCTGCTGATGGGGACGTGGATCATCGCCGCGGTGTGGCACAGCACGCTGGT
Source organism: Myxococcota bacterium (assembly GCA_040752415.1). Classification (GTDB taxonomy): domain Bacteria; phylum Myxococcota; class JACRCW01; order JACRCW01; family JACRCW01; genus JBFMGU01. The sequence goes on from JBFMGU010000015.1 coordinate 67,653, forward strand.
GTGTCGGGCGGAGCGGGAGTTCATCCGTCAGCTGGGCGTGCTGGCGGACCGGGCGGAGATGGCGCTGCCCGCGGGGCATCCGTGTGCGCGCGTGCTCCGTCGCTACCAGGGGATGCTGCGGCGGCTCCTCCTGGAGATCCCGGAAGGGCACAGCCCGCTGCAGCAGGCGCGTCGTCACGCGCTGGTGGAGCGGCTGGTCCGTCGGTGTCGCCACCTGGAGTCGTTGCTGCCCGCGCTGGCCGCGCAGCCGGTGGCGGAGCTGCCCGCCCGTCGGGCGGATGCGTTCACGCTGATGCCCGCGCCCCGTCCCGCGCAGACCGCGCCCATGGCCGCCCGCGCCCGGGCCCGCCGGCTCACCAGCCGCAGGCTGCGGGGCTGCATGCGCGGCTGCTGACGTCGTGATCCCGGCCTGCGGTGGGTCCCATTCCCTGCACGCGTGGGATGCCGTGGCCCCGCCTGCGTTCCCGGCAACTTGTCCGTCGGGTGCGGATGACATAAGTCCGGCCCCTTTCCCGTCACCAACACCGGACAACAGGCCATGCTGGAAACCGTTTCCAAGGGGTTCAAGAACGCCCGCCTCAAGCTGCAGGGGAAGGCGGAGCTGGATGAAGCCACCATTGATGACGCCCTGCGCGACATCCGCGTGAGCCTCCTGGAGGCCGACGTGGAGCTCGGCGTGGTCAAGAGCTTCATGGACCGCGTCAAGGAGAAGGCGCTGGGCCAGGTGGTGGGGCTGGAGGTCAAGGACTCCACCGGCAAGAGGGTGAAGCTGACGCCCCAGGACCGCTTCAACGCCATCTGCTTCGAGGAGCTGGAGGCGCTGATGGGGCCGGTGGACACGTCCATCACCATCAGCAAGCCCGTGGCCAAGATCATGATGGTGGGTCTGCAGGGCTCCGGAAAGACCACCACCACCGGAAAGCTGGCGCGCTACCTGGAGAGCAAGAAGTTCCGCCCCATGCTGGTGGCCGCGGACATCTACCGGCCCGCCGCCGTGGACCAGCTGCAGACGCTGGGTCAGAAGCTGGGCATCCCCGTCTACAGTGAGCCTGGGGTGAGCCCGCCGGAGCTGTGCGAGCGCGCGGTGCAGAAGGCGCGGGAGAGCGGGCGCAACGTCGTCATCTTCGACACCGCCGGGCGACTGGCCATTGACGAAGAGCTGATGACCGAGCTGGAGCAGATCAAGGGCCGCACCAAGCCGGACAACATCTTCCTGGTCTGCGACGCCATGATTGGCCAGGACGCCGTCAAGACCGCCGCGGAGTTCAACCGCCGCCTCTCGCTGGATGGCTTCATCATGACCAAGCTGGACGGCGACGCGCGTGGTGGCGCGGCCCTGTCCATCAAGGAGGTCACCGGCAAGCCCATCAAGTTCCTGGGCATGGGGGAGACGCTGGACAAGCTGGAGGAGTTCCGGCCCCAGGGTCTTGCCTCCCGCATCCTGGGCATGGGCGACATCGTCGGGCTCATCAAGAGCTTCGAGGACGTGGTCGACGAGGAGAAGGCCGAGAAGGACGCCATGCGCATGATGCGCGGTCAGTTCAACCTGATCGACTTCATGGAGCAGGTGAAGCTGGTCAAGAAGATGGGCTCGCTCAAGGATCTCGTCGACAAGATCCCGTTCATGAGTGAGGCCGTGCCGGAAGGCCAGCAGGTGGATGCCTCGGAGCTCACGCGCTTTGAGTCCATTGTGCAGTCCATGACCGTGGAGGAGCGCAAGCGGCCGGAGCTCATTGACAGCAGCCGCAAGCGTCGCATTGCGCGTGGCTGTGGACGGGCGCCCAAGGACGTGGATGACCTGCTCATGCGCTTCAAGGCCATGAAGCAGATGATGAGCGCGCTGGGGCAGAACGCGGGCTTCCTGCAGCGCATCCCCGGCTTCAAGCAGATGTCGCAGATGCGCAACATGCCGGGCATGGACATCAAGCAGCTCTTTGGCGGCGTGGACCCGTTTGCCGGCGCCGGCGCGGCGCGTCCGTTGGCGCCACCGCCGGGCTACTACGCCACCACCAGCGTGGGCGCCAAAGGCGGCAAGACCAGCGACAAGGCCAAGAAGGCCAAGCGCAAGGCGGAGAAGGCCGCGCGCAAGAAGAGCCGCAAGAAGTAGGGCGCCAGGTCACGTATGGGGCGCGCGCGTCCGTGGGCGGGGCTCATCCTCCTGTGCGGGTTGTTCCCGTCGGGCGGCACCCGCCTGCTCGCGCAGGACGGCGTGGGGCGGTTGGCGCGCGTGGAGGTGGCGCGGGGCTGGTCGTTGAGCCTGCCTGAGGGCGCCGCCGACGAGGCCGACGGTCCCATCCGCGCGCGTGGTCCGCTGCCCGGCGTGGCGGGGGCGTATTTCACCGTGGTGGTGGTGGAGTCGCCCTACGCGGAGGAGCCCAGGCCCGGCCAGGAAGGTGGCCCCAGGCCCCTGCCGCCGGAGACGGGCTACAGCGCCATGGGGGAGCCCCAGCCGGAGGCGGCGTGGTCGCGGGAGGGGATGGCGCGGGAGGATGTGTGGACGGACGCGGATGCGCGGCGGCTGTCCGGCATCACCTGGAAGGGGCTGCGCGGCACCGCCAAGCTCACCGACGAGAAACCGCGACGCCGGGGCCCGCCCGGACCCTGCGACCTCTGCCTCAACGCCAACATGTGCTGCCTGGCGCCGTGCGTGCAGCTCACGGGGTGCAACCTGTGTGCGTGTGGGGTCACGGCGGCGTTGTTTCCCTGCATCGTGGCCACGGCGGCGGAACGCACGTGCCTGGGGATGATCTTCGGGGAGGAGAAACCCGCCACGCTGGCGCGCGTGGTGGGGACGCTGCGGCTCTACGCGCTGGTGGTGCGGTTGGGGCCGGAGCTGCTCTACGTCATGGCGGATACGGACCAGGACGTCTCCGTGGAGGCGCTGCAGGGCGCGGTGGAGACGTTGGCGTCGTCCTTGGAGCGGGGGGCGGAAGGTGGGACGGCGTTGGCGCTGGAGCCGTGTGCGTCGGCGCCGCTGGCGTGTCAGCTGCCGGAAGGCGACGGTGGCGACGGGGCGCTCTCCTGTCTGCCGGACAAGGACGGTACGCTGCGTTGCTTGTTGCCGCCGCCTGCGCCTGAGATCCGCAGCTTCTGAAGCGCGGCGGCCGTGGTGGCGCGTCGGTCTCGCGGGGGCTGTTCTCCGTCGTGGTTCCTGGGCGTGTACGCGTGGTGTCTTTCCATTGTGGACGGTGACGTCGTGGAATGCGCCCGGCGAGCTGACGTGGGTGCCATGGAAGTGGTGCTCGTGCGGCGGCGCGGTCCGTTCTGACGTGGGAGTGACGTCGTGGACCGGGCCTTTGTGGGACCCGGTGACGGTGGGTTTTGCTTTGTCGTTTCTAGCGTCGGCGACGTTGGTGGTTGTGCCACGTGTTGCGTTCCCAGGGAGGTTGGTGGCTCCGGATGGCCCCCACCCCCCCCAGCCC